>CAZMUK010000021.1:18099-30870 GCA_964569415.1 uncultured Luteolibacter sp. | reverse complement strand
CGGCCCCACCCTCGAGGCCCTCAACAATATCGCGGAAGCCACCCGCCGGTTCATCGTGGTCCTCAACGACAACGAGTGGTCGATCGACCGCAATGTCGGCGCGGTCGCCCGCTACTTCAACGCGCTCCAAACCCACCAGACCTACGCGTCGGTCCGGGCGAAGGCAGCGGAATTCGTTGAAAAAATCGCGGGGAAAGCCGCCCGCAACCTCGCACACCGCGTGGAAGAAGGAGCGAAGAACCTGCTGTTCCCCAATGTGCTCTTCGAGAAATTCGGGCTGCGCTACTTCGGCCCGATCGACGGCCACGACATCCCGCTGCTGGTGCGCACCTTCGAACACCTCAAGACCCTGCGCGAACCGGTGGTTCTCCACATCATCACCGAAAAAGGACGCGGCTACCTTCCGGCCATCGAGAACCCGGGGAAATTCCACGGACTCGGCAGCTACCAGATCGAGGACGGATCCACCGACACCAGCCCCACCCCGACCTGCTCGGACCTTTTCGGCCGCACGGTGACCGATATCGCGAAGGCCGATCCGAAGGTGGTGGCGATCACCGCCGCAATGCCGGGCGGCACCAAGTTGGAGATCTTCAAAAAGGAACTGCCGAAACGCTACTACGATGTCGGCATCGCGGAGGAACACGCGGCGCTCTTCGCCTGCGGAATGGCAACGGAAGGGTTCCGGCCCTTCCTCGCGATCTACTCGACCTTCATGCAGCGGGCCTACGACATGATCATCCACGACATCGCGCTGCAAAACCTGCCGGTCAGGCTCTGCATGGACCGCGGCGGCCTCTCGGGCGACGACGGACCCACCCATCACGGACTCTTCGATATCGGCTATCTCCGCCACATCCCCGGCATCGTCCACATGCAACCGAAGGACGAAGCGGAGTTCGTCGATATGCTCCACACAATGGCGGCCTACGACGCAGGACCCTCCGCAATCCGCTACCCGCGCGGCGCCATCAACGGCACGCCCCCCCGCACAACTCCGCGGATCCTCGAAATCGGCAAGGCGGAAGTCACCGCCGAAGGCTCGGATGTGGCGCTCTTCGGCCTGGGAACGATGTACGGGATGGCCGAGCTCACCAAGGAACTGCTCGAACAACACGGACTCTCGGTGGCCTTGGTCAATCCGCGCTTCATCAAGCCGCTCGATACCGCCGCCGTGGAACGATTCGGACGCAGCTGCCGCGTGATCTGCACCTTCGAAGACCATGTGCTACTCCACGGTTTCGGTGCCGCCGTGATCGAACACCTCCACACGGCCGGGATCGCGGTGCCGGTGGAACGGATCGGCTGGCCCGATGAATTTGTGGAACACGGGAAACCGGAAACCCTCCGCAAAATCCACGGACTCACGGCACAAGACGCAGTGGCGAAAATCCTGCCTCACTTCGCCAAAACCCCCGATCAGGCCACGGTGGGCGCCTGAGAAGGCCCGGAGCCTCCTCCGTTTCCCGTCTCCGCGCTGTTTCCCGATTGCACGGACCGCGGGATCCCCTACCCTGTCCCCGTACCACCATGTCGAACCCCGCATCACGGCCCACAGGCAACCGCGTCCTTCTCATGGGCACCTGCCTCTGCGACGCTTTTTTCGACGATGTGGCGAAGGCAACCGTCGAAGTGCTCGAACACCTCGGCGTCTCGGTGGAGTTCCCCGACAACCAAACTTGCTGCGGCCAACCCGCATTCAATTCGGGTGAATGGGACGCGTCCCGCAAGGTGGCAAGGCACTGCGCCGCCGTCTTCTCGGGAGACCTCCCGGTGATCGTCCCCTCCGGCTCATGCGCGGCCATGAACCGCCACGGCAACCCTCTCCAGTTCGAGGAATCCCCGGATGACGGCGTATCCTCCCTCGCCGCACGCACCTGGGAGTTCACGGATTTCATTTTCAACGGAATCGGCGTAACCTCATGGCCGGGCCGCTTCAAATCCCCGACGCGCATCGCCTTCCACCGCTCCTGCCACAGCCGCGGAACAGATACCGGCCGCGCCGCACGAACCCTGCTGTCTTCGATCGACAACGCGGAACTGGTGCCCTTCGGCCAAGCGGAACAATGCTGCGGCTTCGGCGGCACCTTCTCGGTGACCTTCCCCCACATCTCGGGCCGCATGGGAAACCTGAAACTCGACCACATCCTCGAGGCTCAACCGGACCTGCTCACCGGCGTGGACATGTCGTGCCTGATGCACCTCGACGGACTCGCCACCAACCAAGCCCGCCGCATCCCGCTGCGCCACATCGCCCAAATCCTCCGCGACACGCTTCCAAACACAACCCCGACATGATCGGAGTCCAACCCATCGAACGCTACGCCCGCGAAATCCCCGACGGCAAACAACTGTCGGTGATCGACGGCTCGTCGGCGGGCACCTCGAAACGCCATCAGGTGCTCCACAAGGACTACCCGGACCCGGATGCGCTGCGCCGCCTCGCAGGCGCGGTGAAGGACCACACGCTCCACCACCTCGACCAATACCTGGAGTCGGCCTGCAACGCCCTCGAACAAAACGGCGCCTCGGTGCACTTCGCGGAAACCGGCGATGACGCGAAAGACATCGTGCTCTCGATTCTGCGGCAGCACGGGATCTCGCAACTGACCAAATCGAAATCGATGGCGGCCGAGGAAATCCACCTCAACGCCTTCCTGATCGAAAACGGAATCGAATGCCTCGAGTCGGACCTCGGTGAGTTCATCGTCCAACTCGACGACGACGAACCATCCCACATCGTCAAACCGATCATCCACAAGAACCGCCGCGAGATCGCATCCACCTTTCTTCGCGAAGGAATCGCCGCGGACTACAACGACGACCCCGAAACAATCACCCGCCGCGCCCGCACCCACCTCCGCCGCAAATACATGGAGGCCGGGGCCTGCATCACCGGCGCGAATTTCGTCTGCGCCGACTCGGGCCGCCTCGTGCTCGTCACCAACGAGGGCAACACCCGCTTCGGCATGGCACCGGCCGATGTCCACATCGCACTGGTCGGCATCGAGAAACTGCTGCCCTCGGAACAACACCTGCCGCTCTTCCTCAACCTGCTCGGCAGATCCGCCACCGGCCAACAGTTGACGGTCTACACGGAGTTCATCAACGGCCCCCGCGCACCACGACAACCGGACGGACCCAGCCACATGCATGTGGTGTTCCTCGACAACGGACGCACCTCGGTACTGGAATCAAACTGCCGGGAAATCCTCCGCTGCATCCGCTGCGGCGCCTGCCAGAATGTCTGCCCGGTCTACCGCCAGGCCTCAGGCCATGCCTACCGGTCGACCTACGGCGGCCCGGTCGGCGCCGTGCTCTCACCGCTGCTCTTCGGCGACCGCTTTGCGGAATTGGCCGACCTCCCGAAAGCCTCTTCCCTCTGTGGCGCCTGCAATGAGGTGTGCCCGGTGGATATCCCGATCCCCGACCTGCTCCTGCGCCTGCGCGACAAGGCGAAACGCGAGGAAGTGCACTCGCCCGGAGCCATCCCGATGTCGCCGTTCGCCACGCTCGCCACCTCGCCGTCTCTCTGGCGCACCGCCATGACGATGTCCAAGGCAATGAACCACCTGCCGATCCATGTGGCCCCGATCCGCCCGCTCCAGGACTGGCTCGGCCAACGAACCCTGCCGGAATCCCGCGGAGGGGAATTCCGCCGCTGGCTGAAGTCGCGCACGAAACGAAAGCCCGGGACAAATTCCGCGTAACATCCACCCCAACCAACCACCCTCCCACCTCAACCCACGAATGAACGATATCCCCGCATCCAAACGGAAAATCCGCATGGGAATGGTCGGCGGCGGCCGCGGCGCCTTCATCGGAGCCGTCCACCGCATCGCCGCCGCCATGGACGGCCGCATCGAACTCGTCTGCGGCGCCTTCAGCTCCGACCCGCAACGCTCGCGCGACTCCGGGGCCGACCTCTTCCTTCCGCCCTCGCGCTGCTATGGGAATTTCACCGAAATGATGATCGCAGAGTCCGCGCTGCCCCGCGACCAACGCATGGACTTCGTGGCGATCGTCACCCCGAACCATGTCCACTTTCCCGCCGCAAAGGCGGCCCTCGAACACGGCTTCCCGGTGGTCTCGGACAAGCCCGCCACCTTCGACCTCGCAGAGGCGCGCGAACTGGCGGAGATCGTGAAGGCCACCGGCCTGCCCTACGCGCTCACCCACAACTACACAGGGTACCCGCTGGTGAAGGAAGCGCGCGAGATCGTCCGCTCGGGAAAAATCGGCAAGGTCCGCAAGGTGGTGGTGGAATACCCCCAAGGCTGGCTGGCAACCCGCATCGAGGCCTCCGGCCAAAAACAGGCGGAGTGGCGCACCGACCCGGCACGCTCCGGCGCGGCTGGCTGCGTCGGCGATATCGGAACCCACGCGGAAAACCTCGCGGAATACATCACGGGCCTCCACATCCGCGAACTAGCGGCGGACCTCACGACTTTCGTCGAAGGCCGCCTCCTCGACGATGACGCCAATGTGCTTCTCCGCTTCAACGGCGGCGCCAAAGGCGTCCTCCACGCCTCCCAAATCTCGGTCGGCGAGGAAAACAACCTGAACATCCGGGTCTACGGCGAATGCGGCGGACTGGAATGGCACCAAAAGGAACCAAACACGCTGATCCTGAAATGGCCCGATCGTCCCGCGGAAATCCTCCGCACGGCCTCGGGCTACCTCGGCAAGGCCGCGGCCGCCGCAGGCAGAACCCCGCCGGCTCATCCGGAGGGCTACCTGGAGGCATTCGCCAACATCTACCGCAATTTCGCCAACCACCTCGCGGCCATCATCGACGGCACCGATCCCGACCCGCTCTGGCTCGACTACCCGGGCATCGAAGACGGTGTCCGCGGCATGGCCTTTATCGAAGCGGTCGTCGCCAGCTCCAAGGCAAACGCGGCATGGACCACCCTTCACGGATGATCCCTCCCTCCTCCCCGAACCCGTCACACGAACCAAGAGCACCGGAACCAATACCAACAACGCACCCCGCCAACCCATGAGCTTCTTTCCGAACATCCCCCACATCAAGTACGAAGGCCCCTCCTCGAAAAACCCCTTCGCTTTCAAACACTACAACCCGGACGAACTGGTCGAGGGCAAGACAATGCGCAATCACTTCCGCTTCGCAGCCGCCTACTGGCATGTGATGCGAAACACGCTCGCCGACCCCTTCGGCCCGGGCACCGCGCTGATGCCCTGGGACGACGGGTCTTCCTCGGTGGAAAACGCCTGCAAACGCGTGCATGTGTTCTTCGAGTTCCTCGAGAAAATGGACCTCGACTATTACTGCTTCCATGACCGCGATGTGGCCCCGGAACTGCCGACCCTCGCGGAGTCGAACGCGGCACTCGACAAGGTCGCGGATACCCTGGAACAGGAACAACAACGCAGCGGGAAGAAATTGCTCTGGGGAACGGCCTGCCTCTTCGCCCACCCGCGCTTCGCCCAAGGGGCCGGCACTTCCCCGAGCCTGCCGGTGTTCGCCCACGCGGCCGCACAGGTGAAGAAGGCGATCTCGGTCACCCACCGCCTCGGCGGCGGTGCCTATGTGTTCTGGGGCGGCCGCGAAGGCTACTCGTCCCTCTGGAACACGGACATGAAACAGGAACTCGACCAACTCGCCGCCCTGCTCCACCTCGCGGTGGATTGGAAACGCGAAATCGGCTTCGACGGGGAATTCTTCATCGAACCGAAACCTCGCGAACCCTCCACCCACCAGTACGACTCGGATGCGGCGGCATGCCTGAACTTCCTGCGCGAATACGGCCTCTTCGATGAGTTCAAACTCAACCTGGAAACCAACCACGCAACCCTCGCCGGCCATACCATGCGCCACGAAATGACGGTCGCCGCCGCCGCCGGCCGCCTCGGCTCGGTGGATGCAAACACCGGCGACGAACTGATCGGCTGGGATACGGACCAGTTCCCGACGAATGTCTACCTCACCGCGCAGATCATGCTGGTGCTGCTCAACTCGGGCGGATTCACGAAAGGCGGACTGAACTTCGACGCGAAGCGCCGCCGCGAATCCCACCACCCGGAGGACCTGTTCCACGCCCACATCGGCGGCATGGACGCCTTCGCGCGCGGGCTGAAGGTGGCAGCCGCAATCCGCAAGGACGGTCGCATCGCGGACTTCGTGACGCAACGCTACGCAAGCTGGAACTCGGACCTCGGCAAAAAGATCCTCGCCCGCAAGGCCTCGCTCCCGGAACTGGAACAACTGGCACTCTCCCAGCCTGCTCCCACCCTCGCAAGCGGCGGTCAGGAATACTTGGAGAACATCGTCAACGAGTTGCTGTGATCACCCTCGGCATCGACTGCGGCACCCAGAGCCTCAAAACGGTGGCGCTCGACCCCGCCACCGGCGGGATCCTCGCGTCGGAGAGCCGGGCCTACGGACTGGTGGAGGGCCTCCCGCCCGGCCACCTGGAACAGGACCCGGCGATCTGGTGGGACGCTCTCGAGGAAACCGTCCGCAAGGTGCTGTCCTCCCTCGGACCCCGCGCCTCGGAGGTGGCGGCCATCGGGGTCTCGGGACAACAGCACGGCTTCGTGCCGCTCGATGCCTCCCACTCGGTGATCCGCCCGGCGAAGTTGTGGTGCGATACCTCGACGGCCCCGCAGTGCGACACGCTCCGCTCACGCCTCGGCGGCGCCGCCGCAGTGATCGCACGCACCGGCAACGACATGCTTCCGGGCTTCACCGCCCCGAAGATTCTCTGGCTCAAGGAACACGAACCGGATCATTTCCGCCGCCTTGCCCATGTGGCACTCCCGCACGACTACCTCAACCTGCGCCTCACCGGCACCCTCCGCATGGAGTTCGGCGATGCATCAGGCACGGCACTGATGGATGTGCGCTCCCGCACCTGGAACCACGAGGTGTGTGTCGCGATCGACCCCGACCTGCCTTCCAAACTCCCGGCACTGGGTTCGTCCCTTGAACCAATCGGCACCATTTTGCCCCACCTTGCAAAGGAGTGGGGCATCCCGGAATCAACCCTCGTCAGCGCCGGCGGCGGGGACAACATGATGGCGGCCATCGGAACCGGGAATTTGGAACCAGGAACGGTCACCGCCAGCCTCGGCACCAGCGGCACGATCTTTGCCTGCGCCGGCCAGGCAGTGATCGACCCCGGCGGTGAAATCGCCGCATTCTGCGACAGCACGGACCACTGGCTGCCGCTGCTCTGCACGATGAATGTGACTCTGGCGACCAACGCCTGCCGCACGATGTTCGGATGGGACCACGACCGCATGGACCGCGAGATCACCTCGGTGCCCGCGGGCGCCGACGGTCTGCTGTTCCTTCCCTACCTCCAAGGCGAACGCACGCCGAACCTCCCACAGGCCTCGGGAAGCCTCCACGGCATGACGGTCTCCAACTTCACCCCGGCCCACATGGCCCGCGCCGTAACCGAGGGAGTAACCCTGAACATGACCTACGGGCTCCGCCGCATGGAGTCGCTGGGACTCAAGGTGGAGGGCGGCATCCGCCTCACCGGCGGAGGCAGCCGCAGCAAGGTCTGGCGACAAATCCTGGCGGATGCCTTCGGCCACCCGGTGGTGACGATGCAAAGCGCGGAAGGCGCAGCCCTCGGTGCCGCCATCCAGGCGGCCGCGGCTGCCAACCCAAGGGAATCCCTCGCGGATACGGCCCGCCGCTGCAGCCCGGTGGACGAGTCCTCACGGATGGAGCCGGACCGCTCTTCGCCCTACCCCGCTATCCTCGAACGACAAAACGAGCTCCGCACGCGGCTGTGGTGAGTCATCGCGGCACACGGCCCGCCCTCTACCCTCCGCCCCCCGCTATTTGTCACAATCCCGACGCTGACAAAGCGGCGCAGCCGGGTTGACTTGTCCGCGTGAAACCCATCACGGAAGAACACGCGCGCGCCGCCCTTTCCCACCTCGGCAAACGCTGCGGCGACCTGCAGTCCCTGCTCCACTCGCTCGGTGAAAAGGGACGCGACTCCTCCGCCGACATTCACCTGATCCGGAAAACCGGCAAGGTCATCCGCGGCGGCATCGCCCTCTTCCGTCTCGAACGCACTGCCGCACGCTCGGTCCGCTCGATCGGCAGAATGCTTGCCGACCGACGCGATGCGGTTTCCCTGCAGCACACTTGGTCGCGGCTGGAATGGCACGAGGAACCGAAAACCGCGGCAGCCGTTACAGCCCTGCTCGCCGCAGCAGCCGCGAGTGCGGCCGCCCCGCCCCGGGAAGCGGTGGACTGGTGCATCGACCGCATCGCGGAAACCTCCGCCGTGGTCTCGGCCCTGAATCCGGAGTCCGCCGCGATCAAAGCCACAAAAGGATGGCATCAACTCCGCCGCAATGCCCACAAGGCCTGCGCGGATCTGGACTACCGCAACGAAGAGGCTTTCCACCACGCCCGCAAGACACTCAAGGCTTGGACCGGCGCCGCAGGGCTGTTCCCCGACGACTCGCAGAAACTCCCGGAACCGGCGGAATCCCTCGCGGAATGCCTCGGCGATGAAAACGACCTCGCCACCCTCGCCAGCTGGCTCCGCCGCCACGGGTTCACCCGGCACATCAGCCCCGGACTGTGCTCGGTGGTGCAAGTGGCCAGACGCAAGTGCCAGCGGGCGGCAATCCGGCAAGCGACGGCCCTGACAAAAATCCGGCACTGAACGGCGAAAATCCCGCCCGAAATCGCAACCTCGGATTGCACGCCGCGGGTTTTCCGGGCAAGAAGCTCCCGCCGTCCGGACCGACCCTCGGATCGCCTCACCACCATGCCCGCACGCACCGATTTCCGCAGCCGCCACATCGGACCCACCGCCGCCGACCGTGAGGAAATGCTGAAAACGATCGGATGCCCCTCGCTCGCGGAACTGATCAACACCGCAGTGCCGGCCGGCATCCGCTCCGCCACCCCGCTGGAACTCCCCCCCCCGCTCTCGGAAGAAGAGGCGCTCGCGGAACTGAAGCGGATCCTCTCGGAAACCCGCGTCGTGAAATCACTGATCGGCCAAGGATATCACAATGCATTCACCCCCGGCGTGATCCAGCGCAACATCCTGGAAAATCCGGCATGGTACACGGCCTACACGCCCTATCAGGCGGAAATCGCCCAAGGAAGACTCGAGGCGCTCCTGAACTTCCAGACGTTGATCACCAACCTCACCGGTCTCGATGTGGCGAACGCGTCGCTGCTCGACGAGGGAACCGCCGCCGCCGAAGCAATGGCGCTAGCCCTCTCGGGAAAACCAAACGGACGCACGATCTTCGTCTCGGACCGCTGCCACCCGCAAACCATCGATGTGGTGCGCACCCGCGCCGAACCACTCGGCATCGAGGTGAAAACCGGCGACTGGCAATCGTTTGAAATGCCCGCCGACGGCTCGCTCTTCGCCGTGCTCGTGCAATACCCGGATACCCGCGGACGCATCGACGATTTTTCACGGTTCCTCTCCGCGGCAAAAACGGCAGGCGCAGTGCCGATCGTCGCGGCGGACATCCTCGCCCTGACAATCCTCACCCCTCCGGGTGCCTTCGGCGCGGAGATCTGCATCGGCTCGTCCCAACGCTTCGGCATCCCGCTCGGTTTCGGCGGACCCCACGCGGCCTTCATGGCGTGCAAGGATTCGCTGAAACGGAAACTCCCGGGCCGTCTGGTGGGTGTGTCGCTGGATGCGCGCGGCAAACCGGCATTCCGCCTCTCACTCCAAACCCGCGAACAACACATCCGCCGCGACAAGGCGACCTCGAACATCTGCACCGCCCAGGTACTGCTCGCGGTGATGGCATCGATGTACGCGGTCTACCACGGACCCGATGGTCTCAAGGAAATCGCGGAGACGGTCCGCCGCAGGACCTCGAAACTCGCCAACTCGCTCCGCACGGCGGGCATCGATGCGGGCGAGGAACCCTTCTTCGACACACTCACCGCACGCGTGCCGGGCAAGGCGGAGGCAATCGTCGCCCAGGCGCTCGCACTCGGCATCAACCTGCTCGCGTTGGACAAGGACCATGTGGGAGTCTCGCTCGACGAAACCGTGACGGAGGCCGATCTCGCAGCGGTATGCTCGGCCTTCGGGGCGGCCTACGATCCTACGGCACCGGTCGCGGACCTGCCCGCGTCTTTCCTCCGCAGCACCCCGCTGCTTCCGCAAGCGGTCTTCCACTCGCACCACTCGGAGACAGCCATGCTCCGGTACATCAAACGCCTGGCCTCGAAGGACCTCGCGCTCGACGAGGCAATGATCCCGCTGGGTTCGTGCACGATGAAACTCAACGCCACCGCGGAAATGACGCCGCTCGGCTGGCCGGAGGTTTCCTCGCTCCATCCCTTCGTGCCGCAGGAACAGTCCCGCGGCATCCGCAACATGCTCTCACAACTCGAGGAATGGCTGGCACGCATCACGGGCTTCGCCGCGGTTTCCCTGCAACCGAACGCAGGATCCCAAGGGGAATACGCCGGACTCCTCGCAATCCGCGACTACCACCTGTCCCGAGGCGAACACCAACGCAGGATCTGCCTGATCCCGGTCTCGGCCCACGGAACAAACCCGGCTTCGGCCGTGATGGCGGGGATGAAGGTGGTGCCGGTGAAATGCGACGACTCGGGCAATATCGATGTGGCCGACCTCGCGGAACTCGCCGCGAAGCACGCACCGGAACTCGCGGCACTGATGGTGACCTATCCGTCGACCCACGGGGTCTTCGAGGAAACAATCCGCACGATCTGCGATACGGTCCACCAACACGGCGGCATGGTCTATATGGACGGCGCAAACATGAACGCCCAGGTCGGACTCACCAGCCCGGCACTCGTCGGCGCGGATGTCTGCCACCTCAACCTCCACAAGACCTTCTGCATCCCGCACGGCGGCGGCGGACCCGGCGTGGGACCGGTCGCGGTGGTCTCCTCCCTCGTGCCTTTCCTTCCGGGCCACCGCATGCTGGAACGCAAGGAAGGCGCGGTGTGCTCGGCACCCTACGGCAGCGCTTCCATCAATGTGATTTCCTGGATGTACATCGCGATGATGGGCGCCGAGGGCCTCCGCGAGGCGACGGAGACGGCGATCCTCAGCGCAAACTACATCGCAAAACGACTCGCTCCCTTCTTCCCGGTCCTCTACAGCGGCCGCGACGGCCTCGTGGCCCACGAATGCATCATCGATGTCCGCCCGGCTTCCGCTGCCAGCGGCATCACGGTGGAGGATGTGGCGAAACGCCTGATGGACTACGGCTTCCACGCCCCGACCATGAGCTGGCCCGTCGGCGGCACGCTGATGATCGAACCGACGGAGTCGGAACCAAAGGAGGAACTGGACCGCTTCTGCGATGCCATGATCGCAATCCACGGGGAAATCGCCGCCCTCGCCCGCGGGGAATGGAGCGCGACCGACAACCCGCTCCACAACGCACCCCACACGGCGGATGCGGTCTGCTCGGACTCGTGGAACCATTCCTACCCGCGCGAAACGGCGGCTTTCCCGCTCCCCGGCCTGCGCGACCGCAAGTTCTGGCCGTCGGTGGGCCGCATCGACAATGTCCATGGAGACCGCAACCTGGTCTGCACCTGCGACAGCGTCGAAGCCTACGCAACAGCCGCGGAGCCGGCCGCGCGATGAACACCGCGGCACCTCTCGACTGGTCGGCATGGTCGGCCGGCATCCACGCGACCCTCCTTTTCGTGATCAAGGAAGGACAAATCCTCCTCATCGAAAAGAAGCGCGGCCTCGGAGCCGGAAAGGTGAATGGTCCCGGCGGAAAAATCGACCCGGGCGAAACCCCGCTCGCCGCGGCAATCCGCGAAACAGAAGAGGAATTGATGATCACACCCGACGGTTGCCGCAAGATCGGGGAATTGTGGTTCGCGATGTCGGACTGCCCGGACATCCTCTGCCATGTGTTCCGCGCCGACGATTTCTCAGGGATCCCGACGGAAACCGAAGAGGCGGTGCCGCTCTGGACGAAACTCGACGAAATCCCCTACCCGCGAATGTGGGAGGACGACCGCCACTGGCTGCCTCTGCTGATCGCGGAAACAACCTTCCGCGGACGCTTTGTGTTCGAAGGGGAAACGATGCGCTGGATGGACATGCGCACGAACCTTGCCTGGCAGTAGGCAAAAAAAAGGGCCGTCCCGCAAGCGGAACGGCCCCGTGGAGTTTCCACCGGCTCAGAGACCGGCCCGTAAGGAGGATGCGAGGGTCTGGAACCGGGCACGCAGACTTGCAAGGCCTTCCTCGGCCTTGCGGATCTCCTCGCCAAGCACCGTCAGCGCGGTAAGGCGGCCGGCAAGCGTGGCCGACAAGGTCGCGGCCGTGCCGGATCCCTTGCTCGCCCGCGCCGGCGCGACCCCGTACCCCTTGAGCCATGAGGACACAGTCAGCACGGTGAGGCCGAACCGACGCGCTGCCTCACTCTGGCCGCCACGACCATGACGGGCATTGTGGCTGTGCACGAAGGCAACGACCTTCTTCTTGTCGTCTTCGGAATACCGCACGCCGCGACCCTTCTTCTTGGAGCCGAGCGGAGTCGTCGCCCTGCCGCCCTTGGAAGACTTTCTCCAGGAAGCAATGAGCTGGGCGCTCACCTTGTACTTCCGCGACGCGGCCGCCTGGCCTCCGCCGCCGTGTTTCGCATTGTAGGCCTCGATGAACCCGAGGATCTCGTTCTTGCGTGCGGCGTCTCCGCCACCCGCAGCTTTCCTGCCGCGCTTTTTCTTTGCACTCATGGTGCGGAAGAAAGTGCCGGGGGGCGCCGCCCCCCCCCCCAACCCACAAA
>CAZMUK010000021.1:4559-18089 GCA_964569415.1 uncultured Luteolibacter sp. | reverse complement strand
AAAATCATACGCGAATATGCTATCAATGGCATTCAATTATTCAATCCGGGCACGCGCCGCTTTGTCAGCAGAATGAAGGCGCTCCCCCGTGGATCCGCACGATGTCGCCCACACCGACAAGACCGAACAACCCGATCATGTCGCGGTTGCGCAAACGCACGCATCCATGCCCCGCGGGAACACCCACCAGATGCTCCTGATTGGTGCCGTGGATATAAATGTAGCGGCATAGGGTGTTGGCATTCCACGGATCCAAGCCGTCCAAACGCAGAATCCGCGTGAGCACAAGGTCGTCCTCGCCACCGGTGCCCGGATCCCACACGCCGCAGGGAATCCTTGACCGAAAAATAGTGCATTCCGGTTCTCCTTCGCCAATCGCCTCGACAATCCGGAATCGGCCCACGGGAGTGCGGAGACTTCCCTCGGCACAACCAGTGCCCAGCGGCGACGTGGAGACGGGGAACCGCGCGAGCAGCAGGTCTCCCTCAAAAACATCGAGGAGCTGATCCTCCACCCGCACCTCGACCACACGAAGCCCGCTCATGGGGAAATCACGAGCAGGGAGTTGCGCCCGCCCATGCCGTGGGAAAGTTTGCCAACCGCACCAAGCGCCGGAACCTCGTAAAGCGGCGCGTCCCAACCGGAGGGGGCGGTGATCCAAGCAGGATTGGGCGGCAGGAAACCCTGCCGCATGAAGGATGCAAGGAGCACACTCTCCAGCAAACCGCTCGCCCCTACGGTGTGACCCACATACGGCTTGAGCAAATGCAGGCTCGGCCGGAATTCACCCGGAATCCGGGATAGGATGCACGGGTCGGCCCGACGCTGAACAGCCGTCCCGGTGGCGTGCGGACATACGGCAGCCAAGGGCAACAACCCGGCAGGCACGGCGGCGAACAAGCGGGAGGTCATTCCGCCGTCAGACGGGATGCCCACCGGATCGGCAGCATCGGAATTGGTCCCGTAATGGCAAAGCGCAACCGCTCCCTCGCCTCCGGGACAGATCGCCATCGCCGCAGCTCCCTCGCCGGGAAGAAATCCAACGGAGTCGGGATGAAATGGATCCAAGCGGGACGCCCCGGAAAGAATGCCCGATGCCGCATAGCTATCGAGCAACATCGGCACCAAAGGCAAATCAACAGCCACGGCGATGGCACGGTCGGCCAAACCCGCGCGCAACATCATCATCGCCACCCCGATGGCGTCGAGACCTGCGGCACAACCCCCGGCCAATACCTGCGACGGCCCGGTGATGCCGAACTCGATGGATATCGCCGCCGCAGGCTCGCTATGGATCGAATTGCTCGCAGACATGACCTTGAACGGCCTCCGCCCGGGCCACGGCGACAACCACCCGGCCGCATTTCCCCGACTGGTGCCGAGCACCAACGCCGCATCGCACAATTCCGATGCCCCCCACCCGGCATCAGCCACGGCCTCGCGCACGACATGCAGCGCAGCCATGGTGGCCGGACTCCACTTGCGGTGGATGAGCAGCGACCGGTCCTGAACCCAAGCGGCATACCGACCGGCATGGGGACTGTCGGAACCAAGCAACTCCCGCAAAGGACGGAAGGAAACACCTCCTCCGAGGATGGCCTCGCGATGAACCGCATGACCCGCGCCCAGCACGGACAAGGCACCAAGACCGCTGACGCTGAAGGATGCTTCGGAGTTCACGGTCGAAGAGGAAGCGGAGCGGAGAACGGCAGGCGCGCCCCTCCGGCCGTCCCGGCGGCTACAGGGTGATCTGCGCCCCGAGTTCGACCACCCTGCCCGGAGGGAGCTGGAAATACGCGGTGGCGGGCGAGGCGTTGCGCGCCATCATCGCAAACAGGAAAAGCTTGAGACGCTCAGCCACCCCGGCCTTTTTGCCGACCAGATATGTCTCCCTGCCCAGGAAGTAGGTGGCCTTGCCGGGATGGAAACGAAGATCGGCGGGCAAATACCGCTTGAGGGTCTCGGGAACCTCGGGCACATCCGCAAACCCGAAACGCAGGGTCACGCGGTGCAGGCCCTCGCCGACCTCCTCATGGGAAAGCTGCTCCGCAGGCGAGGCGTGCGGCGAGTCCAGCGTGGTGACATGCAGCAACAGAATCCTCTCGTGCAACACCTGGTTGTGCTTCAGATTGTGCAGGAGCGAGGTGGGAACCTCGAGACCCCGCCCGCTCATGTAGACCGCCGTCCCGTGCACCCGGTGCACGGCCCCGCGGGCAAGATCCTTGATGAGATCGTCCACCGGCAGGGAGTCGCGCGAGATCCGCTTGGCAAGACGCTCCCGACCCCAAATCCAGGTGGTCATCAACGAGAGCACGACAGCCGCGACGAGCAAGGGAAACCACCCGCCGTGATGAACCTTGGTGAGGTTGGCACACAGGAACACGCCGTCACAAAGCAGGAAAAACCCGGTGACCAACCGCGCCCGCGCCTCGGACCACCCCCAGACAAGACGCGAGGCGGAATAGAACAAGATGGAGGTGATGACCATGGTCAGCGAAATCGCCACACCATACGCACCGGCAAGGTTCTTGGAGGAACCCATCGAGATCACCAGAAGGATGCAGGCAACCGCGAGCACATGACTGACCGCCGGCACATACACCTGCCCCTTGGATTCCTCGGAGGTGTGCATGACCTTCAATCTCGGCAAACAACCGAGCTGGATGGCCTGGGTGGTGACGGAAAACACCCCGGTGATCAGGGCCTGGCTCGCAATGACCGCGGCCATGGTGGCGAGAATGGTGAGCGGCAGGCGCAGGAACTCGGGCGCGAGCAAATAAAAGGGATTGGCGATCGCGGATGAATCCACCGCAAGCAAGGCGGCCTGCCCGAGGTAGTTGAGAGCAAGACAGGGCAACACCAGCACACCCCAGGCCAAACGGATCGGCTTGGCACCGAAATGACCGAGATCGGCATACATGGCCTCGGCCCCGGTGATGGAGAGGAACACGGCCGCCAGCAAAGGCAAGGCGTGCCTCCACTCGCTCATCAGGAACCGAATGCCCTCGTGCGGCGACAAGGCACGCAAGATCTCGGGATGCTCGATCACCGAACGCAAGCCAAGCACTCCCATGACGAGAAACCACACCGCCACCACCGGGCCGAAAAAGGAGCCGACCTTCCCGGTGCCGAAACGCTGGATGGCGAACAACCCGATCAGGATCCCCACCGCAAGAGGAACAACCCATGTGGAAAACACCGGCGCGCTCACCGACAAGCCCTCCACCGCGGACAGAACAGAAATGGCCGGAGTAAGCATGCCATCGGCGTAAATCAGCGCCGATCCCGCCAACCCGAGAAGGAGGAAGAACGGAATGCCGCGCGCAACTCCTCCCGAAAGCCCGGATGCCTTGCGCCGGATCAAGGCGGCCAAGGCCAAAATCCCGCCCTCGCCACGGTTGTCGAGCCGCACAATGACGGTGAGATAGTTGATGGTGACCACGGTCAGCAGCGACCAAACGATCAGGGACGCGGCCCCGGCAGGCCCCGCACCGGAAGGATGCATGCCGTGCTGGGGGGAAAAGCACTCGCGGAAGGCATACAGCGGACTGGTGCCGATGTCGCCGAATACAATGCCCAGCGCGGCCAAGGTGCTCGCGGCGAGCTTGGGATGACTGCCGTTCGTGGAATGACTCATGCGCTCCGACCGCGGACTCGTGCGAGGACGAGAAACCACGCGCCCTCTCCCTTGACCAGCAAAAACGCGCCCCGACCCCCGGCCGGGCCCGGCTTGCGGACCGCCCTGTGCGAGTCTATGGATCGGGCGTGGATTTCAGACTGGCAAGTGACTACCGACCCGCAGGCGACCAAGCGCAGGCGATCGCAAAACTGACGAAATCCCTCGAAGCGGGCAACCGCCACCAGACGCTGCTCGGCGTCACCGGCTCCGGGAAAACCTTCACAATGGCGAACCTCGTCGCCCGCTTCAACCGGCCGACGCTGGTGATGAGCCACAACAAGACTCTCGCCGCACAACTGTTCTCGGAATTCCGGAATTTCTTCCCCGACAACGCGGTCGAATATTTCGTCTCGTATTTCGACTACTACCAACCCGAGGCCTACATCCCGCGCACGGACACCTACATCGAAAAGGACTCGGCCATCAACGACGAGATCGAACGACACCGCCTCTCGACCCTCGGATCGCTGCTCACCCGCGAGGATACGATCGTGGTGGCATCGGTATCCTGCATCTACGGCCTCGGCTCGCCTCAGGATTACGCGGACTCGGTGGTCCCGGTCCGACAAGGACAGCAACTGCGGCGCGAGGAACTGCTCGACCTGCTGGTGGGCCTGCTGTTCGAACGCGACGATTTTTCCTTCGGCCGCGGGAAGTTCCGCGTGCGCGGCGACACGGTGGAGGTCCACCCGGCCTACCTGGAGAACAGCGCGGTGCGCGTGGAGTTCTTCGACGATACGGTGGAACGCGTGAGCAGCATCGACACCCGCACGGGATCGGTGATCGAACGGCTGGACTCTCATACCTTCTTCCCCGCCAAACAGTTCATGACCAACCCCCACCGAATGAAGGACGCAATGGCGGCGATCCGCGCGGAACTCGAGGAACGCCTGCCATGGCTGGAATCCCGCAACCAACTGCTGGAGGCGCAACGCCTCCGGATGCGCACGGAACACGACTTGGAAATGATGGCGGAAACGGGGTTCTGCCAAGGAATCGAGAACTACTCGCGCCACCTGACAGGACGCGAACCGGGCGCGCGGCCGCACACGCTGCTCGATTTCTTTCCGAAGGACTTCCTGCTGATGGTGGATGAAAGCCACGCGACGATCCCGCAGATCGGCGGAATGTACGAAGGAGACCGCAGCCGCAAGTCGGTACTGGTGGAACACGGCTTCCGCCTCCCGAGCGCTCTCGACAACCGCCCGCTGCGATTCGACGAATTCATGGCGATGACCAAGCGCCGGCTCTATGTTTCCGCCACCCCGGGACCCTTCGAACTGGCGAACTCCCGCCCGGAAAACCTTTCGTGGATCCCGCTTCCCCCGCGAACGGCGATGTCCCCGATGGCACGCAAAACCAAGGTGAAACCGAGCGGACCGGAGGAGACCCCGGAGGACTTCGACCCGACCCGCCCGGGCACACCGCTGGTAGTGGAACAAATCATCCGCCCCACCGGCCTGCTCGACCCGGTGATCACGATCCGGCCGCTCAAAGGACAAATCGATGAAACGATCGAACTGTGCCGCCAACGCTCGGAACGCGGGGAACGCGTGCTGGTGACCACCCTCACGAAAAAAACCGCGGAAGACCTGGCGAACTACCTGAAGGGAACCGGACTGAAGGTCCGCCACATCCACGCGGATGTGGATACGGTGGAACGAGTGGAAATACTCCGCCAACTCCGCGCCGCCTCCATCGATGTGCTGGTGGGAATCAATCTGCTCCGCGAAGGACTGGACCTGCCCGAGGTATCGCTGGTCTGCATCCTCGACGCGGACAAAGAGGGCTTCCTCCGCAATGAGACATCACTGATCCAAACCGCCGGCCGCGCCGCACGCCACGAGGCGGGGGAATGCGTGGTATTCTGCGACCGGATGACCGAATCGATCAAGTCGCTGATCGAAATCTCGGCCAGACGCCGCGAACTCCAACAACATCACAACCAACTTCACGGCATCACCCCGCACGGAGTCCGGCGCGCTCTCCAGCAAAGCCTGCAGGCTCCCTCGGATCCAAACGCGGAGGAACACAGCCCGGTTCTCGTCGCAGAAACGATGGAACCCTACCACAAGAGCCGCCTCATCGAGGAACTGGAGGAGGCCATGCGCGAGGCCTCGGCCAAACTGGAGTTCGAACGCGCCGCTCACCTCCGTGACCAAATCGCGGCCTTAAAGGGAACAACCCCGGGGAAACCCCCGCCCCACAAAAAAAACAGGGGAGGCAACCGCCCCCCACGCAGGTCTTGACCGGATCCTGCCCGTCGACAAAGGCTTCCCGGTGCCCCGGTTCCGCACCGACCGCCCTTTTCTGGATGCCTGGCTGCGCCGGATCGCCCGCGAGTTCGCGGTGAGCGGCCGGCTCTCCCAAACGGCAATGATCCTCGCCCGCGAGGAAGGGGGGTCCGAGGAAGATTGGTGCCGCACCCTGCGCCGCCTCACGGAGGGCGCGGAATCCCCCTCGCTGCGGATCCTCACCCGCATCGATGCCCTGCTCGCGGGAACCCGGTCCGCCCGAAAATCCAGATCCCGCCGGGAGAAAACACCTGCCGAAACTTTGCTTTTCGAAAGGATCGGCAGCCCCCAAGATCCGGCAACCCGAACCCCCTGACGCGCAAGTCCTCCGACTCATGCACCGCCTCCCCACCAAGTCGTCCATCCGGCGCTTCCGGGCTACCTCGCTGTTCCTGATCCTGAAATGCCTGCTGCTCCCGGTGGCCGTGGTCATGATCGTCTGGGGCATGATCTTCAAGGACGAGAATCTCTCCCTCCTCGGAATCGGCTTCCTCGCCGCAGTAATCTTCTGCGCGATCCTGCAGTGGATCATCGGCTCCCGCACCCGCTGCCCGCTCTGCATGACGCCGGTGATGATCTCGAAAGCCTGCTCAAAACACCGCCACGCGAAATCCCTGCTCGGCGACTACCAACTCCGCGTGGCAACCTCGGTCCTTTTCCTGAACAGCTTCCGCTGCCCCTATTGCAACGAATCCACCTCGATCGAACTCCGCGAAAGACGCCGCTGATCGCCGGCTTTGAATTGACAGCACCCATTCCGACCCAAACCCTCCCTCCGCCATGAACCCCGGTTTGAAATTCTCCCGCAATGCCGCCTGGCTGGCAGCCTTCCTGCTCGCCGCCCCTCTCTCCCACGCCCAACCAACCGAACAAACGCAAATGCCCGAAACTCCCGCCGATGTGAAAGCCCCTCCCGCCGATGCGGCGAAAACACCCTCCGGTCTCGCATCAAAGGTTCTGAAGGCAGGCACCGGCTCCGCCAAACCGGGACCGGCCGATACCGTGACGGTCCACTACTCGGGCTGGACCACCGACGGCAGATTGTTCGACTCCTCGGTGCAACGCGGACAATCCATCAGCTTCCCGCTCAACCGCGTGATCCCCGGCTGGACCGAAGGCCTGCAACTGATGACCACCGGCGAGAAACGCCGACTCTGGATACCGGCAAACCTGGCCTATGGCGAAAACCCGGGCGGCGGCCGCCCCGGCGGTATGCTGGTATTCGATGTGGAACTGCTCGACTTCCGCGCCGCCCCAAAACCCCCGCCCGTGCCGGAGGATGTGAAGGCAGCCCCGGACAGCGCGGAAACAACCGCGTCAGGCCTCGCCTCCCGCGTGCTGAAGAAGGGAACAGGCTCTTCCCACCCGAAGGCCACCGACAATGTGAAGGTGCATTACTCGGGATGGACGACCGATGGAAAGATGTTCGACAGCTCCGTGGTCCGCGGTGAACCGATCGTATTTCCCCTCAATGGAGTCATCCCCGGTTGGACGGAGGGTGTACAACTGATGGTGGAAGGAGAAACCCGCCGCTTCTGGATCCCGGGAAAACTCGCCTATGGCGACAACCCCGGCGGCGGTGCCCCCGCAGGAACCTTGGTCTTCGATGTGGAACTGCTGGAAATCGTGAAATGATCCGGCCGGCTCTCAGCGCCCTCTGCCTGCTGATGGCGGCCTGCACCGACCAGCCGCCAACGACCCCGCCTTCCCCGATCAAGCCAAGCCCGGCAAACTCCGCGCAAGGCACGGCCGCGCGTCCTGCCGCAGCCTCTCCCGCCCCAAAAACGCCTGCCCCGACAGCATCCGCCGCGGCATCCAAGCCTCCCGAAACGGAAGCCCGCAAGCACAAGCCGGTGGGCATGAACGACCGCGGCGAGGTGTCGTCGATCGGGCTCGAACCCTTCTTCGCCCTCCACCAAGCGGGCAAGGCGATGGTCTTCGATGCCCGACCCTCCTTTATCCACAAACTCGGCCATATCCCGGGAGCGATCAACCTGCCCAAGGAAAATTGCGACACTACCATCGCCGCGATGGAACCCTCGATCCGCAGTGCCCTCGCCAGTGGCAAGACAATCGTCGTCTACTGCTCCGGCTTCACCTGCCCCGACGCCCGCACCGTCGCCCGCCACTTCTCCGGCTTCGGCTACCCCGCAACCATCTTCTCCGGCGGCTGGTCCTCCTGGACCGAAGCCAGCCTACCCACCGAATAACCCCCCCCAGTTCTCCATCTTCATTTCATATTTTTCAGAATTTCAGAATTTCAGCTTTTACCTTTTTCTGCATTTCAGCTTTTACCCCATTTCCCTCTCTTCTTTTTCAGCATTTCAGCATTTCAGAATTTCAGCTTTTACCCCATGTCCCTCTTCCCCAACGTCACTGCCGATGCAAAAGCGAACATCTACTTTGACGGAAAAGTGGTATCGCACACGATCCACCTTGCTGATGGTTCCCGCAAGACGCTTGGCTTGATCTATCCTGGAACCTACCACTTCGGCACCGCTGCCGCGGAACGGATGGAGATCACCGCCGGATCCTGCGTAGTGTTGATCGACGGAGCCACGGTATCCGCGACCCATGGCGCGGGCGGCTTCTTTGACGTGGGTTCCGACAGCGGATTCACGATCACTGTAGCCGACGGGATTTGCGAATATGTCTGCTCGTTCCTCGAAGGATGACCCCGCTCCCGGGACAGCGGATCCTGATGCTAGCCGCCCTGCTCGCCGCGGCCTGCGTGCTCCCGGCCTGCTCGTTGCGGATGCCGGTGAGCACCACATTTCCCCAAACCCAACCTGAACGCACCGCACAGAGGTTCCGCCCGGCCGGGACCGAAACACCTCCGCCTCCCGCGCCTGATCCACTGATCCTCGTCTGGGTCACCGCCGACCGCTACCACACGGGAATGGTGTTTCCCTACGAGTGGTTGCTGGAATCGGGCTTTGTCCCGCCGCCCGGTTTCGCATCGGCGCACCATGTCTCGATGTCCTGGGGCAACCACGACGCCTATTCGGAGGCGGGGCTCGACAACGCATGGAAATGGTTCCGGGTGCTGCTCACACCCACCCCCTCGGTGATGGAGGCGATCCCCACCATGGGAAATGTGGTCGATACCCTGCCCAAACAACGGATTTGGCGCGGACTGGTCCCTCGTTCGCGCGGACCCGAATTGGCGGCCTTCCTCAACGGCTGCACGCAACAGGACCTGCAAGGGCGCCCGATCGTGGTCGCTCCCTCAAGCTGGGGCCAAGGCGTGCAACTCCAGGGCCGCTACCGCTACTTCATTCCCCGCGTCTGCAATGTGTGGACCCTCCAAGCGGTGGAATCCCTCGGCTTCCGCATCAACCCCTGGCGTGCACTCACCGCCGACGGCCTCGCGCGCGAAATCCAGAAGGCTCCAATGAATTTCGAACTGGTTTGGTCGGGCAGCTCTTCAGGCGAGGACGGTGAAACCACCACGCCCGTGGATGTCGCCCAGTCGACAGACAGCGGCCGATAACGACGGAACTTGAACTCCATGGCTCAGCTCAGGCGGAGTTTGCCGGACGCTCCACCCAGAGTCGCCCTGCCTTTCGCCGCAACCTGCCACCGCCCGGCAGGTTCACCGATGCCGCTGCGCCTTCCTCGAGCAGCCCAATCCCGACCTCGAGCAAAGCACGGTCCACCCCGGTCACCCCTTCCCGTTGAAGATACTCGCGCAGCGCGAGACGCCTCAAGGCCACCGGCAAGTCGCGCAGCGCACCCGCGTGCAGCCTGCCTTGCGGGTCAAGCACTTCCTCCTCCTTCAAGCACCTCCGCTCCAGTTCCTCGAGTTCGGCAACATCCTCCGCCAATCGCAGCACGGCCGCGACCGGATCACGCCCGCTGATCTCCTCCAGCAAGGGGAACACCTCGTGACGCAAGCGGTTGCGCACCGCGATCGGTTCACGATTGGAGGCATCCTCCCGCCACCGCAAACCACGCTCCTCAAGATACCCGCGCAGCTCCGCGCGCCGCCAACCGAGCAAAGGCCTCTCGATCCGCAGCGTGGTCCTGCCCACCACCAACTCCTGATGCATCCGCATTCCCCGGCACCCGCGCGAACCGCGCAGCAGATTCCACAGAATCGTCTCCGCCTGATCCTCCGCATGATGCGCCAACAGCAAACGCGTGCAGCGCCGACGCCGCGCGCACTCTGCAAAAAAGCGATGCCGTGCCGCCCGCGCCACCGTTTCCAGCGATTCGCCCTCCGCCCTCATCAGCGCACCAATGTCCGCAGATCCGGCTTCGAAGCCGAATCCGTACCGGCGTGCCATCGCTTTCACGAACCGCGCATCCCCCGCCGACTCCTTGCCCCGCAGGCGGTGGTTCAGGTGGCAAAGCACCACCTCCCGAAACCCTTTCTCCGCCAGCATGTGGACCAAGGCCGTCGAATCCGCCCCGCCAGAGGCCCCCACCAACCACCTCCGCCGACGCGAAGAAGCCCCGAACCAACCATCATCACTCATTACCACCACCCCACCCTGCACCAACCACCCGCAACATGCAATCCCGATCACGGGATGATGAATCACCAGGCCCGCCGTGTGGTAGATCACGGGGCCTATGCTCATCCCCCTCTGAGGCAAATTCACCCTGCAGCAAGCACGGATGCCGCTTCAGAATCATCGGCGAACATCACCTTGGTTCAACAGCGACCTCCTCTACAAACTCGCACGCGCTCAACAGAGCACATTTTGTATTTATGCCAGAGATCTTCCGGCTCTGGCGTCCATGTGCTATCCGGCAATCGTTGCTCCTGCAAGCGGCGGAGTAGGATTCGATCCAGTTCACTGGCAAAAAGTCTGCGAACTGGCTCTCCGGCGAGTTGTGCATGATCTTTTCTAAACACCGCTCAAAGTGGCTGGCGGCGTTGGCGCGAGGAATTGGAGGAGCGGCAGTGGCCCTTGAGTCGCGGTGGGGAGTTGTGCTCGGCGAGAGCGTGCAGGTGACCCTGCGCGACCACGCCAAAGCCTTGGAGGCGAAGATCGAGTGGGAGGATCGGGGCAAGGCCAGCCACCATATCCCGCCCAGGTTCCGCCTCCGCGGGGTCGAATTCGGCCACGAGGAAATCGAAAGCATCGTCCAACAAGACGATTGATTCGCGGGAAAGAAGTGGTTGGTTCCTTGTTCCTTGTTCCTTGTTGTTTGTTGGGCCTGAGATGCCCGAAGGTCAATTCAGGCTCGATTCCTTACTCACAACCTGCAGCGCACAGCTCCTCTCCCCACCTTTGCGTTCTTTGCGGTTTCCCGTTCTTCCTCTTCCTTGGTCCTCCCGCCCGCGGTTCCATTGCAGGCGGGGGTGAGTGAAACCCGGCGCCCCGCGACAAAATCCCTCCTCGGCCCGCTTGCATTTTCCGCTTGTTTGGATTTTGATGGAGAGGTGTCGCGGGTCGGGATCATCGCCAATCCCCACAAGGAAGGTGCCGCATTGACGGTGCGGGCCTTGCGCAAGGCCTTGGGCGCGCGGGGGGTGGCTGCCATCCTGGAGGAGGGTACGGCGGCATTGCTGGGTGAGGACGGCGGGGTTTCCGCGTCTGCTTTTTGCCGGGAGGCCGACCTTGCGGCTGTGATCGGGGGTGATGGCACCATGCTGCATGCGGTGGCGATGCTGGGAGAGTTCGGCAAACCGATCGCCGGGCTGCATGCGGGGACTCTGGGGTTCCTGACCAGTTGCCGGGACACGGAGCTCGATGTATTCGCGGAGGCGGTGGCAACTGAGCGTTACGGGATCAGCCGACGCACTTTGCTTGAGGCGCGGCTGGGCGGAGAGCGGGACGGAGGCGGACGGGTGTTCCATGCCCTGAACGAGGTGGCGATCGCCCGCGGCGAGACCGGACGATTGGTTTCCCTGACGGTTCATGTCGATGGTGAGTTGCTCAACGAATATCGTGCCGACGGCCTGCTGGTCGCCACGCCCACGGGTTCCACCGCCTATTCCCTTTCAGCGGGTGGCCCGCTGGCCTGTCCGGGTGCGGCGGTGTTTCTCATCACGCCGATCTGTCCGCACAGCCTGAGTCAGCGTGCCTTGGTGTTGTCGGATGAAAGCGAGGTGACGCTCTCCACCGATCTTAAGGACGGAGGGCCGGTGATGTTCACCGTGGATGGTCGCGAATGTGTGCGGATGAGGGCCGGGGATGTGGTGCGGGTGCGCAAGTCCAAGCGCACCTGCGACCTGCTGCGGCTCGAGGGTCACTCTTTCTACGAGGCGCTGCGGCAGAAACTCGGCTGGCAGGGCGTGTGAGGCTCTGCCTCCGCGACAGTCGCGCGCAGGATCTCGGCCAGGCGTAGGCGGAGTGGCGCGGCGGTTTCGGCGAGGCGGCGTTGTTCCCGTTCGTAGGCGCGTCGGCCTTCGGTGGTTTCGATGGGGATCGGTGTGAGACCCCAAGGGGCGAGATCGTACGGGCTTGCCGCCATGTCGAGCCTCCGCAGCGCAAGGGCGGACTCGAAACAATCGAGCAGCAGACCGGATCCCGTCCACGGCATCGACTTGGCTGCCCATTTATAGAGATCCATGTTCGCATGCACGCAGCCCGGTTGCTCGTTGTCGGTGCGGCCGGCAAGATCGGGCTGGCTGCGGTTGAGCGGTTGGGCATCCTTGTGAAAGAAGCGGAACGCATCGTAGTGAGTACAGAGCAGCGGGCGGGATTCCACGACCGCATCGATTTCGTCCTGCGGGAGTCGCAGTCGCAGCGTTCCCTCGTGGCGGACCTGTTTTCCGCGGTAGACCATCGCCCACTCGTGGAGTCCGTGGCAGGCGAAGACCGGAGGACGATCTGCAGTGGCCTCAAGGATGGAGAAGATCCACCGCAGCCGCTCCCTTTCCTTCGTGCCGAGCGTTTCCGGGGCGGCCTCGAGCATTCCCCGCCGCATCCGGTAGGAGGGGTGGTCCGCGAGGTGGGTGGCGTGGGTTGCCGAGGAGTCGTTCCATTCCAGAGCGAGTCCGGTTCCCGGGTGCCAGGTATCGAGAGTTGAGAGCGGAAACGGGTAGTAGGAGAACAGGAAATCCTCCACCGGGTGGGGCAGTCCGCGATCCCGTCGCCAGCGCGCGGGACCGGTATGGTTGCTTGCGCGCTCGCGGTGTCTCGCCATGCGCTCCCGCCAATCGACCTCAGGGAGTCGGTGGTTCGGCAGGATTCGCGCGGTCATGGGCGGAAGTACGCCACAAACCTGCGGATTTGGCAAAACCGGCTTGCGTCCGCCATCGAGTCGCGCGATTTCCCTCCCCCCTTGCGTCCCGGATCGGAGGGCGGAGGTCACTCTGGGCGTGGCGCAGTCTGGTAGCGCGCTTCGTTCGGGACGAAGAGGCCGTGGGTTCGAAAGCAGGGCGAGCGTTCGCGAGCAGCGTTCCACTCCAAGGCCCGGAGGAGGGCCTTGCAGTCCGCTTGGCCGGAGCGGAGCGCAGGCAATCCCGCCGCCGTCGTTGATTTTCCGCTTGCCCGTGGTTTGGCGGGGGAATAAGACCCGCCTCTCGCATCTTGCAGTTGTCGGGGCGTGGCGCAGTCTGGTAGCGCGCTTCGTTCGGGACGAAGAGGCCGTGGGTTC
>CAZMUK010000021.1:0-4459 GCA_964569415.1 uncultured Luteolibacter sp. | reverse complement strand
GAATCCCGCCGCCCCGACCACATCGCTCTCGGTGATTCCGAGGAGGATATTGCCAAAGGATCGGGCCGCAGGAGCGGTTGGCCGCCTTTTTCGGCCTCGGTTGGGTCGACAACCGGCATTCATCGACGAGGCGGCCCTCCGGCGGCGGGAAATCGCGGGGATGTCGCGAAAACGCCATTTCGCAGAGGGCCCTGCCCGCATTCTTCCGCGCTGCAAGAGGTCACGAACTAAGGGAGCGGAAACTTCGGAATCGCTTCCTTGCCGCTCCGCACTCATGGATCTTGTTTTACTCGGGGATGCCCTCGTCATTCCCTCATGAGGCGAACCAATCTTCTGCTGGTCGAGGATCACATTATCGTTCGGGAAGGGCTGCGTCGCCTGCTTGAGAGCGAGGCGGATTTCGCGGTGATCGGCGAAGCGTCAGACGGCCGCGAGGCACTCGCGCTTGCCATCGAACTGTCTCCCGATGTGGTGCTCATGGATGTCGAAATGCCAAGGGGCAATGGATTGGAAACCATCCCCCGCATGCTGAAATTCCTGCCCGAGACCAAAATCATCGTTCTTACCGCACACTCCGATGATGTGCATGCCCGGAGCGCCATCCATGCCGGCGCTGCGGGATTTTTTCCCAAACAGCATTCCGTGACTGCCCTGCGGGGGCTGATCCGCAAGGTTCAGCAGGGTCACAGGGTTCACATACCGTCCATTTCGGGAGGTTCTGCCCGACTCCGTCCCCAGCAAAATGACACGGCAATCGGCAACCAATATCCAACAAAGCTCACTTGCCGTGAAATTGAGGTGCTCCAGTGCGTTGTCGGAGGCAACTCCAACAAACAAACCGCAGCGGCACTCGGCATCAGCATCAAAACGGTCGAAAAACATCGTGGAAGCCTGATGGGGAAACTCGGCATCCCCAACACCGCAAGCCTCACCCGCTATGCCATTACGACAGGCATCACGCATGCCTGAGCCCCCCTTTAAAACGGGTAGGGTTTCTCCCCATGGCATCAAGAACTTTCCGGGGCAAACTTGGTGGGTGGAGAATCCACAATCCAACGACATGAAATCAAACAACATACGCACCACCATTCTAGTTTTGACCACCGCGCTTTTGGCATTGATCGGATCGGGCTGTCGTACTGTCAGTGGCTTCGGAGGTGATGTCGGCGCAGTCGGCGGACACATTCAAGACGCGACAAGATAAGCATCGAATTGGCTTGAGATGACGGGCTTAGCTCCAGACCCGAACGGATTGGTGCCACGCCCTGTCATTTGATGGTTCTTCAGCGCAATTCGTTTGTTTTGCGGCGTGAATGACCTGTGTCGGTTGCCTGGAGTTGCTCGCTCCTCGCTGCTGTCAAGGGGCTGTGGGAAGCGCCGGGGTCCCGCCATGGATTTCGCGCGGCACAACCATTCGGTATTCCCGAATCGGGTATGTCAGGACACTCGGGCAGGCGAATGGCGGCGGCGGGCGTCGGCTGGAGTTTGAAGACAACAGACAACCCCGCCACCGCCATTCAATTCGCCCTCAAGACACTGATCCGCCGGGTGCATTACCTTGTCGGTTTTTCATTGAAAACATCCGTCACACCCCGGATGCCGCAGAACCCAGCATCGATTTCGATCCCAACGCCGACCTGCGCTGCAAGCGAATGCTGCCTGTGCTGTGGCCGTAGCGGCCGCATTCACGACGAATTACGCGCGTGAAGGCCAAGGGCGGTCGTTTCCTGCCGCTCCGGCGCTTCGCCAATGTGCGGGGCAAGGCGCGCGTCTCGCGTTCCCGTGGCTTTGGCTACGCACCTTCGGGGTGTTCAAACTCATTCCGTATCGTGACCTCGGAGGCCTTCCCGAACCGCCCTGCTCACACAAATTCCGCCGAAGAGGCGCTCACCATTTCCTCAGCCGGGATCTTCCGCGGGCATCTTATTTGGCCAGATACACGGCAGGCCATGGTGGCATCAAATACATATCGGAACAAGAGACAAACGAGTTCGCCGGGTGTCTGCTGGTTGCCGGGATTCAGCTTGGTGCCCTGTTTGATCGATTTCGCGGGTCGGCGGAGCAGCTGAGGTCCAATTCCATGACAAGCGGCCAGATTCACGACCACTTTGCGGAGACGGTCGCGCCGCGGTTCGGAGCGAACGAACAGGTGATGGCCACTCGTCCTGATCGAGACGGCATTCGGCCAGCCGTACAACGAACCGAACCATCCGCTGCGCCACTCGGGACGACCAAGCCCCTTGCTCGCATCGAGCGCGTCTCGAATCAGCGCTGGATCAAGCGGTAGAAGCGCTTGCCGACCGGAGCAACGCTCACTTGGTTCTCGGAGCCCACGAGCGTGGCAGGAGTCGTCACATCGGCCCAACTGCCTGTCGAGAGATCGGCCGACTCCTGAAGGAAGTAGCGCGGGGCCGGCATGGGCCAATGCACCACCACTTGGGCGCCGTTCTTGCGGATTCCGAGGGTGGGAAAGATGTTCGCGATGGCATCAATCCCTGCGATGGGATCGAGTTCCAGTTGGTCTGCCTCAAGGAACAGATAGCCTGCCCCTCCGTTTGCCTTGCTTGAATAGAAGAAGGGATCGAACGAGACTGTTTCCGATCCGTACCCTCCGCCTGCGCCACCCCGGGCCTGGATCAGGGCAGTGCTGCCGAGAACCAAGCGACCGGCATAAATTTCGATGTTGCCTCCGGATCCGCCGCCGCCGGGCCCGGTGCTTTGGGTCAGGCCGTTTCCGTAGCCCGATGCCCCGTGGCCCCCGTTGGCGGAAATCGTTCCCGTGATGGTCACGACACCCGGAGTGGAGATCTGGATCGCGCCGCCACCGCCGCCGCCCGCGCCGCCCTCGATCAGGACATTGTTGATGATAGCGCCACTACCCGAACCTCCCCCAGAGCCCCCTCCCCCGGAAACTCCCGGTGTGAGCACTGGTCTGACGACTGCTGGACCACCGAGGCCCGGAAGCGGTCCGGTGCGTTCCGTCGCAGTGGCTCCCGCAGTTGCCATGCCTCCGCCTCCGCCCGCGTTTCCGGTTACTGGTGGTGGAATGTAGATAGTAGGTCCCCCTCCCTGCCCGCCAGCAGGACCATGGCCCGGCAAGCTTTGCTCCCCATTGGAAGGCCCGCCCGAGTTCCCTCCCGGGCCCGCATCTGCATAGTAATCCTTGCCATTCACTTGAATCGTTCCCTCGATCAAGACATCCCCTGTGGCGGCGAGGAAGACCGGCGTGTCCAGGTTGTTTTTCACGAAACCGAGCACCGTTCCGGGCTGAACATGAATCGTGGTGCAATGCAGCACCCCGTCGGGAGCCACCGCATCCAAATCAATCGGTGAATACCCCGCATGAACGAGAGGTCCGTAGCTGCCGTTGGAAACCACGCCGCCACCCCAAAGCGGCAAGACACCCAACCCGATGTTCGACAAAACGGCGGCAAGACATGCTTTGGTGGCTTTCATAGCGGTGAATCCGTCCGAAAAACGGCGCGGAGAAGTCAATCCGGAGACGATAACCCTGTCAAGGGACATGCGGAAATTCCCGGGGAATCAGGGACGAGGCAGAGAAGAGGAAAAAGAGCAGGAGGAAACCGCAAAGAACACAAAGGGAGAATGGTGCTCGGGGGAAACGAAGATGGTCTGAGGCGCTGCGGATGACCATCGAAATCGAGATCGCGAATCACGCGAATGGAAGAGGCATTGAGGCTCCCCGGCTCCACAAAGCGGAAGGGGCGAGGGGCAAGGCGCCCTCGCCCACCACAAGACACCTCTCCCGTCCGGCGGACCGTCTGGACGATCCGCCGGATGGGGCCGTTATTCCGCGTTGGCGGTTTCGGCTTCGGAGGCCTTTTGTTCGCGCAACCAGGCGCGGCGGGACATCTTCACCTTGCCCCTTTCATCCACGCCGAGGCACTTGGCGGTGACGAGGTCGCCCTTCTTGACGACATCCTCCACTTTCTCGGTGCGGCCTTCGGCGAGTTCGGAGATGTGGATGAGGCCGTCCTTGCCGGGCAGCACTTCCATGAAGGCGCCGAAGGCGGTGACCGACACCACCTTGCCGGTGTAGGTCTTGCCCACCTCGATCTCGGCGAACATGCGGTCGATCATTTCCTTGGCGCGGTCGAGTCCCTGTTGTTTGGACGCGTAGATGTGGACCGTGCCGTCGTCCTCGATGTTGATCTCGGCACCGGACTCGGCCTGGATGCCCTTGATGTTTTTGCCGCCGGGTCCGATCAGTTCGCCGATGCGGTCGGCGGGGATCTTCAGCGACACGATGCGCGGGGCGTGCGGGCTGAGTTCGGCCGGGCCGGAGATCGCCTCGGCCATCTTGGCGAGCACGAGGCCGCGGGCGTCCTTGGCGATGCGCACCGCTTCCTCGAGGATTGCGAGCGGCAGTCCGGGCAGCTTGAGGTCTAGTTGGTAACCCGTCACCCCCGCGGAGGTGCCGCAGAGCTTGAAGTCCATG
>CAZMUK010000020.1:7593-30884 GCA_964569415.1 uncultured Luteolibacter sp. | reverse complement strand
CCACCGCGCCCGTCGCACGGGCCGAAAATGGGGAAACGGAGGGCAAAAGGCAAGGAAAAACTTGATGAAGGGTCTGTCCCTCTATAAGAAATTTGGGTTGAGGGTTGTTGCCGGGGGTTGAGTCCGATAGGGTGTTGGGCAGATTGCTGTGTCCCAAATTCCCAAGGAAAGCATTGAGCAGGTTCTTGCGGCCACCGACATCGTCGATTTGGTTCAGTCCTATGTGCCGTTGAAACGGGCGGCGGCGCAGTTCCGCACCTGTTGCCCGTTCCACAACGAGAAAACCCCCTCCTTTTATGTCAACCCGGCCCGGCAGTCGTTCCACTGTTTCGGCTGCGGAAAAGGAGGGGACGCGATCAGTTTCGTGCGCGACTACGAGAATCTTCCATTCGTGGATGCCGTGCGAAAGCTGGCGCAACGGGCCGGTGTAGTGATCCGTGAGGAGGCCTCCGATCCCGCAGCCGAACGGACGCGCCGGAGCAAGGGCAGGTTGCTCGACCTGCACCGCGAGGCATCCGCTTTTTTCCACGATCGCCTCATGCAGTCTCCGGGCGCGGAGCACGCGCGGGAGTACCTGAAGCAGCGCGGCTACGGAAGGGGAACCGCGGTGGAATGGAGCATCGGCTGGATGCCGGAACAGACGAGGGAGTTTCTCGATTGGGCAAGGGCCAAGGGATTCTCGGGCAGGGAACTGGTGGACTCTGGAATCTGCTATCTCAAGGAGGACGGAGTTGCCTCATCAGGGATCCGCGTTCGTTTTCGGGATCGCTTGATGTTCCCGGTGCGCAACGAGATCGGCGATGTGATCGCCTTCAGCGGAAGGCAGTTGCGTGAGGATCCGAACAGCGGAAAGTATGTGAATTCCCCGGAGACGGTTCTTTTCCGCAAGTCGCGGGTGCTGTTCGCGCTTGATCGGGCACGCAAACCGATTCTCGCGGAGAAATCGGTCCTGCTCTGTGAGGGTCAGTTGGATGTGATTGCGTGCCACCGTCACGGATTGGCGCATGCCGTGGCGCCATTGGGCACGGCCCTGACGCGCGAGCACGCGTCTCTGTTGCGAAGGTATACGACGGGAGTGACGGTTTGTTACGATGCGGATCGCGCGGGTCTGGCGGCGACCGAACGGGTGTTCCGGGAGTTGGCGCCGGAAGGTTTGGCGGTGCGGGTGGTGGCGATGCCCGATGGCGAGGATCCCGATTCTCTGCTGAAAGCAGGGGGACCGGATGCGTTTCGCGCGCGGGTGACTGCGGCGGAGGATTTTTTCGAATTCAAACTTTCCCGTGCGGCATCGGACGGCTTGCTGGGCGACGCGGCAGGGCGCGCCACGGTGCTCAAGGATTGCGCCGGTTTGTTGTCATTGATGGGCGATTTCGCCGAGCGTGAGAACCGGATCAACATCGTCGCGGCCCGGCTTCAGACATCGGCAGCTTCCTTGCGTCAGGCCGTGGAGGGATTGCGAAAGAAAAACTCCAAGCAGCGGATTGCGGCGGCTGCGCGAGCGGGGGCACAAAGCGGTGCGATGGAAAGTGGTGAATCGGATGCGGCGGGTCCCACTCCCGTACACCGGTTGGTGGCGTATCTTTGTCAACTTGCCCTGCATTCCCCGGAGGCACAGCATTTTCTCGGGGAGCAGTTCGAGTCATTGCACGAGGCCGCGGGGTGGGTCGAAGGGATTCCCCTGCTTGAAGGGATTCTCGCCGCGGCTCCGGATCCCGCGGTGCCGGCATCGGTCAACGCCTACCTGGCGACCTTGCCTGATGCCGATCGGCTTGCTCTTGCCGATGACTCCATGACGGGGGCGCCGGAGGGTACGGGCATCGCCGATGCCGAGCAGGCCTTGGCCCGCCTTTCGGGTCTGGTGTTGCAAAAGCGGGACGCGGCAGTGAAGGCGGCCTTGAGGGAACCGGGCTTGCCGGGTGAGGAGTTGTTCCGTTTGCTCGCCGAGGCCGAGGAGTTGAAGCGAATGCTTTCCGGCCTCGAACAGAGGTCCGAGTTCGACGACGAATTGCCGAAGTCGACCTGGAGACCGAGACCGCGGGACTGGAGGCGTTGAGAGTTTCCGGGGGCGTCCCGATTCCGATCAGTCGTGACCCGGATCCGGGGAGTCCGGAGGGTTGTCAGGTCGGTTTCCGGGGTTTAGGGTGCCGCGCCGTTTCCAGCACCTTTGCGTCGATGGGTTCCCCCTTTCTCCACGCCCTGAACATCGCCACCTTGGGTGGGTGGGTCATTGTGGTTGGTTTTGGTGCAGTCGCTTGGTGGGCGCGGCCGGAGAGCGAAGGCCGGCAGGCTGTGGATGCATCCGAGGCGGTGGTGGTGCTCGAGGATCCTGCGTTCGAGATTGGAGCGGTTGACTTGCCGGCGGGGACGGGTTCAGCCGGTGAGGAGAGGCCGGTGGTTCCGGCGTCCGTGCCGTTACCCTCCCCTCCTGAATTGGCTGCCGGCGTGGAGGATGTGCCCTTGCCCGAGGTTCCCGAGCTTCCTCCGGAACCGAGTCCCCGAAAGGATCCGAAGGCGACGAAGCGGTCCACGGGTTCCACCGCGCGGCCGACCGGGAATACCTCGCAGCGTCCGCGCGAGGGGGGTGCGCGCAGGCCCGGATCTGCCAGGAGCGGTGGTTCGGGAGTTGCCTCCGGCACCTCTGATGGTGGAGGCATGTCGGCCGGGGCGCGTTTGGCGGCCGGGCGGATGCCCGCGCCGGTGTATCCGCGGGAGGCCCGGCGGCTCGGTCAGCAAGGGACGGTGCTGGTAGAGTTCATGATTGGCAGTGATGGCCGGGTGGTCATGGCCCGGGTCGGCAAGTCCTCGGGCTGGTCCTCCTTGGACAGCGAGGCCTTGCGCACCGTGCGCAGGTGGAAATTTCCGCCAGGAGGCTTGCTCAAGACCCGGCGGCCCATCACCTTCCGGCTCCGCTGAGCGATGATGAATCCTGTTTTGGGAAATCTGGTGGTCGAGACCTTCCGTGAAGGCGGATGGGTCATGTGGCCGATTCTTGCGGTGTTTTTCCTTTCCCTGTGTGTCGTTCTCGATCGCGCCGTGTGGTGGTTGCGGTTCCGCGGGCGAAACGATGCGGGCGGGCAGGAACGGGCGAGGCAGGCATTGGGCACGGGGCAATTCGACGAGGTATTGCGTCTGGCAGAGGGTTCCCGGGATCCGTATCTGGCGAATCTGGCCGAAGGGGTTCGTCATGCCGATACCTCCCAACTCGCGGCCATGCAGTTGCATGCCACGCGGCTGATTGAGAAGGCAGAGTCGAGGATGTGGGTGATCAGCACCATGATCACGCTGGCGCCCTTGCTTGGCTTGTTCGGAACCGTAGTGGGGATCATGGGGTCGTTCCGCTTTGTCGGCGACGAGCAACTTGCCGCCGCCAAGGTATCCGGCGGGATTGCCGAGGCGTTGATCGCGACGGCTGCCGGCATCGCCATCGCGATCCTCTGCCTGCTGCCGTACAATTTCTTCCGCAAGCTTGTTTCATCGCTGCGCGGATCGCTCGAAAGATGGATCAACCATTCCGAGTTGCTTGTCGGATCCGCCAAGGCGCACGGGTGCGACCTTGCCGCGTTCGCCGAGGAGCTTCGCAAGCGCTGAACCCGTGCCCGTGCAACTCCAGAACCGGTCCGGCGAGGAGGGCGACGAAGCCCGGATCGAGATCATTCCGTTGATCGACATCATGTTTTTCCTGCTGGCTGCCTTCATGTTGGTGAGTCTGAGCATGACCCATATGAAGAGGGTGCCGCTGGATCTTCCGGAGGCCTCGACGGCGCAGGCCGTTGCCAAGGAGCCGCCGTTCCAAATCGCGATTGACGCGCGCGGGGTGATGACATGGGAAGGTGTGGTGGTCACTCCTTCGGAAATCACCGCGAGGCTCGAGGCCGCCCGGGTTTCCCCCGACACCCGGGTGATGATTTCCGCCGACGAGGAGGCAAGGCACCGGCAGGTGCTCGGTGTGCTGGATGCGGTCAAGGCCGCCGGGGTGGAGCATGTTTCCTTCGAGACCCGGGACGAATGAAGGCGAGAATTCTTCCCGTGCTGAATGCCGTCGGCTGTGTGCTGTTGATCGGTTTGGTGGTGGCGCAATGGCTTCGCGAGCAGGGCTTGCGGCGTGATGCGGTTTCTTTGCGTGCGGCGGTGGTGGCCGCGGACGAGCGGGTGGCGGAGGCCGTGCGGCGGCAAGCGGCGTTGGAGCGCGATATTGCTTTGCTCAAGGAGTCGCTCGAGGAGGGCGGCAGGGCTCTTGAGGAGGCGGGTCGCGGCAAGGCCGCCGGCGAAGAGGTGGCACGCAGGCTCACGGCCGATCTCGAGGAGGCGCGGCGCAAGGTTGCCGAGTGGGAGAAGGCCCTTGCCGGGCGCGATGAGCGGATCCGCGGGCTTGAGGTGGACTTGGCTGCGGCGCGCAAGCGTCTGGACGAGGCCGTGGCGCGGATTCGCGAGGCCTCGCGTCGCTGACCCGGGTTTTCAGCGCGAGGAGAGCAGCGGCGAGGGCACGGCGATCACCTGCATTCCGGCGAGTTGGGCGGCGAGGATGCCGGCCGGTGCGTCGTCGAGGGCGAGGCAGGATGCCGGAGCGACTCCGAGAAGTTCCGCGGCCTTGAGAAACACCGCCGGGGACGGTTTCCCCTCCGGCACATCATCGCAGGTAAGCACCTCGTCGAACCAGTCCGAGATGTTCATGGCTTTCAGGATCCGTTCCACCGCCATGCGGGTTCCGCCGCTCGCGATGGCCATGGGTACTTTTCCGCGAAGGGATTCCGCGAAGGAAGCCACTTCATCGATGAGAGTGATTTCCGGGAGTCGCTTGAGGAATGCCTCCCGTTTCGCGAGAGCGACCGATTCCGGATTGAGCCGCAGGTCGTACTCGTCGTTGAGTTCAGCGACGATGTCGACCGTCGGTCGTCCGCCCATTGCGAAGAAGACATCCTCCTTGAAGATGCCGCTTGCGCCATGGATCGAGAGGGCCTCGCACCATGCCTCGAAGTGTTGGGGCATGGAGTCGACGAGCGTGCCGTCGAGATCGAACACCGCAGCCCGGAAGCCGCTTGCGGGGAATTCGAAGGAACCGATGCTGGCCATGGCGGGCGGGGAGTAGTCAGCCGGCGGGAGAAACGCAAGAGTCTCGTTGCGAAAAATTCGAGATCGGGCTGATTTTCACGAATCAAAGGAGGATTTTCCGGTCGCGGTAGGTCCCTGGCGGGACTTCCTTGCGATGGGGATCGGCATTCGTGAAAGACACGGTGCCGGAAAGGACCACGTCCGGCGGGAAGTGGAGGAGACCCTGCAGCTCGAGCGAGGTGCAATCACGCAGCCCGGGTACGCCGAGTGCATCGAGAGAGTCGGCGAGTTTGTATTCCGCGGAGAGAGACACCACGGGTGGTTGTCCCTTGCGGGAAGGGTGGAGCCGCACCTGGCCTTCGGGAGTCACCTCGTAGGCGTCCGATCGGAGCGCGAGGAGGTCGGCCGTGGTTTTCACCGGTGCGAAGCGGCTGCGGGGCACTTCGATCGCGGTGGCGCCCTCGAAGCATTCGATGGCGGCACCCATGGCGGTTTCCAGTTGATAGACCGCGGGTGAGTCCGGGTTGCGCGGATCGGCGGTCTTGCGGTTGCGGATCATCGGCAGCGGCAGCACCCCCGAGCAGTGATCCATGTGTTGTTTGAGCAAGTCGAGCCGCAGCCAAAGGCTGTTGGTATTGAAGTAGCGGTGTCGTTCGATGTCTTGGAAAGCACCGAGATCCTCATCGGGGCATTGTGCCACCTCGCGAAGCAGCAGGCGGCCGTCCTCGATCCGGCGCGCGAGGTGTCCGCCCTTGCGATCGGCGGCGGTGCGCCGTGTCACCTCCATGAGGAACGGGGCGTCCGATTGTGCGAAGTAACCGAGCAGGGTGGGATCCGGCACGGCGCCGAGGTTGTCGGAGTTCGAGACGAACGCGTAGCGGATGCCTTCGGCGAGGAGTCGATCGAGCCAACCGCTGCCGGCGAGGGCCGGGTAGAGGTCGCCATGGCCGGGGGGGCACCATTCGAGTGACCGGTCCGTTGGCCAGTCGAGAGGTGCGAGTGTGGCGGCGTCGATTTTCGGAACCCTGTTTTGCATCAATTCCACGGCGGCCGGGTTGGCGAGTCCCTCGTCCTGATAGCGCCGGAGGTGCTCCATCGTGGCGGTGCTGGTGCTGAAGCTGTTCATCAGCAGGAGGCGGGTGCCGGTGTGTCTGTGCAGCGAGCGCACCTGGCGGACGATCAGGTCGAGGAAGGTCAGCCCGTCGCGGACGGGCAGCAGGCTTTTCGGACCTTGGAGGCCCATGCCTGTGCCGAGTCCGCCGTTGAGTTTGATGACCACGCAGCGCGCGGAGAGTGCCTCATCAGCCGCGAGCGAGGGGTGGATTTGTGCGAGTTCCGGCAGGGCTTCCATGGGGGAGATTCCGGGTTCCGGGATCAGTCCCGTTTCCTCGGCGACGAGGGCCTCGTAGTTCCGGCGGAAGGAGTGGATCGCGGCCTCCGAAGCTCCCGCGGAGAGCATCTTTGATGCGAAGGGAGTGAAGTCGGCCATCGTGTGGTGAGGGTTCGGCGGGGGTCGGTGGGCGGGTCACCAATCGCTGCCGAGTCCATGGCGTTCGGCCACCGCGAGGAGATCCTCGCGCATCGGCCATTCGTCCGGTCGTTCGCTCGTTTGGTGGCGGGCACTGGCGCCTTTGAGGTTCATGCAACCGGTGTTGTCGCCGATTTTTCTCACGGCTTCGATTTCCGCGGCCGAGAGTTTCAAGGCGGGCAGTGCGGCGAACTCGCGGATTGTTTCCTCGATCGGGCGCGCGTCCTCGCCGGCCTCTTGGATGAAAGTCGGTACTGCGCATTCCACGGCGGGGAGGCTCAGGTTCCAGACAGCGGCGAACTGCAGCGGGGTGAGTCCGTGGGATTCCGCGATCGGCAGCATGCGCGACGCCTTTTCCAACCCGTGTCCGACCCAGCCCTCGGGGCGGTAGGTGCGGTGGTCGCCGGGTTTGAACATGTGTCCGGGTCTTGCGAGATCGCCGTGGAAAATTCCGCCGTGATCGACCACTCGTGTGATCACCTTCACGCCGTGATTCGCGCAGGCCGGCAGCACCTTGCAGGTCGGCCACGGTTCCAGCGGGTTGAGGATGAGCATCGCCCAATCGATCCTGTCGCCGAAGCGTTCGAAGGCGGAGACAAGATCGAGCGAGAACCCGTTGGCGGGTCCGGGTGCGATTCCGAGCGAGCGAGTGAGGCCGTCATCGCGCGCCGCTGCCATTGCATCCCATACGGCCGGGTGAGTGTAGCCGGTTTCGTCGGGATTGTGCAGCATCAGTAGGTCGAAATGGTCGGTGCCGCATCGTTCCAGTTCCCGTGAGGCAGCCATGCGGACGAACTCCGCATATCCCTCTGGCCCGCGCAGTGCGGGGTCCGTAAAGCGCGGGTAGCCGCGGGCTCCTTGGCGCTGGCCCTGATAGAAATCGTGGCCGATCATGCCCACGAGGCGGTAGTCCTCCCGCGGGATGCCGGCGAGGGCGTTGCCGAGCAGTTCGTCGGCCTTGCCGTTGCCGTAGACATCCGATGTCACGAAGGTGCGGATGCCCGAGTCGAAGGCGGTGCGGATGCAAGCGATGAAGCGGTTTTCGTCGAGGGTTTCCCCGAAGTGCATGAAGCGCCCGCCGCTCCAGGTTCCGTAGGCCGTTCTGGTCAATTCGCTCATGGCCGGGCATCCGATAGGCGGGGGCTGTGGCGGGGTCAACCACAACCCGCCCCCGCGAGGTTCCGGGCATGGATAGCGGGAATGATCCCGGACCAACCGATGTGGGCAGGGGCGGCTTTTCCCGTGGTTTCCGGGCGTTCGGGGGCGCGAAAAAACCACGCGATTCCGGGCTTGCCATGATCGGGCAGGCTGCTACTTATCAGCCCCGAGGGTCGGTTCGCACCGCGTTCGGCCCGGTCAAACCAACAACAACCAACCGAAACGACACCATGAACATCACCAAGATCGCCCTCGCCGCCGCGGCTGCCGCTCTGCTTGCCGCCTCGTGCTGCCCGAACACTGCTCCGGCCACTGCTCCGGCACCGGCTCCGTCCTCGAAGTAAATCGACTTCCAACCGAGGCGCCCGGTTCCTGCATGGGAGCCGGGCGTTTCTTTTTTTCGGGCATTCATTCCGGGCGCTTCTTTGCCCGGGCCTTGCGCCGGAGCAGCAAGCTCAGCGGCGCGGGAGTTCGCCGAGCGACTTCCACGACTGCCAGGCGAAGAAGGCGGTGAATATGGCGAGCAGGGTCATCCGGTTCCAGATTGCCAGGACGGCGATGCCCACGGCGCAGAGGATGGAGACCCACAGGGTGATGCGGATCCGTTGAGGGCCGAGCAGGGCATCCATCAGGTGTCCGCCGTCGAGCGGAAGGATCGGCAGCAGATTGAGAACCGCCCAGATGATGCTGACCGCGGCAAAGGTTTTCAGGAAATATTCGAACAGCGGCCGGTCGATCGGCAGGAACCAGTAGGCGGCCCCGACCAGCAGGCCGGCGAGGATTTGGAGGGCGGGTCCGCCGGCGGTGACCAGGAAACTTTGCAGGCGGCGGGAGCGCGGGATCCGGTGCGCCACATAGCCGCCGAAGGCCTGCAGGGTGATCGAGCACTCCCCCTTGAACGAGCGCACCATCAGGGCGTGGCCGAGTTCGTGGATCAGGATCGACACGAAGCCGGCGATCAAGAACAGGGCGAGTTTCAGCAACGATTCCGGATCGCGTGCCTGAAGCGCTCCCCCGATAAGGGCAAGTGTGACCCAGAAAAATGGTTGAACCTCCACCGGGATGCCGAACATTCGGAAGCGGACCATAGGCGCTCTTCAGATAGACCCGGGCGGGTGGTCTGGCAAGGGAAGCCGGAAAATCCCTGTTTTTGGTGTGATTTTCCGGTGCTCTTGTGTCCGGGGCTTGACCCTGCCATCCGGGGAGCATAAGGCCCAGGCCGTTGGCCTTTGTGAGACAGCATGAACCCTGCGTTTCGGATCCTGCGACTGGTGGCCCCGCTTTTGGCGGGATTTTCCCTCATGTCCTGTGTCGGCGAAGCGCCGCAGCGCCGGCCCGTGTCCTCGCATCGTGTCCTTCACGAGTGGCGGGATGACGGCGGACCCGGCAAGGTCACAATCCGGATCAGCCTTGCCGACCAGATTGCGGAGTTCGAGCGCGGAGGGCGTTACATCGGGTGGTGCTATGTCGCCACCGGCAAGGAGGGGCACGGAACCCGTGACGGCAGGTACCGGATCATGGAAAAGATCGTCGACAAGTACTCGAACCGCTACGGATGGATCGAGGACGAGTTCGGCAACATTGTCGACAAGGATGCCAAGGCCGGGCAGAAAATTCCCAAGGGCATGGTATATGTTCCCGCGCCGATGCCGTATTGGATGCGGCTCACCTCGTACGGGATCGGCATGCATGGCGGGCCGATCCCCGAGCCCGGCAAGCCGGCCTCGCACGGGTGCATTCGGATTCCCAAGGATTTTGTACCGGTCCTGTTCGGACAGGTGGAGGTAGGCACGCCGGTGGAAATCACCCATGCGCCGCGCAAGCATGCCCCCTTCGGTGCCACGGGTGCCCCGGTGATTGCGACTTCCCCGGATTTGCCCCCCACGAATTCCCCTCGGAGAGTCGTCGACACCCGTCCTGCGACGGAAGCCGACCTGATGCGGCTCCTGCCGCCACCGCCTCCGTTGCCGCCACTGCAGCCGACTTTTCCCTGAGGGCCGAGGGCTGATGGGCGCGCGAGGCGGAATTTCCCCGCTCGCCCGTCCCCTCTCCTTACTTTGCTTTCTTGCGGTCGAGGCCTTCCTTCACTTTCGCTTCGATCTCCGTGTAGAGGTTTGGGTCGGCCTTGAGCAGGTCCTTTGCGGCATCGCGGCCTTGGGCGAGTTGGTTGCCGTTGTAGGAGAACCACGAGCCCCGTTTCTGGATGATTTCCATTTCCAGGGCCAGGTCGAGAAGGGAACCGGTCGACGAGATTCCCTCGTTGTACATGATATCGAACTCCGCTTCGGCGAAGGGCGGGGCCACCTTGTTTTTCACGATTTTGAGTTTCGTGCGGTTGCCGGTGACCGTGCCGTCGGTGGTCTTGATCGCGCCGATGCGGCGGATGTCCAGGCGGACCGAGGCGAAGAACTTGAGGGCGCGTCCGCCGGGAGTGGTTTCCGGGTTGCCGAACATTACGCCGATTTTTTCGCGGATTTGGTTGGTGAAGATGCAGACCGTGCGGGCCTTGGAGATCAGGGCTGTGAGTTTGCGCATTGCGGCGCTCATCAAGCGGGCCTGGGCGCCGACCGTGGAGTCGCCGATTTCGCCGTCGAGTTCTTGTTTCGTGACGAGAGCGGCCACAGAATCGACCACGATCACATCGATCGCGTTTGAGCGAACCAGAGCCTCGCAGATCTGGAGGGCTTCCTCGCCCGACGAGGGTTGGGAGATCAGGAGGTCATCGAGATTGACTCCGAGTTTGCGGGCATATTGCGGGTCGAGCGCGTGTTCGACATCGATGAAGGCCGCGAGTCCGCCGCGCTTTTGGGCTTGGGCGATGGCGGTGAGGGTGAGGGTGGTCTTGCCGGAGGATTCCGGGCCGTAGATTTCCACGATCCGTCCGCGGGGGAAGCCGCCTACTCCCAGGGCGCGGTCGATGAGCAGGTTGCCGGTGGGGATCACATCCACATCCACGCAGCGGTCGTCGCCGAGGCGCATGATGGCGGACTCTCCGAATTCCTTTTGGATGTGGGAGATCGCGAGATCGAGGTTGCGCTTGCGGGCTTCGAGGAGTTTCTCGTTGGCGGGTTGTTCTTCGGCAGTGGTTTTCGCTGGCATAGGTGGGTGGGGTGTGTTGACGCGGTGATCCTTTCCTTCGGGACCCGGACTTGCAAGAAAAAAGATGTTCGCCCGAACAAAAATTTGACCTCCCTTGGTTTTCCAGGGGTTTTGGGTCTGTCCGGGGCGTTGCCAAGCGGTGGGCAGGCTGGTTGGCTGGGTTCGTGGAGGATCGGGAGTTTTCATCCGTGCTGGCAGGGGTTTCCCGGTCGTTTTTACTGATATTGCGGATGTTGCCCCGGCCGATGAGGCGTGCGGCATCGGTCGGGTATCTGTTGGCGCGGGCCAGCGACAGTCTTGCTGACGCGCATGGCGCGGATCTCGTGGAGAGGCTTGGGGCCCTGGACCGGTTCAGGGTCTGCTTGGATGGTGAGATGGGAGCCGGGGATTTCCGGGCTTGGTCGCGGATGGCGCAAACGCCCGCCGAGGCGCGCTTGTTGGAAGGATTGGATCGGGTGTTCGGGTTCTTGAGCGCATTGCCGGATGCCGAGGCCGGGTTGGTGCGCGAGGTGGTGGGCATCATTGTGGGCGGTCAGCGCGGGGACCTCACGAGATTTGGAGCGGCGGGTTCGGAGAGTCCGGTGGTATTGGCCGACGCCGCTGAGTTGGAAGACTACGCGTGGCGGGTGGCAGGGTGTGTGGGTGAGTTCTGGACCCGCTTGGGGTTTCTCACGATGGGGTCTGGATTTTCCCTGGCGGACGGCGGGGACTTGCTCGCGAGGGGCCGGGAGTACGGCAAGGGCCTTCAGTTGGTAAACATTCTCCGCGATCTGCCCGAGGACCTTGCGGCGGGGCGATGTTATCTTCCCGTTTCCGATCCGCGCGACGAGGAGCAGCTCATGGTGGCGCGTTCGCGGTGGGTGGTTCGGGCGGCCGATTGCCTGCGCTGTGGCGAGGGGTATGCGCGGGACCTCTTGCCGCTGCGCCTGCGTCTTGCCTCGGCGCTTCCCGCGAGGATCGGGCTTGAGACGCTTGCGTTGGTGGAATCCGCGGGAGTTGTTTCCTTGCGTTCGCGGGTGAAGGTATCGCGATCGCGCGTGCGGGGGATTTTTCTCAAGGCGCTGTGGGACCTCCGTTGATCGGGGCCGATGGCAGCGGACCGTGGATGCCGAGAGCGGCGAGTCGTTGGGGCAAGGGAGGGTGCGAGTAATCCAGCCAGACCTTGCATTGCGCGGGGCAAGGATGCGCCAGGTGATCGGCGTGGAGTTTTCCGAGCGCCGATGCGAGCGCCTGCGCTCCGCCGGTGGCCTCCGCCGCATAGGAGTCGGCCTCGTACTCGTTGCGGCGCGACCACGCGTTTGTGGCGATCCCTGCAAGCACCGACACCGGGCCGAGCAGGATTGCGAACACCGTGAGGCCCGCGTGAGCGGAGACTGTTTCCCATCCGAACGCGGCGGCAAGCGCGCGGGCCAACGGGCTGGCGGGATCGGTCACGAGGCCAAGCACGAAGCAAAGCAGGCCGGTGTGGATGATGGAGAGGGCAAGGGCCTTGCGGACATGGCCTTTGCGGAAGTGCCCGATCTCGTGGGCGAGGATCGCGAGCAGTTCCGGTTCGCTGCATTTCTCCATGAGGGTATCGTAGAGTGCGATGCGTTTGTGGCGGCCGATGCCGGTGAAGAACGCGTTTGCCTTGGTCGACCGCTTCGAGCCGTCGATCACAAAGACCCCTTGCAGCGGGAAGCCGCAGCGGCGGGCCAGGGACTCGATTCCCTTTTTCAACGAGCCTTCCGGCATCGGCGAAAAGCGGTTGAAGAGCGGCAGGATGAGGGTTGGGGCGAGGGAGACCATGGCGATTTGGAACACGACCATGAGCAGCCATGCCCAAAGCCATGCGTGCGGGACATGGGTGAGGATCCACAACACCGCGGCCGTCAGGGGAAGGCCGAGCGCGGCGGCGAGCGCGAGGATGCGGATGCGGTCGAGAACGAAGGTGCGCGGGGTCGAGCGGTTGAAACCGAAACGGTTTTCGATGACGAAGGTATCGTGGATATCGAAGGGGAGCGACAGGGTTTGACCTGCAAGGAACAGGACCGACAGGAACAGCAGGCCGGCCGACACGGGACCATGGGTGATGGAGCGGCACCATTGGTCGAGCCAGGGGAAGCCGCCGGCGTGCCAGAAGGCAAGCAAGGCACCGAGGGTCGCGGCTGATTGCAGCAGTCCCGCCTTCGAGTGGGCGATGTGGTATTCGCGGGTGCGGTCGAGCTCGGCGGCTTCCGTCGTTCCTGCCGGTGCAGCCGGGGTGTGGGGCGGAAAGGCGCTTAGGTTCAGGAGTGTGGAGGCAAGTTCCAACAGCCAGAAACCGAAGAGCAGGGCGCTGAGGACCGCGGGAAGCAGGGATCCATCCATGAGGAGATCGTGGCGCGGGTCTTGAGGGAATCAAGCCCGGGCCGGGGAGCGGCCGGTTTTCCGAGGCACTGCGCGCCGAATCCGCGCAATGCCGCTCACGCAAACCGGCTGCATCGGCCGGCGATGCAGTTCCCAACCAAGAAGCGTGTCACAGCGACCGCCGGTGCCACGACCGGAACGGCGCCGAGGGTTGTCGGCACGCCTTCGCGGCGGCTTGTCGGTGGATGGGTCTGCAAGCGGATCCTCCGCCGTGCGCTTCTGGATCAGAAGCGCACCTTGCCGCCGCCGCGTGATTTCTTCGCGCCGAGGATTTCATCCGCGCGTTTCAAAATCGCGTTGCGGCAGAAAGCCTCCAGCGTGGGAGCCTTCACGACACGGCTGGCGCGATCCGCGAGACGGAACTCCTCGTGTGAGGAGAAAAGAATGTTCCATGGCGGCGCATCGGGATTCTCCGCGCGTTGCCGCGCTTCCTCCTTCTCGATCACTTGTATCGACTCCCGTATGAACTTGCCGGTGACTTTCCCCTTCGGTCCCATGTACTGGCGAATGGAGTTCTCCTTGTAACCGGTCTGGCCTGCAAGCCACCTGCGCGGTTGCTTCAAACCGAGCTTCGCAAGGCGCGTTCTGAGCTGTTCGATGTCCGAATCCATGGGCGAAGCCTATACCAAAGATTAATCTTTGTAAATACTATTTTCGACAGTTGATCCCGGGAAACAAGCGAAAATCCTTCGGTGCAAAACGGTGAAAAAGTCGTCGGTTCCGATGTTTTCCCAGCAGTGTGGGCACGGGTGTTCGTGCGTGATTGGACTGGCATCCGTATTCCCGCGCGTGTAGGGATCGCCCGGATGCGTGACGGAACCATGGAGGAAGGGGGCTTGACGGTCATCAAGGCCGGCACGGGGGTGCTGACGCGCGCCGCGGATGGCGGTCTGGACCGGGCTGCGCTGGTTCATTTGGTCACGGCCATTGCGGGGCTCATGCTCGCGGGACGGCGCTGTCTGTTTGTTTCGTCCGGTGCGGTGGGCTCCGGGATTTCCGCCTTCGGGTTGTCGGAGTACCCAGCCGACACGGCCACGAGGCAGGCTTGTGCGGCGGTGGGGCAGGCGCGCCTGATGGAAACCTATGGTGCCCTGTTCGGGCATTTCGGCATCACCACCGCGCAGGTTCTTCTGACTGCTTCCGATCTCGCCACTCCGGAGCGTTCCGAGTGCGTGTCCGCCACCTTGGGGAGGTTGCTCGCGGAGAGGAACATCCTTCCTGTGATCAATGAGAATGACTCGGTCGCGGTGGACGAATTGAAGTTTGGTGACAACGACATGCTCTCGGTGCGGGTGGCGCAGTTGGCGGGTGCGGCGCGCGTGGTGTTTCTCACCGGTGCCGACGGGTTGATCGATCCCGCGACGGGAAGCGTGATCCCGGAGGTAAACGACATCGATGCCGTGTTCCGCCATGTGCGTGCGGACAAAGGCCGGTTTTCGATGGGCGGCATGGCCTCCAAACTCGAGGCGGTGCGTCTCGCGGTGGGATACGGCATCGAGGCCCATATCGCCAGCGGGCGGAATCCCGGGCGGTTGGCCGGCATTCTGGATGGAAGCGGGATTTCGACCCGTTTTCCGGCGCGTTGAGTGCGGGCAATGCCGCCTTGGCCTGCTTCACTCCCCCAGCGCGCGCGAGATGGCCGACAGCACACGGTCGTGTCCGCTGCGGTGAGTGGACGAGCACGGCAGGGCCTCCGGAAGGGTGGCGAATCCGAGGCGCGGGTGCACCGCCTCCTGGAACAGTGCGATGTTCGCACCGGTGCGTGCGGGCGATTGTTTGTCGGATTTCGTGAAGACGAGGACGAAGGGTTTGCCCGTGGTGTGGAGCCATTCGCAGAAATCCAGATCGATCGCCTGTGGCGGGTGGCGGGAGTCGATGAGCGCAAGCACGAGCCGGAGCGTCTCGCGTCCGGCGAGGTAGGATCCCGCGAGTTGGCTGAGGGCCAGCGGGTTGTCGCGCAAGCCCCGGGCGAAGCCGTAGCCCGGGAGATCAACGAGGTGCCACGCGTGGTTGATCCTGAAGAAATTGATCTCGCGCGTCTTGCCCGGTGTGGCCGATACCCTTGCGAGGTCCTTGCGCCGGGTGAGCAGGTTGACGAGCGATGACTTGCCCACATTGGAACGCCCGATCAGGGCGATTTCGGGCAGGTTCCCGTCCGGACACTCCGCGAGGGAGCGCGCACCCTTGGTGAATTCGGCCGACAGAATCCGCATCGGGCCGAGGCTTGCGCGGGCAGGGATGCCGGGCAATCACGAATCGGGCGTTTCGCGATGCGGCGGCCTTGCCTTCCCGGGTTCCGGGCGCTTTGCTTTTCCCATCGATGGACGGGTTCCGCATTTCGTTGAATTTCCCGTGGTGCCGCGGTGGCATCGCCTTGCTCGCGGTGGCAGGTTTCGGGTGCGAGGCACCCAAGGCTGTCGCGGTTGCCGAACCGAAGGTTGCCAAGCGCAATGCGGAACGAGCGGCGCCGATCGATCCCATGGTGCCGCCCGTCGGGCCCGTGGGTGAGTCCGACGGGCTTCGCTTGCCGGACATGACCACTTTGCCATCGCAGAACGAGTTCAAGGCCACTGCGGGTCCCGCCCCTGGTTCACCGGGCGCCGCGGGGATCGTGGCGACTCCCCCGCCCTCCCCTGCCAGGCCGAAGGAAGACGCGCCCGAACCGGTGGTGCATCCCGAGGATTGAGGCCGCGGTCAGCGCTTGTTGAAGCGCGCCATCTCGCGGTTGGCCTCGCGGAGTTCCACCTTCTTTTTGAGGTCTTCGCGCTGGTCCGAATGGGTTTTCCCTTTACCAACTCCGATCTCCACCTTCACGCGGCGATGTTTCCAGTACATTCGCAGCAGCGGTAGCGAGCAGCCCTTGATCGCGGTGGCTGCGGTCAACCGCAGGATCTCGCGCTTGTGGAGGAGCAGGCGGCGCGGCCGGCGCGGCGGATGGTTCGCCCATTCCGCGGCGGTCTGCCAAGGCTGGATATCGCAACCGTGCAGCATGACCTGTCCGCCTTCGATCCGTGCGAAGGCATCGGCCACATTCACCTTGCCCGCGCGGATGGATTTCACCTCCGTGCCCTTGAGCTCGATGCCGGCCTCGAACTTCTCCAGGATGTGGTAGTCGCGACCGGCTTTCCGGTTGGTGGCGATCTCCTGGCTCATCTGGGTGGCGGGTGGCTCAGGCCTCCGCCTTTTCCACGAGCCGGATCTTTCCTTCGATGATCTCCGTCAGCGCGATGTCCGCCACACCCATGCCAGGGCGGAAGGGAATGAGCGGGGAGCGACCGCTGTTGAGTTGCCTCACCCGTTGGGAAACCAGATTGATGAGGACGAGCGGATCGGGGACGACTTCGGAGGCCTTTTCGAGGAGGTCGCTTTTCATGGGAGAGCCGGGGAAACGGGGGGCCGGTGGCGCTTCCTCGAACGGAATGACGTTGTCGGGACGCGCGGACATCGGATGGACGGGAATGGGTTGCGGGTGATTGCTCCCTGTCGGGAAACAGGCTGGCCGGCCGATGAACCAGATTTCCGCGGCGCTGACAAGCCCAATCTGCGGGAAGATGCCCCGGTCGGGCGGTATCCGTGGCTATTTCGGCATCAGATCCAGCCCGAAACGCCGCAGGAGCGCCACCATCGCCCAGAACAGGGCTGCGGTGATCAAGCAGTTGGCCAGCAACGAGGGGACAAATCCCCAGCCATGGCGAAGCATCCATGGCAGGATCAGGAACATCGGCAAGGTGGGGAGCACGAACCAGAATGTCCCCTCCGCGTGGTTGGCGATCCTCTGCGGCCCCTGTCCCGATCCCGCCATCCAGCACATCGCCACCAGCGAGGTCAGGGGCAGGGCGATCAAGAGGGCGGAAAGTCGATCACTGAAAAGCTGGACCTTCTGCACGACCACGATCACGGCCGCGCTGAGGAAGAGCTTGGTCAGGTCGGCCGGGGTGAAGGAGAGGATTTCTTTCCAAGGGATCGTGTTCATGGTCTGCGGGCTTGTTCACGGCGGAGCGTATCTGTAGGCAGCGGGCATGCAAGCTGTCCTTGGGGCCGGGGTTTTGGTTCTGTGCGTGATGTTTCCTTGCCGTGTTGCCGCGTTTGGCGATGCGTTGAGCGATGCGTCGAAGAAGGCCATCGGCATGAGGATTTGGAAGAACGAGTGCGGCGGAACGATTGCCGGACTTACCGCGTGGAATGCCGGTGAGGAGTTTCCGTCTCTGGGCATCGGTCATTTCATATGGTATCCGCAGGGATTCCGGGGGCCGTTCGAGGAAAGTTGGCCGCGGTTCGTGGAATTTGCCGTCGCCCGGGGAGCTGTTCCGCCGCGCGTGGCCCGAGGGCGCCACAGCCCTTGGACCACGCGGGCCGCATTCCAGCGCGAGTTTGCCGGCGCATCCATGAAGTCCCTGCGCGAGTGGTTGGCCGCCAATGTGGTGTTGCAGACCGACTTCATCATCGCCCGCTCCCGGCAGGCCTTGCCGCGGATACTCGCAGCGGCGCCGCGTTCCGAGCGCAAGCGGATCGAGGCCAACCACCGCAAGGTCGCTGCGTCGGCCCAAGGCACGTATGCGCTGATCGACTATGTGAACTTCAAAGGCGAGGGCGTCTCGCCGACCGAACGCTACCAAGGCAGGGGCTGGGGCTTGTTGCAGGTTCTCGGCGACATGAGGGAGGTCCCCGCCGGGCCGGCGGCTTCAGCGGAGTTTGCGGCGGCCGCCAAGCGGGTGCTTTCCCGGAGGATCGCCAACGCCCCTCCCTCGCGCGGGGAGCGTCGCTGGGAAAAAGGGTGGCACAACCGTTGTGACACCTACACCCGTCCCTTGTGATTCGCGCCGCCTTGGACAGGTGCCGCACCACATCACCGGGAATGACAGACCATTCGGGCCACCCGTTGCCGATTGTCGCGGAATGCGCCTGCAGGCGCAGCCCGGTCAGTTTTCGTCGACCGACTCGTCGCGTTGGTAGATCGGCAACTGTCGGCAGGGAACGGTGAAGGCCAGGGTCATCATCGCAGTGCTGTAGATCGGCCCCACTTCCCCGGAGATCCAGCACCCGTCCACGCGTTGTTGGCTGAGGAAGGTCGAGTACATCCAGTCGGCGTATTCTTCCCAGAGGCTGCCGCCGATCTGGAACAGGGCTTGGGCATTGTAGTAATTGCCGTAGTACCGCCAAAGCTGTTTGGGAAGCTGCCGGTAGGTGTTGCGGAGAAACTCGGCCGCTTTGAGGGTCTCGCGGCTGCCGTGCTCGCCGCACAATTCGAGGCAGAGAATGCCCATGCCGGTAAGCGTGATGCTGGATTGTCGGCCCGGTTGGTAGCGAAACCCACCGGTTTCCGGGACCCACTGGCGCTTCAGGTAGGCCACGGCCTTGTCGACCGCCTCGTCGGGAACCGCCGCGCCATTGAGCTTCGCCGAGCGGAGGGCCATGAGCGCCCAACCGCTGCAGGAAGTGTCGGAATCCACCGATCCCTTGCGGTACCGCCAGCCTCCCGCATGGCTCGCGTTTTTCCCGGTCTTCCTCACCGCCTGAGCCTCGAGGATCACCTTGAGCACCGTGGGAAGCACGCGGTCGATTTCCTTTTGGCGCTTCTCGTCGACCATGCCGCTGATTTCCGAGAGGAACAGGGTGGAAATCGTGTGGGCGTACATCGGCCCGCTGCCGGCGCCGTGTTTGTTGAGGATTCCGTCCTCTGCCACATTGGCGATCACATAGTCCACGCAGCGGTTGAGGGTGCCTGCGTAGGGACCCTCCAGCGCGGTATGGCCTTTCGAAAGAAACGCCATGCCGACCAGCGAAGGGATGCCTGTTGATTTGCCGTACCGCTCGGGGAAGGACCCGTCCGGTTCCTGGGCGCGCGCGAGGTAATCGAGCGCCCTGTCGATCGCGGGTTCCACCCGGTCTTTCCAGCGCGCGTACACCGGATCCATCTCCTCGAGGTTCTGGGCGACTGCCGTGTTCGCGAACAAGCAGAGCCCGGCTAGCAGGAGGCGTGTTTTCATTCTCATCGTGGGTTCGCGGTTGCTTTCCCGTCCTTGCCGCCGCCGCTGAGCGACTCGAAGTACTGGGTCACCAAGGCGCGGTATTCCGGGGGCACTCCATCGGCTTCGCGTGCGCCCTGATGTTTTGCGGTTCCGTTGCGGATTTGTTCCCAGTCCTCGGCGCTGATTCCGAGCTTCGCGAGTTCCGTGGGCATTTCCGGTCCTCCTTGGGCCTTGCGTGGATTGTCCTTCGGGTCCCCATTCTGATCCATTCCTTCCTGCCCCGGTTGTTCCGGTTGCCCCGGCTGGGGCATCCCTTGGCTGCCGAGTTGCTGTTGTGCCTGCTGTGCAGCCTCTTGCAGCGCCTGTGCCGCGGCCGCCGCCTCCTGCGAGGCCACATCCGCGCTCTGCGCATCGGCCGCATTTTCAGCCGCCTCGGCCGCCGCCGCCATCGGATCGGCCATCGCGCCCTCCGCGGACGCCTCGGTCTGCATCGACTGCTCCTCTGCCTCCTGCGCGTAGGAATCCGCCGACTCCGCCTGCTCCATGGCCGCTTCCGCCTGGCTGGCCGCCTGTTGGGCCATCTGCTGGGCCGCCTGGGCGGTTTGCGCCATCTGCCGGACCTTGGCCTGTTGGCCCGGCGTCTTGGCCCCCTGTGCCGCTTTCTGCGCGTTTTGGGAAGCCTGCTGGGCCATTTGTTGTGCGGCCTGTGCGAAGGCCTGTGCCTTTTGCGCCTGCGCCTCGGCGGCCGCAGCCTGTGTCTGGGCTTGGGCTGCTTGTTGTTGGGCCTGCTGCGCCGCTTGGCGTGCCGCTTCCTGCGCCGCCTGTTGGGCTTGCTGCTGCCCGGCTTCGCCCGGTTGTTGGCCTTCCGCCTTTTGGGCGGCCTGCTGGGCCATCTGCGCAGCTTGTTGGGCCTGTTGCGCGGCCTGTTGTGCCTGCTGGGACTTCTGCGCGGATTGCCCCGCATCCTGGGATTGCTCAGCCTGTTGCGCCGCTTGCTTCGATTGATCCGCCGCTTGCTGCGCCAGTTCCGCGGCCTGACCTGCTTCCTGCGCGGCCTGCTCGCTCTCCTCCGCGTTGCGCGCCTCCTGCTCCGCGCGCTGTGCCGCCTGGTTGGCCTGTTGCTGGCCTTGTTGCTGGGCGGCTTGTTGTTTGGCTTGATCGGCCTTTGCCTTGGCTTCCTGCGATGCCTGTTGTGCTTGCTGGGCGGCTTGTTGGGCTTGTTTGGCCGCTTGTTCGGCTGCTTGCTGGGCCTGCTGGGCCGATTGTTTTGTTGCCTCTTGTGCGGATTGAGAGGCCTTCTGCGCGGCTTGCTCGGCCTGTGCCGCTTCCTCCGCCGCCTTTTGTGCCGCCTCTTGCGCGCTCATCCCTTTCATGGCCTGTTGTGCCATCCTTTTCATCTCCTCCTCTTGGCTCGGGCCTTGGGGTTCGCCCTGGCCGGGTGCGTCATCCTGATTGGCCAACTCCTGTTTTCCCTGCGCGGCCGCGTTTTGTGCCTGCTGTTTGAGTTCATCCGCCGCCTTGGCGAGGTCGGACGCCGTTTTCTCCATGGCGGCGGCGGCCTCTTCGTTGCGTTTCCGTTGTTCTTCGCCGGAGGATTGCGCTGCCTCCGCGGCTTTTTGTGCCGCCTCGTTTGCCGACTTCTCCGCTTGTTCGGTGCCGGGTTGCGGCTTTTGCTCATTCATCGCCGCGACCTCATCGGCTATTTTGCGGGCCTCCTGTGCCTGCTCTTGTTGTTCGGCTTGGGCCTCCGCCTGCCGGGCCGGGTCTTGGGACGCCGGATCCTCGCCGGCCAGAGCGCGTTGTTCCTCGGCCATTCGCTTCGCCTTTTCCGCGAGGGCCTCGGCCTTCTCGGCCTGCTCCTGAAGCGGCTTGGCGGCCAATTCTGCAGCCTCGTTCATCGCCCGTTGTGCCGACTTCTCGAGTTCGCGCGCGGTTTCCTCGAGCTTTGCGGCGGCGTCCTTGTTCCGGGCGGCCGACTGCTGCAGGTCGTACTCCTTGGCCGCGGCATCCGCCTCTGCAGCCGCCTCGCGCGCCGCCTTCTCAGCGTTCGTGAAGGCCTTTTCCTGCTGCTGCGCGGGATCCTGCGCCTCGGTCGTTTTACCGGTCAGTTCAGCGACATCATCCGCGAGTTCCTTCGCTTCCTGCGACTGCTGTTGTTGCCCGCGTTTGGTTTGTTCGCGCTGTGCCGGGGTGGCGGCCACCTGCTCGGCCTGCTCAGCCAGATCCCGTTGTGCGCCGGCCATCTGCTTGGCCTCGGCGGCAAGTTTCCTGGCTTCATCGGCCCGCTTCACGAGTTCCTCCTGCCGCTCTTTGAGTTCCGCCTCTTGTTTGGCCACTTGCTCCTCCCTTTTCGCGACTTCGGTCGCGGCTTTGTCGAGTTGGCTGGCGACTTCCGAGAGGTTTTTGGAAGCATCCTCCATCTTGGCCGCCGCCGTCTCGTTGAGATCGGCCGCCTCTTTGCCGGACGGCGTCTTCACCGCCTCATCCGCCTTCTTCGCCGCATCCTTTGCGGCATCCTTTGCGGCATCCGCCGCCTTGGGATCGGAGGAGCGCGGAGAAACTTCGCCGACCTTTCCGGCGAGTTCCCGGGCCTTTTCCGCCTCCTCTTGCTGGCGGTCCTTCAGCCCTGCCTTCTGTTCGGCTCCGGGCGCGGACTGCTTGCGTTCCTCGTTGGCGAGCTCGCGTTGGGAGTCCGCCATCGCGGCGGCTTGCGCCGACAACTCGCGCGCCTTGCGGGCCTCATCCCGCAGCCGTTGCGATGCAGGCCGGTTCGCATCCGCCTCGCGGGCCAGTTCATCGGCGAGTCGCTGCTGCTCCTCTTTCCATTTCCCGTCCGGATCCTCCGCATTCGCCGCGGCGAGTTCCGCAAGGAGCTTCTGGCGGTCGGCCAGTTCCTGCAACGCCACCGCATCCTCCGCGGACTTGCGATCCTCCGCCATTTCGTCGCTGGCCTTCACGAGGTCGGCAAGGGCCAGGTTCATCGCAGCCTCCGCTTGGGCGATCCGCTCGTTGCGCCCGGCCACTTGTTCTTGCAGTGGTGTGTCCTCGAGGGCCTTGCGGGCTTCATCGATTTTTTGAGCAGCCGCAGCCACGCGCGGTTGTTTCGAGGAGTGCAGGCTGGCGCCCAACTCCTTGGCGAGGCGGTCCGCCGCGGAGGACGCCCTCGCGAGTTTGGCGGCTGTTTCGCCGAGTTTCGCCACCGAGTCATCGGGCGGTTTTGGTGCCAGCAAGGATCCCTTCAGCGCCTCCACTTCCATTTCCGCTTGGCGTGTGTCGCGGATGACCTTCGCCAGCACCCGCTCGGCGCGGTCTTCCAAGTTTTTCAGTTCCGCGCGGACGAGGGAATCGGCGAGTTCATCGACCGACAAGCGGAACCATGGCGACTGGCCTGAGCTTGGTCCGCCGAACTCTGCGGGCCGGTTGTCGCTGGCCGCGATCCGGACTTCGAACTCCTTGGTTTGCGGAAAGTCGCGGACGAGTTTCGCGACCGTGAGGGGCGCGTTTCCGCGGAAGATGCGTGGCTCGCTGCTGCCATCCGCGACCGGGAGCGGTTGCGGGTAGGACTGGACTCTTCCGTTTGCCTGCACCTCGAGCAGCACCGCCGAGAGTCCGAAATCCTCGGTGATTCCGTAACGGACCGGGACGATTTCCTCCGGCCGCACCCGCAGCGAATCGGTGGTCGGGAAGGTCAGCGTCACCTCCGGGGCCCGGTCCTGCGTGAGGGTGACCGGAAAGCGCAGCACCTCGATGCGCGGCGCGCGTCCGCGGGCGAGCAAGAGGGCCGCGTCCGCGGTTCCCTCGGCCAGGGGAGTCCAACGGAACGAGGCAACGCTTCCCGACGAATCGCGGGACAACTCCGCTTCGCCGAGAGGGGTCCCTTTGTATTCCACCCAGCCTTCATCCACTTGGGAATCGATCACTGCGCGCAGTGCCACTGCGGTGCCCTGCACGGCCTCCACGCCTTCCTTTGCATCCACCTCTGTCGCCGCGAGGCCCGTGTAGGCGGGATAGTGGAGAGTCGCCAGCGCCTTGCCCACCACCGGACGGGGTAGCACCGTGGCCTTGAAAGTGTCGCTTTGATCGCGGCCCGCGCGCACTTG
>CAZMUK010000020.1:0-7583 GCA_964569415.1 uncultured Luteolibacter sp. | reverse complement strand
CTGTTTCCTTCACCGGATCGAGCGTGAAGGTGAACCCGTCGCCGGTTTTCACCGCCTGTTGGACGGTTTCCGTGCCGCTATCCGAGCGGAGCCAGACTTCCGCAGTGGCGAGAGGCTTCGACGAGGTGAAGGAAAGCTCCAGTCGCCCGCCTTCGAAGAGTTCCACATTTCCCGGTTGCACCTGGAAGCTTGAGGCGCCCGCGTTGCCTGCGTTTGAAAAGGGTGCCACCGCGCGCAGCAGCAGTCGCGAGGACTCGCGCGGCCAGATCACGAGGCAGAGGACCAGCAGGCCGAATGCCCCCAGCGCGGGGATCTTCCACTGGCGTTTCGTGCGGGCCGAGCGGACTTCGGCGGCGGCGTTCACCGACACGATGTCGCCACCGGCGGCCTTCGCCAGTTCGTCGAGCAGTTCGCGGGATACCGAGCCCGAGGCGTTGGACAACTGGAGTACGCTGCTGAGGCGTTCCTCCATTTCCGGGTGGCGTCCCTCGATCCAGCGGGCCACCCGCACCAGGGAAATTTCCTTGCGGAGCGGGGAGATCGCGATGCGGGCGACCAGCACGACCCCGGCGAGCCAGAGCGCGGTGAGTATCCAGCGCGCGGCCGCGGGAAGTGGGGCGAAGGCGAAGTCCGCCGCCATCAGCAGCAGGATGCCGCCGATCAATGTGGTCAGGATGAAAAAGGTGGCGCGCGTGCGTTGCGAGCGGCGGATGATGGAACGGACGGCGGAGAGCCGTTGCTCGATCTGGTGTGTGGGAAGGGTGACGCTCATGGGTTTCGGGGGGTGGCAGGGTCGGGGTTTTTCAGGAAAGGATTCGGAGCTTTTCGGGACAAATCCCTTCGTGTCCGATAGGAATTATCGTCTGAACCAGGCGAATCTTACAGGAAAATTTCCGGGGTTCTTCGTTTCAGGGCAGGCCGCCCGAGCGGCGCAAGACCCACTCGGAGCCGAGCAAGGAGACCAGCAGCAGCAGGACCGGGAGGTTGTCCCAGAGGCTCGTCTCCCGGATCTCCTTGCGTTCCTCGCGGTCGCCGAGGAACAGGGCGGCGAGGGATGCCGCTTCGGCGGGGGCCACCACTTTGCCATTGGAAAGGGTGGCGATGGCCTCCATCCGCTTCGGGTCCCGGGTGGTTTCGGCGGTCTCGACCGGGCCGCGCGAGCCGGCCACCGTGAAGGAAACCATCGGTTCCTTGCCGCCGTCCTCAACGGTGAGTCGTTCCGCCTCCTTGCCCTTCAGCCGGACCTCGTATTTCCCGGGTTCGCGGAACGGATCCAGCGCCGCTTCGTGGAGTCCGTTTTTCTCCTCCGAGGGCCGCAGTTCCATCGACGCGATTTTCTCGCCGTTGCGGGTGACTTCCGCGGTGAGTTTTCGGTCTTCGACCGGGTTGAGGGATGCGTCGCGGAGGCGGGCGGTCACCAAGGGCCGTTCGTCGGGTGTGTAGACCAAGCGGTCGGTGCCGAGCCGCACCCGCTGTCCTCCGGCGCGCAGCATCGGGCCGGCGCCCCAGCGGACCAAGTTGCCCCAGAACCGGTGGTGGAACACATCCCCTGCGCCCTCGCGAAGCCGCCACATCCGGTCGGTGAGCAGCAGGGCCACGCGGCCGCGGCCCGTCTGGCGGGTCACCAGCAGGGCCGAGCGGATTTCGCGCTCGCGGCGTTGCGCCAGCACATCGAGGGCGGCGTCCATTCCCGCGCTGCCCGTTTGGCCGAGGTCTTCCTCGTCTTCGGCAGCAGTGAGCAACAGTTCCGCGCCCTCCTTGAGCGACACCACCGGATGGCGCCATTGGATTTCGGGAAACTGTGCCCACATCTCCTCGTTCGAGCTTGTTCCGGAGCTTTGGCGAGTCGCCGGGTGGCGCATTCCCTCGGCCGTGAGGGCAAAGCGGAATGGTTTCGGCGGAGCCGCGATCGGAAGGGTCGAGTCCCAGTCGAGTTCGGCCGGGACCAGATCCCTCCCCGCCTGCGATTCGATCAAACGCGGAAAGTGGCGGGGACCCGCGATCATCACCAGCATCGCGGCTCGTTCCCGGACGCTCTTGGAAATCCATCCCCACTGCTCCTCGCCGATCGCTTGAGGAGGCAGGTCGCCGAAAATGATCACATCGAACTTGCGCCATTCCTCCTCGGTCTGCGGAAGCAGGGTGGCCCGCGCGTCGCCGAAGGGACGCGAGGCCGATGCCGGAACGGGCGGGTCCACCTGTCCCTCGATGCGGTCGGGTTGGAGCAGCACATACTGCAGGTGCACGGACTTGTCGCGCCCGTAGAACAGGTTGCGGAGGTAGCGGAACTCCCAGCGCGGATGGTTGTCGACCAGCAGCACATGGGTGCGCGCATCGGTGACGGATGTTTCGAACTTCACTCTATTGTTGTCCGTGAACCGCTCGCCTTCAAGGGCGAGGATCTCGACCTCGTACTGCCCGTTGTTTCCGATCTCCGGCATGCAGGAAAAGCGGACCTGCTCGCGGTGCGAATCCTGGGGGATCGCGAGCGTGCGTTGATCCAGCTCCTTGGCTCCCTGCCGCAACACCACCTTCGCGCTCTTGCCGCGAAGGCCGTCGAATTTCAGATCGGCCAACACCCGCATGCGGTCGCCCTCGTAGAGTGAATCGGGCGCCTCCAGCGAAACAACCGCCGCGTCGCGGGGCGGTTTGTCGCTGCCCACGGAAATGATGCCGATCGGAGCGTCGAGGATGCCGAAGCGGCGCGCCGCGTCCTCGATCGGGGCGGGTCCGTTGTGCCGCCCGTCGGTGACCATCACCACGCCGCCGATTTCATCGGAGGGAACGCGTTCGAGCAACGATTCGAGCGAACCGGCGATGTCGGTGGTGTCGCGCCATCCCTCGCCGGCCGTTTCCGGATCGTCGAGCAGGGTCCGTGCCGCGCTGAACGAAACGGTATCCACCGCCTCGCGGAGCGTTTCCTCCAGCTTGGCGTCCTTGACCGCCTTGCGGCCGATCGCGATGCGGGTGTCCGCGGCGCCATCGTCCTTGAGGTTCATCGATTCCGACTCGTCGTACACAAACACCACTTTGCGGCGTGGCTCGCGTTTCACCTCGCGGACCCACGCAGGTTCGAGCAGAATCCAGCCGAGCACCGCGAGCGCCGCGAGCCGCAGGGCGAGGATCCTGCGCGAGCGTTTCGGATCCACCGCCGATCCCTCGTAGCGGTACAGGAACAGGATCAATTCCACCGCCGCGGTGAACACCACGGCCGCCAGCCAGAGCGGGATGCCCGGCGAGAGCACCAGCACGCGCGAAAGGCCCCAGAGCAGGAGAAGCACTCCGGCGAGCACCGCTGCAATCCTGATCGCATGCAGCCTCATGCCGGGCGACCCCCTCCCGCAGGCACTTGACCGAACTCCACCTCCACCGACTCCGCCGCACCGCGGGCCTTCGAGACCCAGCGCGCCAGCGCGCTCTCGAGCAACAACAGAGCGAACGCCGCACAGGCCACCATTTTCCAGATTCCGCGGCCGAAACCCTTTCCTTGCAGTACCGACAGCACATCCGCCACCGAACCCGGCCGCAGCAGGTCCACATGGCCGCGCATCATTTCGATATCCGTCGGCGTCACCGGATCGAACACGCTCTCGCCACCGTCACGGGCGACTGCGATCGGCACTGCTTGTTTCTCCCCGGAGTCGACGAAACCCGCCAGCGCACCCTCGGCACGGATCCGGTAGACACCCGGCACCGCAGCCCCCTCCACCGCCAGTTCCGTTCCGTTGCGGCCGGCCCGAAGCAGCGCCTTGCGGGGCTTGCCGTGGGGATCGGTCGCCTCGAACTCCTTCATCGCTCCCTCTCCGGTCGGCAGCAGCACCATCGACGGCACGATCGAGCGCACACCTCCGGGCGGGGTCCAATAGAGGCGGACAAAAGCGGGCCCGTATTTCTCCTCGTAGCGCAACTCCACCGACACCGCTTTGCCCTTCTCCAGAGTCACCCTGCCCGAGCCCTTGCCGAGGCTGTCGGTGGTGAACAACTCGCGGCCGTCGACCAGCATCATCAGCTCGTTATCGGCCTCCCCTTCGAACGAGTAGGATCCGTCGGCGGGCGGCAGCAGGTTGCCCTTCCACACCACGGCGAAGTCATCGGGCACCTGCCGCGGAAGCGGAGCGCCGTTGCCCCAGTCGAAATCAATCGTGGAATCCACCCTGCGGACCATCGCCCCCTTGCGTCCGGCTCCGCCCCGCGACATCACATATTCGCCGAGCAGGCCCCCGCGGCTCGCGCTCACCAGCACGGTCGGATCCGATGAGGAAGTGCTGTTGAGGTTCACGCCGCCGCCGGTGGACCACATCACCAGTTCATGGATCAGCGGCACGAAGGACCGGCGTGCCGGGAGACTGCCGCTGCGCGAGTCGAGCGCGCAGGAAGCCATCATCACCCGACCCTCGCCGTAGGGGCGGGTCGTCAGGAATCCGTCGCCATTGGCGAAGGCCGCGGCCACCATCGCCTCTCTCACCGGTTCCCCGGTCTTCCACCAAACGCGAACGGCGGCGGACGGCAGGTCTCCGCCTTTTTCCAGACGCGCCAGCGACTCATGGGCAAAAGTCGCCGCCGCGGGAGAAACTCCCTTGGGATCGGTTTTCGTTTCCAGGAGTTGCGCCGGGCAAAGCGGTCCCTCGGAACCGACCCACGCATTGTAAAACTCCGGTTCGGCGCGCGGCCCCGCGATCAGGATCAGGCCGACGCCGGATGCCACCCGGTCGCTGATCCGACGCGCGAGGTTGCCCGGCAGACGGGGCACATCCGCCAGCACGATCACGGAGGCACCCGCAATATCCGACTCGCGGAGTTCCGCCGCCGCCACCACGCGCGGATCCATCAGGAAATCCTCCGCCTTCTTCCCGTCGCCGATCCCGCCGCCCCGCATCAAGGCCGGGGTCGGCGCGAGGGCCAGGGCCATGTAGCCCGCCCCGCGCTCGGGAAAGGAGACCGACGCATTGCCGTCGACCAACAGCACCGGAAGTCCGCCCCGCACATTGATCACTGCCTCGGCACGGTTGTCGGCAGGCAAGTCGTCCTGGGCCTCGGCGGTGACCGCGGCCGCCATCGCCCCGCGGGTTTTGAAACGATGACTGAACTCCACCACCTGTTTCTGACCGGGGGAAAGCAGACCCACCGAAGACTCCGCCACTGGTTCGCCTTCCACTTCGAGGCGGATCTTGCCGGGCACGAGCGCCTCGCTTCCCGCATTGGTCACTGTGGCGCGGATCATCAGCTCGCGGTCGGTACCGACAATCGAGCGCGACATTTCCACATCCGACACCGAAATATTGCGGTAGGGCGAGGGGGTGCCGAAATCGCGGACCACCAGTTTCGGCGGAGCGGGCAGGGATTTCCAAGCCGTCTGCAGGCTTTTCCATGCGGATGGTTCGTCAAGGCGCCAGCCCGACCGCTGGGAGTCGGTGAGCACCACGATTTCTTTGCTCGTGTTGGACCCTTGCGAGAGGATCAAGGTCGCCATGCCGAGGGCCTCGTGGGCGCGGAAGGGTCCGCCGACCGGTTGCAGGCCTTCAAGCAGGCCGAGCACATCGGCGCGGTGGCTCAGCGGACTGCCTGCCAGCGCCTGCGGGGCCGGGCCCCCGAGCACGATGGTGAATGAAGTGCCGCGCGGTGCTTCCGCCACGATCCGGCGCGCCTCCTCCAGCGCGGCATCGAATGTCCGCACGCCGTTGCGCTTCAACTCCATCGAAGAAGATGCGTCGAGCACCAGTGCCACATCCCGCCGCCCGCCGCTTTCGAAGCGCCGGAGGTTCCACACCTTCTCGAACACCGCCAGCAGGGCCGCCGCCGCGAATAGCACCCCCGCCGCGATCCGCGCGATCATGCGCTGGCGTTTTCCCTCGAAGACGAAGGAGGCTCCCGCCAGTGCGATCCCAAGCAAGCCGGCGGGAAGCACGATCATCCAAGGCACCGGCGAATCCGGCGACAGGAAAGGCCGCGCCACCGCCAGCGCGCCGAGCGCGAGCAACAGGCAGCGCGCCGCCATCAGCAAGAGATCCTCCCACTCCATCCGCCGCCGCCGCGCCGCGACCGTGTCGAACAGGAACGCCATCGCGCCCCAGTCGAGCGGCTTGGCAGCCTGACGCCGCACGAGGTGGATGATCACGGGAAGGGCCGCGAGCACCAGACCGCCGAGCAGCCATGGGTTTTGGAAAAGCATCCCCTACCTCCTCCCTCCCAAGCAGTGCAGCAGGGTGTCCTGCAGCGGTGTTTTGGTGTTCACGGGCACATAGGTCGCCCGCAGCCTGCCGCAGACCGACTCCATCGATTTGATAAATGCACGCATCTTCTCCAGATATGCGGATCGCACCGCTTGCGGATCGATGCGCAGCAAGGGCCGCACTCCCTCCAGGTCACGAAAACGCTGGAAATTGCGGAACGGAAAGGTCAGTTCCTCCTCGGCCAGCACATGGACCACCACCAGTTCGTGGCTGCGGTAATCGAAGTGGTGCAACGCCTCCACGATCTTGTCCGGATCGTCGAACAGGTCGCTGATGAGCACCACCAGTCCGCGGCGCGGGATGCGTTCCGCCACCTCGTGGAGCACCTCGGCGAGCTTGGTGTCCCCGCCGGGCATGGTGGTGTGGAGTTCCTCGAGAATCCGGCGGACTTGACTGGGACGGCTGCCGGGGCGGAGAAAGGCCTTGTTTTCCGTATCGAACGTCACCAACCCGGCCGCGTCGCCCTGCCGGACAAACAGATAGGCGAAAGCCGCCGCGAGGTGTTTGGCGTACTCGAGTTTGGAGAGCCGCAGGCCCCCGACCGTGGCGGCTGCGTCACCCGCATAGGCCATTGATCCCGAGACATCCACCGCGATCGTGGCGCGCAGGTTCGTTTCCTCGATGTACTGGCGGATCACATTGCGGTCGCTCTTGGCGATCACGCGCCAGTCGAGGTTGCGGGGATCGTCGCCGGGCGTGTATTGGCGGTGCTCGGCGAACTCGACCGAGAAACCCTTGTCGGGCGAGGTGTGCCGTCCCGTGAGCGTGCCGGTCATGCGCTTGCGCGCGTACCACTGCATACGCCGGAGGATGCCCATCGACTCCACCGGGAGGAGCCGCATGCACTCGGGGAGTTTGAGGGGGTCCGCCATGAAGGATCAGACGGCCAACTCCTCCTTCGGCGCGAAAGTCTTGACGAGGCGCGCGATGATCTCGTCGCTGGTCACGCCCGCCGCCTCCGCATTGAAGGTGGTGATCACGCGGTGGCGGAGCACCGGGGAGGCCACCGCCGCGATATCGGCCGTGGTGGCGTGAAAGCGCCCGCGCAACACCGCGTGGGCCTTGGCCGCCGAGACGAGACTGATGCCCGCCCGCGGACCCGCACCCCATCCGACCATTTCCTTCACAAAGTCCGGCGCCGCATCGGTCTTGGGCCGGGTCGCACGCACCAGTCTCGCGGCGAAGTCGATCACATGATCGGCCACCGGCACGCGCTTGATCACCCCCTGCATGTGGAGGATGTCCTGGGCGTTGAGCAGGGTCGATACCTTGGTATCAACAGGACTGGTCACGCGGCGGATGATCTCGCGCTCGTCCTCCTCATCCGGATAGTTGACAACGATGTTGAACAGA
>CAZMUK010000019.1:15616-31253 GCA_964569415.1 uncultured Luteolibacter sp. | reverse complement strand
CCTTGTTGGTCAATCTCGCGCTCAACGGGTTCTTCGTGTTCGTCATGCACTGGGGACATGAATTCCTCGCCCTCACAACCAGCATCAGTGCCATGGTCAATTTCATAATCCTCTACCTCGCGATGCGCCGGCTCGCGGGCGGGCTCGACACCAAAGGCCTGCTCATCTCGCTGTCCCGCTTGCTGCCCGGCATTGCGGCGATGTCGGCCGTTTGTCTCGCCGCCGGGCACTGGTTCTTCGGTGATCCCGGCAGCCTCGCCCTGCCCGTCCGCGCGTCGTTGTTGGGCGGAACGATCGCGGTCGCCGCGGCGGCCTATCTCGGCCTTGCGGTGGTGTTCCGCGCCGAGGAAGCCTCAGACGCGGCCGCCATGCTCCGCAAGCGTCTGGGAAAATCCTGACGAAGCGGATTGCGACAGGGCGGGGCCGGTATTAAGATTCGCTTGCCAATGAAACCCCTCAGGTTCCTTTGTTTCCCCTGCCTTTGTGTGGCGGCGCTTCCCATGATCGCATGCCTCGACGGATCCGCGGCTGAGGAGATCCGGACGACAGCCGCGGAGGTTGCGGTTCCCGAGCGCGTTTCCGCGAGTGCAGAGTCCCTCGCCACCCTCGAGCTCGTCTCCGAGGATGCCGCGGGAGCTGCCTACGTCTATCAGACCGCCTCCTTCGAATTCCGCTCGGGCGAGAAGCTCGCAGGGTCGGTCATGAAGGAGATCGCGCGCACCTTCGAAGCAACGAGGGAACTGGTGGGCGTCCTGCCGTGGAGCATCGACTGCCGTTCGCCCGCGCCGCAGGAGCGTTACCGTGCGGCGCTTTATCCCACCCGCGACGAATACATCCGCAACGGAGGACCGGAGAACTCGGGGGGCGTCTATTCGACCGGGGACAAGATCTTCAAGGTCCCCTTCCCCAGCCTCGGCCTCGAAAAGCGCGGGAAATCATGGTTCCGGGACGGCAATTTCAGCAACGACACACTCGTCCACGAAATCACCCACCAGTTGATGCACGAGCAGATCCCGCGCATGCCGATCTGGGCCATCGAGGGCACCGCCGAATACACCTCGATGCTTCCTTTCCGCGCCGGGACTTTCCGCACCGACGGCCACAAGAACGCATTCAAGGAGTACATCGGACGACGGATGAAGCAAGGCGTGCCGGACAACTTGGGATCCCTTGCACGCCACATGGGTCTCTCGCACGAAGCATGGCACCGCGAGGCACTGCAACCCATGGCGCAGAGAAGGCTCTACGCCCTCTCGGCGCTGCTTGTCTACTACTTCAGCCATCTCGACGGCGCCGGCGACGGTGCCCGCTTCCGCGCGTTCATGGCGAAGGTCGCCGAGGACATCCGCAACCGGGCGCCATACGGCGAATTCACGACTTTGCCGTTCCGCCACCAGGCATTGCTGTTCGACGGTCGCAGTCCGGCGGAACTCGCCGGGCAAATCCGGGCCGGCCTTCGCTCCATAGGCGTGCGGGTCGAAATCGCCGAGTGAGGAGCCGCCTCGGCCCGGAACCGCAGGCCGCTGCTCAAGCCCCGCGATTCCGCGGATTGCAGGACGGGGGATTCCAAGGTATCCCATGCCATGTCCGGAGCGACCGGGCCCCGCCCCATCCCCTTTCCCATTCCGCGCCATGCCACCGCAAGTGATCGTCGCCAACCATCAGGAACAAACCACCGTGCCGGAGAACTGGCTCACCGCACTCGAGGACAGCGCCAATCTCGCCCTCGCGCGCGTGCTGGAGGAATGCTCCCTTCCCGATGCGCCGCTCTCCTCGCTTGATCTTGTCGAAGTGGCATTGGTGGACGACGAGACCAGCGACCGGGTCCATCGGGATTTCATGAACATCGAGGGGCCCACCGATGTGATCACCTTCCATCACGGGGAAATCGTGATCAGCGCGGAAGTCGCCGACCGCCATGCGACGGAATACGGCGAACCTCTCACGCGCGAGATCCTCCGCTATCTCGTGCACGGGCTGCTCCATCTCGCGGGATACGACGACCAGGAACCGGAACAACGCGAGGCAATGGAACAAGAGCAGGAACGGATCGTGGCGGAAATCTGGAACAGCAAGCCCGCGCGGCCGCTGCATGCCTGACCGCTCACGGCCGGCAACGCCCGAGCAAGTCGCCGAGATACATCGTGATCTGCTCCAACGCCGCGAGGTAAGGCGTGTCCGCGAGACCCGCGAGGTCCTTCCGGCAACCTTCGAGCAATCCGCATGCCTCGTCCACCGCCCGATCCATCGCGGCCGCATGCCCGGCAAAGGAAGTCCAAGCGGTCTCTCCCGTGAAATCCCGGTTTGTGAAGCGCTCCAGAAAGTCGCGCCGCGCAGCGGGATCGGCGGACTCAAGCAGGTTGAGCACCGGCAGCGTCAGTTTCCCCTTCAGCAAATCGGTGCGGAGGGTCTTGCCCACCACGGCTTCGGAACCGACCAGATCCAGGCAATCGTCGTAGATCTGGTAAGCGGTGCCGAGTTTCATCCCGTAGCCGTACAGTCTCTCTTCGGATTCCCCGTCCTGCTTCGCGAGCCGGGCGGCGAGACCGGTGGCTGCGGCAAACAGCGCCCCGGTCTTCATCGCCACCATCCTGCGGTACTCGTCCTTGGTCACACCGGCATCGAAGCGCCGCTGGGTCTGCAGGATCTCCCCTTGGCACACCTGCCGCGCGGCATCCCCCACCTTGCGGCAGATGACGATGCAGCCGAAATCGGTGGCGAGGGTCAACGCATGGGAAAACAATGCATCGCCGAGCAAGACCGACAACGAATTGCCCCACTTGGCGGTGGGGACCATCCGGCGCGTGACCGCGCCATCGATGATATCGTCATGCACCAAGGTTGCCATGTGGATGAGTTCGAGAATGACACCCAGCTTCACATGATCGGCGGTCAGGTGCCCGGCGGCACCACCCACCAATGCCGCGAGCGCGGGCCGGATCCGCTTGCCGGAGGTGTTGCACACATAGGAAACATACGGCTCGATGGCCGGGTCGAAGTCGCGGACCTGGGCGCGGATCATGGTCTCGACCTTCTCAAGCTCGTCCTTGACGAGGCCGGAGGGAAACAAGCCCGGAGAGACGGATTTCGGGGTCGGGTTCATGGCGTGTCCGATGGCGCGCCCGACTTGATTCGAACAAGTGACCGTCCGCTTAGAAGGCGGATGCTCTATCCAGCTGAGCTACGGGCGCCGCTTGCCGTTCCATAGCAAGGGGCGCCGCCCATGTCAAAATCCGCGTCTCAAAATGCGCAGTACCGTGCTTTTTGCCGTTTCCCAACCGGCGGTCCCGCGCTACAAAGCCCCCATGCGCACGGCAGTCTATGCGGGATCCTTCGATCCGCCGACCAACGGCCACATTTGGATGATCGAGCGCGGACGCGAGATGTTCGACCATCTGATCGTTGCGATTGGCGACAATCCGGCGAAGTCCTACTCGTTCCCGGTTGCCGAGCGGTTGGAACTCCTCCGCGCCTCGGTGCGGGCCGACGAGGGGCTGGAGTTGAGCCATTTCGACAACCGGTACCTGGTCGATTACGCACGCAAAGTCGGCGCGCGCTATGTGCTGCGCGGAATCCGCTCGTCGCACGATTACGAATACGAGCGGGTCATGCGCCAGATCAACGCCGACATGGCCCCGGAGATCACCACGGTGTTTCTCATGCCGCCGCGCGATATCGCCGAGGTGTCCTCGAGCATGGTCAAGAGCCTGATCGGTCCCGCAGGATGGGAAGACACGGTGCGGCGCTATGTGCCGCCCGCGGTGTTCGAACGGCTCGCCACGCGGCAAGCAACGGATTCCTGACGAATCCCGGGCGGGCACTCAGGCTCCGGCCGGGGCGGGAAGCGATGCGGACCATGCCGCCAGTCCGGCGACCTCCTCGATCGCAACGACATGGCACAGGCGCTGGCGCAGTTCGCGCGCGCCGGGAAATCCCTTGCAGTAGGCCATCAGACGCGACCTCATCGCGGTGAGGGTCTGCCTCTCGTTTCCATAGCGGCCGCTCTCCACCGCCATGCGGCAATGCCGGAGCACGAGGTCCCAGCGCTCGCTGAAATCCACCGGCGGAAGAGTCCCTCCGGTCTCCAGAAGATGACGGGACTCGCGGAAAATCCACGGATGCTGCATCGCCGCCCGCCCGATCATGACGCCGGACACCGCCGTGCCCTCTTTCCGGCGCAACACATCCGCAGGTGTGCTGATGTCGCCGTTGCCGATCACCGGCACCGAAACACGACACGCCACCCGGTCGATCACCTCCCAATCGGCCTCGCCGCCGTAGCCCTGGGCGCGCGTGCGCCCATGGACCGCGATCGCGCGAATCCCGCAGTCTTCGAGGATGGCCGCCACTTCACCCGCATTGACCGACCCAGCGTCCCAACCCGTGCGGATTTTCGCCGTCACCGGAACCGTTCCGCCAACCGCGTCCACCACTCCGCGCGCCACCGACTCGAGCACCGGACAGTCCCGGAGCAGCGAGGACCCCCCGTTGCGCGCGACCACCTTGTTGACCGGACACCCGAAATTGATATCGATGAAATCCGGTTGCTTCCAGTCGATGACCCGCCGGGCGGCCTCGCCCATCCTCCGCCCGTCGGCACCGAACAGTTGCACACCCACCGGACGCTGCTCAGCGGTGAACTCGGTGTATTTCCGGGTGCGGGCATCCGCCTGCAAAATGCCTTCCGCGGACACGAACTCGGTCACCATCACATCGGCCCCCATTTCCTTGCAAAGACTGCGGAACACCAGATCCGTCACTCCGGCCATTGGAGCGAGGTAAAGGGGAAACCGGCCGTCTGCGAACCAGGGAAGCACGACCCACCTTACGCGGACGCGCGGGTTTCGTCCACCCGCTGCTTGCGGGACCCGTGGCCCGGCGGAAACCGGGGATTGCATCCGCGGCGGGCTGTGCTGAAAATCCGGGCTTCCCGCCATGAAGATTCTCCTGACCACCTGCAGTTTCCAAGATACCCCGGGCCCGCACCACGAACTCCTGGCCGCTCAAGGATGGGAAATCGTCCGCGAACGAGGTCCGCTGACCGAAGCCCGCATGCTCGAGCTCGCCGGTGATTTCGACGCTTTTCTCTGCGGCGACGACGCAATCACGCGTGCGGTTCTGGAAAAGTCCCTGCCGCGCCTGCGGGTGATCTCGAAATACGGGATCGGCCTCGACAAGATTGATTTGCCGGCGACCAAGGAACTCAAGGTGCCGGTCCTTTTCACCCCGGGCGTGAACCACACGACCGTGGCGGAACACACCTTCGGCCTCCTCATCGGCATCACCAAGAAGATCGTCGAAACCGCGGCAGCCGCACGCAACGGCGAATGGAAGCGCCTGACCGGTCACGAGATCCTCGGCAAGACCATGGGCATCATCGGGCTCGGCCGCATCGGCAAGGAAGTGGCGGTCCGCGCCAGGGCCTTCGGCATGCCTGTGATCGCCTACGATCCCTACGCCGACAAGGACTTTGCTCGCGAGCACGCGGTGGACCTCCGCCCCTCGATGGCCGACGTGCTCTGCTCGGCCGATGTGGTATCGCTCCACTGCAACCTTTCGGCGGAAACCCGCGGCCTGATCAACAAGGAATCGATCTCCCGCATGCGCGACGGCGCGGTGGTGATCAACTGCGCGCGCGGCGAGATCGTGGAAACCCCCGACATGGTGGAGGCGCTTCACGCAGGGAAACTCGGCGGCTACGGCACCGATGTGCTCGATGTGGAACCGCCGCCCGCGGATCACCCGTTGCTGACCGCGCCAAATTGCGTGGTCACCCCGCACATCGGTTCGCGCACCTACGAAAGCGTTCCGCGCCAGGCGATGAAGTCGCTGACCAACCTGATCAACGCGCTCAAGGGCGAAGGCGAATGCAACTGCGCCAACGGAGTGCTTTGAAGCCCTGAAACGGAGAGAAGCCGCGCGGCAAGGGCAGGCACACTCCTCGTTTCCTCTTCACTCGGGTGGATCCTGCTCCGGACCACCTTCCCCGCCATCCTGCACGCCGCGGAAGGGATCGATGGCGACCGCGAGATAGCGTTCCTCGTCGATCAGGAACGGATGCCCAAGGGAGGACAGCCGCCCGTAGCAAAGACCGCGGCCGGAACTGCCCGCGCGCGCCAACTCGAGAAACCGATCAGAAAAACCGGTGAATTCACCGTCGTCGTCATACACACGCTCACGGATCCGGAAGGTGACATCGGAATCGGCCAACGCGGCGAGCGCCCCCGCATCGTCCGCCGCCAACCATCGGGCCGCGGCCAAGCTCTCCAGCCCTGCGAGCATTTCCTCGGCAAGGTCCTCGTCAAGAGTCCCTCCCCCGGGAAGCCTCCAGCGTTCCTGTTGGAAATCATAGACCATCATCCGCGCGGCCCCCCGGCCGGCGGCGCGCTCCAGTCCCACCAAATTGACCCGGTTGACACATCCAAGCAGTTCCTGCCGCCATTCGTAGCCGTGCATCGCGATCCGGGAAAGGATTGCAGGATCCAAACGCATCACCGAGAGGCTGCCTGCGCGGTTTGCGAATAGCGAACCGTCCCCTCCCATGCCGAAGCGCAATTCGAGCACACGGGAATCGGCAGTCTCAAAACGCAACCTCAGGAAAGGATGATCCAGATGCCACGGCGCGAGATCCGTCGCGGCATCACTTTCAAACGAACTCACCCGGTTGGCGCCCACCGCCTGCAACAAGCGTGCGAGGTTCCTTCGGTTGGCGGGTGCGGGTGCCCCGCCTCCCGCCGCCACCATCCAATCGTCGCCGTCCCGACTCGTGAGCACGATGCGCGGCAGGGTCGACGGCTCGATCGAAATCCCGCGCAACATCTCCACCGGAAGGCGCGCCGGCACGCTGTCGCGCAATTCCGCCACCGTCAACGGAAGGGCCGGGAGCGGCGTCTCCCCACGCACGGAAACCGCCGGCAAACAGAACAATACACCCGGACGGTCGCCAATCGTCGCGCGATACTCCTTTCCGCCATTCGCAGCGTCCGATGCCACCGGACGGGCCTCGAACCATGTCGGCGCGGAGGCTCCGAAGGACGACAATCCGATGCGGATCATCCCCGGACTTTCCTGCGAGTCGGCCGTTTCACCCGCGGCAAGATCAGAAACCCGGTCCGCGCGCAGTTCCGATATGCCACGGAGAAGCTTCGCGACCGCCATCGGGTCGGTGGCGAGATCCAATGGCTTGACGATCCGCCAGGCGGAACCGGTGGAGGCACGGCCCAAGGTGAGTTCACCCGCCTCGGACCGTAGCTCGATGCGCTCGACATCGTCAGGTTGGAACCGGAACGGATGATGATCGCGAAACAAGCGGAAACCATCCGCAAACCACGGGTTGGGATCGCCCCCGCACACATAGATGTGATCGCGCCGCTGCCGCCCGCGCATCCGAACATAACTCGTCGGCAACACGATGCCGTCCTCACCGAGCCGTGCCTTCCAAGCGGATGCACGCCCCACCCGGAAACGCGCCAACTCCCCCCGGGAACCATCCTCAAGCCGGATCTCGTGGCCATCCTTGCCGAGACCGAGCAACTTGGGATCGGTCTCATCGAACGGAGCGGAGTCCTCGACCCGCAACCCCGCCGCATACGAGGCGAGGGCAAGCGCCATCCGCGGATCCACCCGGTCCCGAAACGGACTCCCGGCAACCCAACCGGATGCGGTGCGCTTGCACTCGAACACACCTTCCCGGCCCGCGACACGCATCTCCCCGACTTTCGCGGGATCGAGCGCCGGGTGCAGCAAGTCCCCCTGTGCGAGCGCCGGTGCGCCGAACACGGACCTCCATCCGCTGCGCGCCACCTCCGCAACACTCAGGACACACGCGAGCGATGCCGCAAGCACCCATGCCAAGGTTGGAAGAAGGCCACGCATCGGGATCAGGCACGGCGGGCCGACCAGACCAAGCCACCCGCGAGGAGCAGGAAGGCGGGGGCGAAGAAAAGATTGAGCCGGTTGATGAAGGCCACCTGTGCGTCCAGCAAAGGAAGCTTGTAGGTCGCGAGGGAACGGGTCCCCACTCCGGCCAGCGACTCGCGCGCGACCAGCCAGTTGAGGGATGAACCGAGAAAATCGATGTTCTCCGCCCGCCGCGACGCGGGATCGAGCAAGGAAACATTCGCCACCACCACCATCCGCGAAACATCCGCCGCGAAACGGTCGTCGTTCGCCGCTCCCTTGACCACGCTCGCCGCAAGATGAAACGGCGGCTTGTGGTCGCGAACGGAATCGGGCGCCTCCGCACCGCTGCCGAAGCCCGCCTCTCCCCAATAGCCCGGAGCCACCTCGATCAGGCCGATCGGACGGATGTTGCGCGCCGTCAGATCGTCCGCACCCTCCCGCACCTCGATCGAAGCCGTGGCCCCGTCGAACTCGGTGGTCTGCCCGGCGAGGTCTGCGAGGAAGTCGATGCCGGAGGCAAATACTCCGCGCGCCACCGTGATGAGACCGCCTTTGCCCCGCGCCACCACGCGATCTCCGCGCGGAGTGACCCCGTTCGAACGCAGGAAGGCGCGAAGCCGCGGCGGCACCCCGGCGGAATCACAGAGAACCAACAGCGCGGAGCGCGGACGCGACCAATACTCGGCGAGCACCGTGATCTCCTGCTCGGTGAAATCGAATTTCGGTGCCGCAATCACCAGTGCCTCCAGACCCTCCGGCACCCGCTCCAGTCCCGCGATGCGCACTTCCTCGAGAGCCATGTTTTGATACCGCAGCCAATCCTCCAGCGGCGCGCGCAAGGTGGGCTCGTCCGGCGAAGCAAAGCGGCTCTTGTCGACCACGAAGCCCAACCGCCGGGTCTTGCCCTCCACCGCCTCGACCAGCCTCGCCAACAACACATCCTCACCGCGGAAGCCGGTCACCTTGCGCCGCCCTTCCACGATGCCCCTCACCTCCATTTCCTCCACCAAGGCCACCCGCACCCGAGGATCAAACGAACGGAGCCCCTGTGCGTCCACCTTCACCGCAGGCCCGTCGTCCTCACGCGCGTCAATCAACAGGAGATCCTGAAGAAGAGAAACGCCGTAGGCCGCCACCACCTCCTGCATGCGGTCGGGACTCCGCAATGGATCCACCACTTCCAGAGCGATCTTTCCGCCCGACCCCGTCACGAACTCCTCGGCGAGGGAGCGGATCCTCGCGTAGAACGGAGTGGAGCGCCGCACCGCCATCACCAACCGCAGAGGGCGCTTCCTCGCCTCAAGCGCGGCAGAACCAAGATAGCGCTTGGTGGCGGAGGAAACGGAATGATCCGCATGCCTGCTGAGGTCGGCACGATGATGGTGGCGGTGACCCAGGTGATTCGCCGCCACGACCAACACGACCACGGAAGCGATGCGGACGAGGGAAAGAAAGCCGGCCGCAGACCGTGCCCGCGCGGCAAGAGGCTCCGCCACGGCGCCCTCCGCTCCCTGCGATGATGTGGTGTCCTCCGTACTCATCGTCTCCGGGGCTCAGCGCGTGCGTCGACGCCTTTCCACCGCCTCGCCGGTGAGGACCAAAAACAGGAAGGCAAGGCTGCCGAAATACACGAAGGCCCGCGTGTCGATGAGCCCGCTGGAGAACTCGTGCAGGTGCCGCTGCGCCGAGAGGTGGTGGAACAACACCGCACCCGGAAAGGACTCGCCCCACACAAGGGTCACGAACCCGAGAAAGTAGAGGAAAAGCAGCAAGCCCGCTGCCGCAAGCCCGGCGGTGATCTGGCTCGAGGTCAGCGCCGACGCGAGACAACCCGCCGCCGTGAAGGCCGCCCCCATCAGCAGCAGGATCAACGCCGTCCCGGCCATTTCACCGGGCCCGTAGGCGGGAGGCAGTCCGGACACCCAGCCGAACACCCGGAACTGCAGGAACACCGGAACCCACAACACCGCGTAAAACGACAATGCCGCCGCATACTTGGCCAGAACGACCTGCCACACCCGCACCGGAGCGGTCATCAGAGTCTCGAGCGTTCCGGTACGCTCCTCCTCGGCGAACAAGCGCATCGTCACCAGAGGAAACAGAAACAAAAACCAGAACCAGAACACCGGCGTGTTGAACGCCACATAGACGAGGCTGTCCTTGGAGGGCGTGTCGCGAAACCCCTTCATCGCGGCGGAGAGACCGATCCCGTTCATCACCGCCACAAACGCGAGCAGCACCCACGCGAAGGGCGACAAAAAGAAGCTCTTCAGCTCCTTGGAATACAATGTTCGAAACACGGCCATGTCCGGAGAACGCCCGCAGTAAAGGCCATCCCCCGCCCCCGGCAAAGGGAAAACGCCGCGCCACTCTCAGCGCCCCTCCTCCAACCGCTCGGCCAGCATCCCGGGCAGCCCGGCATCGAGGACCTTGCGCTGGGTCCGCTCGATGTCGTACTCGACCCTCCGGAACATGAGCCTGCGCTCATCCGTGTCGTACACTACATAGCAGGCCCTCCAGTCGCCGTCGCGCGGCTGACCCACCGATCCCACATTGATGAAATATTTCACCGCGGGCTGGATCACCACGTCGTCCGGCGGGATCTCGCCGACCCTCGTAGATTTCACATATACTTTCGGTACATGGGTATGCCCGTGAAAGCAGACCTGTGTGAACTGGTAGGAGAAATTCGACATCGCCTCGAAGCGGTTGGTCACATAGTTCCAGTGCGCGGGTTGGTCGAGGGTGCTGTGGACGAGTGTGAACTCATGCACCTGCCTCACCATCCGCAGCTTGCGCAACCACTCGCGATCCTCCGCACCGAGTCGGCGGCGGGTCCACTCGAGCGCCGTGGAGGCCACCGGATTCATGGTCTCCAACCCATGATCACCCGCAGCATCATCGTCGTGGTTTCCTTTGACGATCGGGCACCCAAGCTCGCGCACCAACTCGATACAGGCGGCCGGGTCGGCGTTGTAACCCACGATGTCCCCGACGCAGGCATGGGCCGCACAACCCTGCTCCCCGGCATCGGCCAGCACGGCCTGCAATGCCTCGAGGTTGGCATGAATGTCACCGAAGATCGCGATCCTCATGGTTGAAGGCGGGCAGGCAGGCGCAGAGGGAAAGAATCCTGCGGCACCACGGGACTGTCGAGCCAAAAACCGGGCGGATCTCGCGCGCCACTACTGGCCGGGAACCGCTGGCAGCACGGGCCTGTGCCGCAATACACTCCTCTCCTCCGGAATCCCCAGATGCTGCTCCAAAGCCTCGATGGCGGCCGGGACGCCGTCCTGCGGGAAACGCTCGGCCACGCGGATCCAGAAGTTTCCCAAATGCTCGTGGGCCCGCTCGGGACTGCCGAAAACCGCCACCGCACGCCCGAGCGGATCAGCCGCCGCATCGCCGCCCCCGCGCAAGACGAAGAGCAGGCACAACATCGTGGGCGGCACCCGCCGGGGATCCTGCGCGGCGAGGCGCTCGACCTCGGCCAAGGCCTCGGCACGCCGCCCGGGAATGCGTGCCAGCGCGTAGATTCTCGATCTCGCCACGCGCGACGGTGCCCCCGCCGCAAGGGCCTTGTCGTACGCATCCACCGCCGCAGCGAAGGAGGCATCCACATCCGGGAAGGCAGCATTCCGGTTGCGATCGCTCAGCAGAAAGCCGAGGCGGTCGGGCAGGTTCCAGTCATCGGGATTGTTGCGAATGCCACGCTCGAGAAACGTCCTTCCCGCAAGCACGCTCTGCCGCCAGAGTTGCCGGCGACGCATGGGGGGCAGGGATTGCTCGTGCGCGTAGTACGATGCGGCGTTGTACGCGAGATGCCAGGATCCCATATCCCAATACAGAACGGTGCGCGGCGCGAGATCGACCATCATGTCGAAGGTCTTGGCGAGGTCGTCCCACTTCCGGTTGGTGAAAAAAGTGTAGGCGCGCAAATTGAGAAAACTGGCGACGAGCGTGCGCAAGCCCCCAAGCGCCACCGCGGCTCCGGTCTGGCCGATCCGTTCGCGCGTGGCGGTATCGAGCCGCCCGGGCAGCAGGCGCTCCTCCCGCATCCGCGACTCCAGCGCCGCCTCGGGAAAGAGCCGCAAAGCACCGGAGGCGGGAATCGCCAGTACCACGACGAGAAGTTTCCAGGGTCCGCGCATGCGTTCGGTGTTCAGAACTCCTTGTCCGAAAAAACAAACCACGCGAGACCCAGAAACACGAGGATGTGAAAGCCGCTGAACAGGACCAGGGCGCCGAGAATGCCAGCGGGAAGCGGCAGACCCTCGATCACCGCATCAATGCACTGGAACATCCGGAAATCGGGAAACACGAGCGACACCAGCAGGGCCAGCACCCTTGCCGCCGGACCCTGGCCAGCCTCGCCGGCCTGCAGGAAGAACTCGCGGGCATCCGCCTGGAAGTGGCCGATGAAATACACGAGGAAGCCGACGATCGTGGTGAACAGGGTGCTTGAGGAGAAGGTGGACACAAGCAGAGCGAGCGCGGCCATCACCGCCGCGCGCAGGAATACCGCGAATACCGCGCAGTGAAGCGACCATACGGGCCCCGCGGCACGGGTATCCGCGTACAGGGACTCGGCCGCGTCGGCAGGCCAGCCCAGCGCCGTCACCATCGCACGCTGCTCGGCAAGCACCATCCCGGTGCGGATCCACAGCACCGCCGACATCAGGAGATCCATGATCAAAAGGGAGACAAACACCAGCGCGAGAACCCCGAGCAGTTTCCCCGCGAGGTAATCGATCCGCGGCACGGGTTTGGCGAGAATCGTGTAAAGCGTGCGATCCTCCATGTCGCGCGGCAACAACAGCGCCGTGGCGGATACCGCCAACACGACCGAGAACAAGGTCATCGCGCCCAAGGACCAGCTGCGGATCGAACGCAGGACACCGGCACCCACCGACTCGGGACTCTCGTGCTGCGGAAGGTCGAGGAAGTTGCTTGCAATCACCAACACCGCGAAAACCGCGAGAAACCCGAACACCTTCATTCTGACCAGTTGCGTGAAGGCATGCCCGGCGATCACGAGGATCCGCCGCACATGACCGGACACACCGGCTGCCATGCTTGCGCCCGTCATTTCCGCGGTCCTCCGGTTTCCTCCAAAAACAATCTTTCCAGCGTGGTGCGAGGCCGACCGCTGCGCACCCAGCCGCAACCGGGAACGGACTCCGCCATCCCGCGGATCCGTGCCACGAGTTGTTCGTCCGCTCCCTCGAGGATGATCTCGGTCTGGTTCTCCACCGAGATGAGGTCCTCCAGACGACCCTCCCGCACCATCCTGCCGCGGAAGATGATGCCCACCCGGTCGCATACCTCCTGAACCTGCTCGAGGAGATGCGAGCAAAGAAAGACCGTGATCCCGCGCTCACGCAGACTGAGAATGAGGTCCCTGATCTCGCGCGAACCCACCGGATCCACCCCTGCGGTCGGTTCGTCGAGAATGAGCAGACGCGGTTCCTGGATCATCGCCTGCGCGAGCCCGATCCGCTGCAGCATGCCTTTGGAAAAGCCACCCACCCGCCGGTCGCGCGCGTCCTCCAGCCCCACCAGCGCGAGCAACTCGCCGATGCGATCCTCAAGGGACCTTCCACGCAACCCGCAAAGGCGTCCGTAGAACCGCAAGGTCTCGGCGCCGCTCAAGTGTTTGTAGAAATACGGATTCTCGGGAAGAAACCCGACATCCTTCCGCGAGTCGGTCTTGAGGCTGTCGCGCCCGAAAATCGCACAAGTGCCCGAACTCGGCGCCACCAACCCGAGCAAGGCCTTCATGGTGGTCGACTTCCCGGATCCGTTGGGCCCGATCAAGCCGTAGACCTCGCCCGCGCCGATCGTGAGGGAAACCCCGTCGACCGCGCGAAACAGCTTGCGGCGCATCGGACCGCGGAAGTCCTTGACCAGCGAGCGGATCTCTACGGCGGGAACGGGGGCGGTCATCGACGCCGCAAACTATCCGGCAAACCAGGCGGAGGGCAACGGACAATTTTCCCCGAAGACGGGAACATCAGCCGATCCGGTCCGCGCCGAAATACGGCACGAGCGCCGCAGGAATGCGGATGGAGCCGTCGGCCTGCTGGCATTGCTCGAGCAGGGCCACATAAAGGCGCGGCAATGCCGTGCCCGATCCGTTGAGCGTGTGCGGAAAGCGATTGCCGCCGCCGGAATCCCGGAAACGCAGCTTCATCCGCCGCGCTTGGTAATCGGTGAAACACGAGCAACTCGAAACCTCGAGAAACTTCCCTTGCCCCGGTGCCCACACCTCGATGTCGTAGGTCTTGGCCGAGGAAAATCCGATGTCGCCGGTGCACAACTCGATGACCCGGTAATGCAACCCGAGCAAACGCAAGATCCCCTCCGCATGGCCGAGCAAGTCCTCGAGCGCCTCGAAGCCCTTGTCGGGATGGACGATCTGCACCAACTCGATCTTGTCGAACTGGTGCATGCGGATGATCCCCCGGTTGTCGCGGCCCGCCGACCCCGCCTCGCGGCGGAAACAAGGGGTATGGGCGGTCAGGCGCAACGGCAAGGCCGCCTCCTCGAGGATCATGTCGCGATACAAATTGGTCACCGGAACCTCTGCCGTCGGCGCCAGAAACACGCGGTTGATCCCGTGTTCGTCCGGATCCGTTCCGTACATATCGGCCTCGAATTTCGGCAACTGCCCCGTGCCCTCCATGCACTCGCGCCGCACCAGCACCGGCACATTCACCTCCTCGTAGCCGTTGGCCACCTGGGTATCGAGCAAGAGATTGATCAAGGCCCGCTCCAATCTCGCACCCTTCCCGCGGTACACGGCGTACCCGCTGCCCGAAATGCGGATGGCGTCATCCCAGTCGATCAAACCGTGCCGCTGCGCAAGCGCGACATGATCCTGCGGCTCGGCGATCGCAGGCACCTCCCCCCACACGCGCACCACCGGGTTGGCGGTCTCGTCGGCGCCTACCGGACAGTCCGCATGCGGCAGGTTGGGCAGATTCATCAGCAAACCAGCTTGCTCCTCGCCGGCGGCCTCCGCCTCGCGCTCGAGCACGGCGATGCGCTCGTTGATCCCGCGCACCTCGGCCTCGATCGCGGCGGTGTCGCCGCCCTTGGCCTTGAGCGCGCCGATCTCGCGGGACACGGTCTTGCGCTGGTTCTGCAACAGCTGCTTTTCCGTCTCGGCCCGCCGACGAACCTCGTCACAGGCCAGCACCCGGTCCACCAACATCCAGACCTCGCCGCCGCGCGTGCGGAGACGATCCTTCACGGCGGCCGCATCTTCGCGGATCAAACGAATGTCGAGCATGGCGGGGCGAATCTCGCGGCCATACGCCTCCCGAGGCAAAATGATTTTTCGAAAATCTCCTGCCGAACCACACCGCCCCGCCTCCGGGCGCCGCACGCCCATCCCGGACTTGCCAAGCAGCCCGACCCGGCATACGCACCTCTCGGGCCCCGGTAGTTCAATGGATAGAACGGAGGTTTCCTAAACCTTAAATACAGGTTCGATTCCTGTCCGGGGCAGTCCCCGCCGCAACCCGCGCAGCCGCGCTTTTGCCGCGGATTCAGGCAGATCCCGATGGGACGGAACCATCCCCGTCCTTCACCATCCGGGTGAGAAACGCGGCCACCAGCAGGCAGACCCCGCCGATCACCACGGCATGGAGCCGGCTGAATCCCTCAAACCCCTCCATTGCCCGGCTCAGCACGATGGCGACGAGAATCTGCGGAATGACAATGAAGAAAT
>CAZMUK010000019.1:0-15606 GCA_964569415.1 uncultured Luteolibacter sp. | reverse complement strand
AAGATGCCCATGTAGACGCCCACCCGGTTCGCGGGCAGGCAGGAGGACAACATGGCGTAGGGCATCGAGAGGATCGAGGCCCAGGCGATCCCGACGGCGGTGAAACAACCCCACTGCAGCAGCAGCGGATCGCGGACCACACCCACCGCGGACAAGCCGATCCCGCCGGCCAGCAGAGAGAAGAAATGAATGCTCTTGGCCGGGAAGATCCGGCCGAGCCAGAGCAGCGCCATGGCGAACAGAAAGGCCACGAGATTGTAGACCGCAAAGCAGTTGTTGGCGAGGTCGATGCCGTCCTTGTACCGGAGCGACTCGGTGTCAGCGGCGCCCATGATGTCGCGCGCGACCGCGACACTGAAGAAAATCCACATGCAAAAGAGCCCCATCCAGGTGAAGAACTGCACCAGTGCCAGTTGCTTCATCCGGGCGGGCATGTTCCGCAAGGCGTCGATGATCTCGCCGATACCGCCGGTCTCCGGCTTTGGTTCGTCGGGCGCGGGCGGATGCTCCCGGGTGGTGAAGACGGTCCACAACACCGCCAACAAAAACACCACCGCTCCCACCGTGAAGGCGACATGCACGGTCTGCGGGATGGCCTGTTCCGCCCCCGTCACGGCACTCACACCGCCGTGGTCCCTGAGCCAACCGGGCAGTTTCGACGCAATGACCGCTCCCGCTCCGATGAACACCGACTGCATGGCGAAGCCCACCGTGCGCTGCTGCTCGGGCAAGAGGTCGGCCACGAAGGCACGGAACGGCTCCATGCTGATGTTGACGGAGGCATCGAGAATCCACAGCAGGCCCGCCGCCATCCAGAGGGTTCCGGACTGCGGCATGAAGTACAATGCAATGGAGGAAAGAACGGCACCAATGAGGAAATACGGTCTGCGCCTTCCCCAAAACGGATGCCAGGTGCGGTCGCTCATTGCTCCGATGAGCGGTTGGACGATCAGGCCCGTCAGCGGAGCCGCCAGCCACAACAGCGGCAACTCGGATTCCTTCGCGCCGAGGTATTCGTAAATGGAGGACATGTTGCCCATTTGCAGTCCCCAACCGAACTGGATGCCGAAGAAACCGAAGGACATGTTCCAGATCTGCCAGAAGGAAAGGGGCGGTTTGGTTTTCGAGGACGCGTGCTGCATGTTGAAGGATGGTCAGGGTTTCAGAACGACACGATACAAGGTCCGGGTGTCCGCCGGGTCGAGCAGGATCTCGGCCTCCGCCTGCAGCGATGCGGGCCCGGCCACAATCCCGTCGGCCACCACCTCCCAGGGTCCCGAGGCCGGATCCGGCGCCGCCTCGATCCGGTAATTCCGGCCGGGGAACGCATTCCAAACCAAGCGCAGCGAGGATCCCGCACGCTCCCAGGAAACAATCCGGAACAATCGCGACGGCTGAAGCCGGTCATAGGCTCCATCCGCATCCTCATCCCGCAAGGCCTCCAAGGGAATGTACAGGAGCTCATCCGCATCGAGGTCGCCGTTGTCGGTCCGCATCGCGGGCGCCTGCGAGCCCAGCAAGCCGATGTCGGCCGTCTGATAGGCGAGCGAGGAGAGAAACAACCCGGCGGGGGCGCTTCCGAAGGCCTCGTCCAATCGCAACACACCCTCCATCTGCCCTCCTGCGGCACGGGCGCTGGAGGCGGTCGCCCCCTGGATATTGAACCAGGAGATGTAGGAGTTCGAGCTTTCCGCCGCCAGATAGGGACTTCCGGTCGCAAGCGCGTGCCGCCCCGATTTTCCCCACGGCGCGGGTGTCGATGCCGATGCAAGCGCGCTGTTTCCCACCATGATGAAGTGGTCGTTGCCGAATTCCCCCGGTGCCCATGTGGCCACGTACAGCAGGTTGCCGCGCAAGGCGGCGTACAAGGTCATGCCGGGCGCGGAAAGGCGGTAGCCGGGAAAATCCGCGCTCCCGTCCATCACGAAGGGCACCGGCTCACGCACAAGCGGCGGTGAGGCAGCGGTACGCGCGGTCACCGGGCCCGCGGGAGACGAAACGCCGCCGGCATTCCTTGCGGCAACCGCATAGGAATAGGAAGTGGACGCCGTAAGACCAGTATCGGTCCATCCGATCGAGGCCGTGACACCGATCTCCTCTCCGTTGCGATATACAATGTACTCGGCGGCATCGGTCACCGCATTCCACGAAATGCGGATCGAGGAATCGCTTTCCGCCGCGGCACCCAACCCGCCGGGTGCCGCCGGCGGATCCGGGAGCACCGATGTCGGCGCTACGGCGACATGCCAGTCGGCACCGCCATTGTTGTCCCAAGTGCCCGCTCCACCCTCGGGCGCGCTCGTGAAGACCAAATCGAGCATCGCGGTGCCCGGCAGCACGGGGATCGTGGTTTCCCATGCGTCCCCGTTGCGGACCATCGCTGGCCGCGGGGTGATGCGGTCCTGCCAACCGTTACGCCCCGCGTGCAGATACACCTGCCCCGCCGCAGCCAAGGGACGGTTCGCCGGACGATACACGATCTTCACCGGAAGGTCCGCAGTCGGCGAAGCGGGAACGGTTTCCACCACCGGCGCCACACCACCTCCGCCTCCACCCCCGCCCTGCCCGGCGTCATCCTCCACGAACACATGCTGGATGTCGGAACGATGGAGGTTGCCCCGGGCATCGGCAGCCTCGATGTAATAATCCAGCAACTTCCCGCGGAAACCCGCCACCCGCTCGTCGGTGACTTTCGCGAAATAATAATCGGCCACCTCGTTGGTCGGCAGGAAGTAATCGATCTGCCCGTTGGCCGCCGCCGCGTTGAGCGCCGCACGCGTCCTGGGCAACTCGCGCCGGGTCATCGGGATCGAAACCCACGCACCCGTCTCGGGGCCGCCTGCATAGGTCTCGTTCTGGTTCGAGGAGAGCGGATTGGTCCCGTCGGCATCGACGCGCACCCTGAGGGTCACCGCGCCGGCCGGGATCCCCGAGAGATCGTAGGCGTGGGTCCAGATGTAGAACTCGGACGGCATCTTCTTGAGAAACCGTTCATCACCACCCGGTACCCGATTGAACCACCCGAAGGTGTAACCGCCGGGATTGTAAGGAAAGCGCTGGGGCTTGAGCACCGTCGGCGGCGTGCGGTCGTTGGCGCGCCGCGCGTCGTTCATCCACGATTGCAACCTCTCGATCGCCCGCCGTGTCGCCAACCCGGGCTTGACCTCGTCGTCGTTGCCGAGCCCGCCGTAGTAGTTGAAACCGGAATCGAGCCCCGCAAGGTAGATGTGCCAAGCGAGCTCCACATCGTTCGCACCGCTCCACGATCCGTTCCAATCCCGCGGCGCCTGGATCCTCCAGTCCTCCACCCGGTTGGAGGCGGACTCGTCGAGCCAGATCTGCTCAGCGGTCTCACACCAGTTGGCACCGGCCATCAAGGGCGCGTAGCTGTAGAACTTGAGCGCGAACCCCGGCGTCTCGAGATCGACCTGCGTGCCGGGATAGCGGTTGACCGCACCAATCACGGCATTGGCCACCGGCGGCTCGATCCACTTGAGGAAATAGGGCGAACCATAGCACATCTCCGGGAAGATCCACGCCCCGTCCTCAATGTGCGCCATCGGCGCGGCGGCCCCGTGCGCGTTGACGAAATCCTGCGGCGCGGTCCGCCGGTACCCGGCCGCAGCCGACTCGTTGAACAACTGCGGCGTGGCCTCGTGCCACGAACTGTAGCCGCCGCCCCAGGCGTTGTCGCCATCGGTCGAGGGCATCACGATCACCGGCCGCGCCGGATCCGTGGCGTGCGGCGCAATGAAATCGCGGATCTTGCCGATGCCCTCGTTGGCATAGCCGTAGCGGTAACTCAGCACATCGTCGGAAGGCACCGCGATGAGGCTCTTCTCCACGCCGGTCGCAGGATCGACATGCTTCACGCGGTGGAGTTGATACGCATAGGGAGCGACATTCCACGCGGCGTTGCCCGGGTTCGGCTCGCCGTACCACCACCCGGTCGTCGGCGATGGCCCGATCTGGTCGGCACGGTTCGGCGGGCTCGAGGCAATGTTGTAGGACCCCGCAGGGTCGGCCTTGGTGTTGTAGGTGGGGCAGGTGCGGCTGAGGTGATGACTCGGGACAATCACCCACTCGTATCCCTCGTCCGCCAGAACACCGACAATGTGCCGCGAAAACCCCATTTCGGTCGGGAAAAATCCGCGCGAATGATCGGCGAGGTCCGACCTTCCTCCCCACGCCTTCCACCAGGCCTGCTTGAAGATGCGGATCTCCTTGCGCAAGACCGCCTTGGGAAGCAGGGGCGCAAGCGAATGATGATAGGTGAAGCCGACCAAGTCCATCCGCCGGGATCCGGAGGGTGTGATCCAGTTGCGCGACTCCCGCCAACCGTCCCACCACCCGGAGCCGTAGCCGAGCTGGCCCGCTCCGCCCAACTGCCGGATGTTGTCGATCAACGACCCCGAATAGCTCAGCGCGAAACCCGCCTCCCCGGCCAAACCGGCAAGGACATCCCGCGGCCGGCTCTGGTAGGAGTTGCGCCGGTCATCGAGACCGAAGATGTCGGCAAGGTTGTTTTCCGGGTGAAATGACGGACTCAGTCCTCCGTAGTTCTGACCCGGCTTCATCCGGATCGAGTCCCCGGCGTACTGCACCACCGCGCCCGCATCATTCCACTCGGGCCAGTAGATCGGCTGATGGTTGTGCCAGAACCGGGTCACATGGACCGTCTGCGCCAAGGAACATCCGGCCCCGAGGAACCAGAGAGCGATCGCAAGCAACCATCGGGAAACATCATTCGTGATCGCGGCCAACTTCAACACCCGCCAAATGTCGGGAAAGGAAGCGCCGTTTACCCGCGGGACAGGCCGCCTGCGCCGTCAACGCACCCCGGGCTCAGAACACCCGGCTCTCGCGCAAACCGGTGGCAAACGGAATGCCCGTGGCATCGATCTTCTCCACCGCCCCGCCGGAAATGCGTGCCGATTGACCGGATCCCAGCACCACATCCTCCTGGCCGCGTTCGCTGCCGATCAAGTTGACACCCCCTTCCACGACCCGGATCTCGTCGGGCGCTCCCGGCAGAACCTCGATGCCGAAACTGGTATCGCTGCCAACCCGCATCAGTCCCTGCGTTGTTACGGTGAGACCCTCGCCGCAGCGACCCACATGAAAGAACGCCCGGCCCTGCTCCAGATGGATCTTGTCCTTCGCGAGAAAGACCACCTTCGCAGGCGCCTCGACCACCACCGAGGCGGCCGGACCCAAGGCGATGCAGGCCCTTCCCGCATCGAGAACCATCGCGCATCCGCGCTCGACACCGGTGGCACCACCGAGGTGCCAGGTGCTGCCGTCAAAATCCCAAGCCGATCCGGCGGCGAAGGTGACCAAAGCCACATCCTTGACCTCCTCGCGGGGGAACAGGGGCCGCAGGGCCCATGAACCGGCGGCCAGCACCACCGCCGCGGCAATCCCCAGACGCAGCACCCGCCGGACAGTCCGAGCCTTGCCTCCCTCGACCAAGGATTGACGCATGCCGGGCTCGAACTCCTCGCAAAGACTGTGCTGCAGGAGCGCGTAGTCCCGGTAGAGACCGAGCAGGCCGGGTTCCTCGCGCAAGCGCTGCTCGAAGCCTCCGAACTCCGCGGCGCTCGTTTCGCCGTCGAGTACCCGCTGCACGATGCGATGGTCTTCCTTCTTCATGTCAGGGACTGGTTGAATTGCGCAGTTCGCGCTCGATACAGCGCCGCAAACCCGCACGGAGATTGAAGAGCAGGGCCTTGAGTGTGCCGACGCTCCGGTTGGTCCGGCTCGCGAATTCCTCGAGCGACGAGGATGTCCCGTAGCGGTGCTGCAGGAGTTCCCGATCCTTGGGGCGCAGACGCAGCAGACACTTGCGCAGGGCAAGATGCCGCTCCTCGAGCTCCGCGGGCTCGAAGTCCTCCGCAGGGGACACCCGCGCCAGCAAATCGTCGCTGAACACCAACCAGCCTTGGGAGACCAACTTGCGGCGGTGGTTGAGGATGTGATACCGGATCGTCTGGAAGGCCCAGGCCTTGAAATTGGTGCCGCTCTGAAAGGCATCGCGCTTCTGCCAGAGGGTGATGTTCACCTCCTGGAGCAAATCCCGGGCACCGGAGGATCCGGGCATCAGGGACCGTATGTACGCGAGCATGGATGTCTGGTGACTGGTGAGTTCCCTGATGAAATCCTCGTAACCGGACTGACCCCGTGTTTCTCCCATCTCAAGGCCAGCCTACCCCCACATGTCGCTGGCTGGCAAGGCGTTTAGTCCCCCGCGGCGGGCCACCCACACCCCCGGCTGGGCGGCGGGCCGGGCCGATCCAGGACGGGAATGCACCGATTCGCACCAGAGAAGGCGTCACTCCTCGGCATGGCGCCTGACTTGTCGCAGGACGCGGAGGTGGATCCGGTGGACGATGAAATCGGCCAGCATCGACCAGTAGCCCACCGGTGCCACATCGAGCTCGTACCAAGTGCTGCCTTCAAGACGGGTCCGCCCTTCGGACAGCGCGATCAGGCGGAACTCGCCCCGCTTGGAGCGGAAATAGCCGTCGAGGTGCGGGGGATGCAGGTTGTGATAGGGACTCCATTCCTTGAGGGGCGGCGGCTGGGACGCGACATCAAAGGCCAAACGCTTGCCGGGCTCCCAAACGGTGATCGGCTCGACGAAGGGCCCGGTCGAGAACTCGCAGTACCTCACGGCCCCCACCCCGCGGCCCTCGAGCCGCGCGCGAATGGGATAGGCAATGCCGATGCGCTCCACCCAGGCCCCGGGTGAACCCAGTTCGGGAAAATCAATGACATGCTCCCAAACCTCGGCCGGCGTTGCATCGATCTCAATCGAGGAAGCGACCTCGTGCAGCGGCGGAGAGCTGTCGACGATCCCGAGTCGCGACTCGATTCCCGCAAGAAGAGGAAGCAACAGTACCGATGCCATCAAACCGCGGGAGGGTGAGGCGCCGCTCTTGTCGATCATCTGAGCAATGGTCCGCCCGAGAGCGGCGCCCGCGGCACACATGAACAAGGCGGGCACGGCCGCCATCAACAGGCAGATGATGCCCTCAAGCGCGAAAAGCAGCATGCTCGCACCCGCGATCACCAACGACAATATCGAGAAAGCGACGGACTCGGCCATGCCGCAGCGGGTGCGCCGGTTGAGCAGGAAGGAAACCACCGCCCCGACCATCAATGGAGCGCCGATGAACAGCGCGGCACCGTACTCCTTGAGCAGATACACGCTGACCCAAAGGATGGCAAAGGTGAGCAACACACCGGACACCACGCCGATGAGCACGACCCGGATTTTGGACTGGAGGACCCCGGCATCACGGAGAATCCGAGCAGGCGCGTCCCCGGTGACCCACCGCTCGCGGGAGGGCAGCAGACACAGGACAGCGATGGCGATCCAATTGACGAAAGGCAGCAGGAACGCGATGCCCCACCAAGGGGAGCGGCCGGCATCGACCGCTCGGCGCACCGACATGCTCAAGCCTATCCAAGCGAAGGGAAGGGAGCAGGCCGCCATCAGCCAAAGCAAACCTTCCGGCGCCGGTTCCAACGCTTTCGCTCGAAAGTCGGCCAAGGGGGAAAGATACCCGATCAAACTCCAGATCCTGCCCGTGGTTGCCCACACCAAGGTGAAATCCAGCGCGTACTTGAGCGACGCGAGGGACAACCCGGCCAGAAGATAGGTCCTGCGGTCGACCGGAGCGCTGAGACCGAAAAGCAGCGGAAGGAGGGGAACTTTCACGATGGTCGGCATTGTCCCGACCCCGGATCCGCAGCACCAGCAAAATACCAAGCATGCCCGACGATGCGACGCCGGATTTCCAAGACCACCGTCACCTCGCTCACCCGGCCCGCGACGCGCGGGAAAGCCGGTCCATGATCGCCACCCCGAGCCCGGTCTCACTCACCGGTTCGGCGATGATCATATCGAGCCCGGCCTCATCGAGCACGCGCATCACATGGAACAACCGCACCGCCGCCTCGGCCAGCTTTCCGCTGCCGGGACTCAGGGCCTCGACGCGCGTCCACTCGTGAAGATCAACATACGGTCCTTCGCCGCGGTAGCTGAGCAATCCATAACGCTTGCCGGGCTCGGGCCGGAACTCCCGGGGATCGCGCAACAGGTGAAAAGGCGTGCGCGGCGCGTAGTGGCTCTCGAGCATGCCGGGCGCGGTGGCGGCCTGCCCGGCGGCGGGACGGAAGCGCTCGACCTTCCCGATCTCCTGCAACATCTCCTTGGTGACCGGACCCGCTCGCAGGAGATGCAACAAGGGCTTTTTCCCGGGACGGGCCTCGATTGACACGATCGTGCTCTCCAAGCCTTCACTGCAGGCACCGGCATCGACCACCAAGGGAATCCGCCCGTCGAGTTCCTTGACCACGGCGGATGCGGATGTGGGCGAAATCCGGCCGAATCGGTTGGCGCTGGGAGCGGCCAGCGGATTGCCCAACTCCTTGGCCACCGCGCGAAACACCGGATGCGCACTCTGCCGCACCGCAACGGTCGGCAAACCAGCCGTGACGATGTCGGGCACATCGGCATGCTTCGGCAACACAATCGTCAAAGGCCCGGGCCAGAATTTCGAGGCGAGGCGGTCGACGGTTTCCCGGATTTCCGGAGGAACCACCGCAACGCGCGCGAGGTCCTTGCGCGAGGCGATGTGGACGATGAGCGGATCAAACGACGGCCGCTCCTTGGCGGCGAACACCTTGGCCACCGCATCGGCCCGAAACGCGTCGGCCGCCAAACCGTATACGGTCTCGGTGGGCAGGGCCACGACCTCGCCGCCGCGCAGCAAGGCCACCGCGTCCTTCACGGCATCGGACATCCGGTCATCGGTACAGGAAACAAGCCGGGTTGCGGACATGGAGGGAGCCTGACACGCCCCCCGGCGGGACGCGACAGGATTTTGCCGTTTCTCCCCGGCGCTTGCGGAGCTACGCTGCGGCCCGTGGAAGGAAACGGACTTCGCAACATCGTGCTGGTGGGCTTCATGGGCTGCGGGAAATCGACGGTCGGCCGCGAACTGCGCAAACGGCTCGGCTACCCGTGGATCGACATGGACCACCGCATCGAGCAAGAAGCGGGCAAAAGCGTCAGCGCAATCTTCGCGGATGATGGCGAGCCGGGCTTCCGCGACCGCGAGACGGACCTGCTGAAGAGGCTGCTGGCCTCCGATACAACAAGGACGGTGCTGTCCACCGGGGGCGGTGTCGTGCTGCGGCCGGAGAACCGCGATCTGCTCAAACGGCTCGGCTATGTGGTCTGGCTCGACACCCCGGTGGAGTCCATCCTCGAACGCACTTCACGCAACCACTCGCGCCCCTTGCTCCGGACCGAAGACCCGGAGAAAAGGATCCGCACCCTCATGCGGGAACGCGAAGCGCTGTACGCGGAGAGCGCGCACCTCCGCCTCGATACCGCGGGCCTCAAGCTCGACGAAATCGTCTCGGGCATCCTCGATTGCGCGCGCTACCACTTCGCAGGCGAACCATGAACCCCGCCGGCGAACGAATCCGCTCCTGGGCCGCGGAACTCGGCTTCGAAGCATGCCGCTTCGCCCGCGCGAACACCGCCACGCACGCGGCGGTCCTGCAGGAATGGCTCACCGATGGCTGCCACGGGGATATGCAATGGATGGAGCGCGACCCCGCCCGCCGCTGCGACCCGCGCGAGGTGCTTCCGGGATGCCGCACGGTGATCTGCCTGGCCGTGAACTATTTCCCGGGAAACAACCCGCGCACCGAAGGGCCCCCGCCGCCCTACCGCATCGCACGCTACGCGTGGAACGATGATTACCACACACTGATCCAAAACCGACTGCGGGAACTCGTGCGGCTGCTCGACTCACTCGGCGGCACGCACCGGCCCTATGTGGATACCGGCCCGGTGCTGGAACGGGACTTCGCGTCCGACGCCGGACTGGGCTGGAACGGAAAATCCACCATGCAAATCCACCGACGGCTCGGAACCTGGTTCTTCCTCGCCGAGGTGCTCACAACCTTGGAGATCGACCCCGATCCACCCTTCGGCGATCATTGCGGGAAATGCGTGCGCTGCATGAGCGCCTGCCCGACCGGTGCCATCACCGCGCCGCACCGCCTCGACGCGCGCCGCTGCATTTCCTACCTGACCATCGAACACAAAGGCCCGATCCCGGTGGAACTGCGCGAGGCCGTGGGCGACCGCATCTACGGCTGCGACGATTGCCTCGACGCCTGCCCCTGGAACCGCTTCGCGGAAACATCGCGCGAGACGGCGTTCCACGCACGCAAGGAAATCTTCGACAAACAACCGCGCGATTTCCTCGCTCTCGATGATGATGCGTTCCGTGCGCTGTTCAAAGGATCCCCGATCAAGCGCATCAAGCGTTCGCGCTTCCTGCGCAATGTCTGCGTCGCCCTTGGCAACACAGGCGGACCTGAGGATCTCCCGGCCCTGCGGCTCGCCGCCCAGGACGCGGACCCTCTGATCGCGGAACACGCGAACTGGGCGGTGGAAACCATTCTCGCGCGCGAAGCGAAACGAGAAACTCAAAGGATGTCGCCGGGCGCGTAGGCAGCCGCCGCGGGAAACTCCGTCTCCAGCGAACGCACCCTCGCGGCAAACACGGCCACCTGTTCTTTCGCGAGTCCGCAAGCACTGCGTCCCTCTGCCAAAATCCCCTCCAAGGTCCCGCGCGAAAGCCCGAGACGCGGATCCGCGACGAGACGCTCGACAAGATCGTTGCGCGCCACCACCCCCGCACGCAGATCGCGCACCGTGGCCAACGCGTGCTCCTTGATGGCCTCGTGCGCAGTCTCCCGTCCCACCCCGGCCTTGACGGCCGCCATCAAAATCGTGGTGGTCATCAAAAACGGCAGATACCGGCTGGTCTCGGCCGCAATCACCGCCTCGTGCGCCTCCATCTGGTCGAGGATCGTCAGAAAAGTCTCGAACAACCCGTCCGCCGCGAAACAGGAATCCGGCAACACCACCCGCCGCACCACCGAGCAGGATACATCCCCCTCGTTCCACTGGTCGCCCGCAAGCGCTGCGGCCATCGCGAGGTGACCCTTGAGAATGACATGGAGGCCGTTGACCCGCTCGCAGGAACGCGAATTCATCTTGTGCGGCATCGCACTCGACCCGGTCTGCCCGGGCGCAAAGCCCTCGCCGGCGGTGTCGTGCCCGGCCATCAACCGCAGGGTCTTGCAAAACGAGGACGGACCCGAGCAAAGATCGTGCAAGACCGCCACCACCCGCTGGTCGAGCGAACGCGGATAGACCTGGCCAACGTTCGAGAGCGTGGCGGGAAGACCGAGGTGGGCGGTGACGCGGGCCTCAAGCGCGGCGGCCTTCGAGGCATCGCCACCGAAAAGCGAAAGCTGGTCCATGCCGGTACCCACCGCCCCCTTGAGGCCGCGCACCGGATAGGAGTCGATCACGGCCCGCAACATCCCGAAGGATCCCAGCAACTCCTCGCCGAACATCGCCACCCGCTTGCCAAGGGTGGTCGGCTGCGCAGCCACATTGTGGGTGCGCGCGGTGAGCACCCAACCGCTCCACGACTCGGAGCGCTCGCGCATCCGCCGCAAGACCGCCACTGCCTTGTCCCGCAACACGACAAGCGAACGATGCACCTGCAACTGCTCGACATTCTCGGTAAGGTCGCGCGAGGTGAGCCCCTTGTGGACATGCTGATGGCCGGCGAGATCGTTGAACTCCTCGATGCGCGCTTTGACATCGTGACGAGTGACACGCTCGCGCCGCATGATCGAGGCGGTATCGACCTCGCCCTTGACCGCCTCATAGGCGGTTATCGCCTGCTCCGGGATCTCCAGCCCGAGCTCGCGCTGGGCCTTCATCACCGCAATCCAGAATTCACGCTCAAGCACGATCCGCCCCTCGGCGGACCAAATGTCCCGCATCGCGGGAGAGGCGTAGCGTTCGGCAAGGACATTCGGGATCACGGAGCCACCTTGCACCCCCGCCCCGCCCGGTTTCAAGCGACACTTTGCTCTTCGCTGGCGCTCCCGGCCTTCCCGTGCTTGAATCCTCCCGGAATGCACGGGGAACTGGTCGATTTGCTGAAGAAACGGGAAGCGGTGATCGCCGACCACGCCTGGCGCGATCGGGACCCGGCCGCCCACCTCGAGGCGTTAAAACAGGTTTCGCTGGAAATCGACAACTGGGCCACCCTCCACAGCACGGACTGCGACGCGAGATTGCGCCACTACCTTTCCAACGCGAGCTACGCCAAAGCCCTTGCCCATTGCAGGAAACTGCCCGGGTAGGAATATGCCGGCTGAAGGCTTTTCCGAAACCCGCCCAAACCCAGCCCCACGGACAGATGAAATCACCCGCCCTGCTTGCCTTCCTGGCCCTCGCCCTGATCGCGGGCTTCCTCGCCGAACCCGCCCTGCGCGGACTCTACCAACCCGCGGCACCCCCCCCGGACACGATCCCGGTTTCCCCATCAGCCGACGCAACATCCGCGGAGAAAATCACCGCCCGCCAAAGCGACCCGCCCTCCGCCCCCACGGCGCTCGGCGGGGCTCCAAGCATTCCGGAAACTCCAAATCCGGAAGCAGTGCCGGAACCAATGACACCCGCGGATCCCTTTGCGGAAACAAAGCCAGACCTACCCGACGAAGAACAGGCATCACCCGCAACCACACCCGCCACACCACCCGCCAACCTCCCGGAACCCGCACCATCGCCGACCGCCCCGCGGGCGGACGCGGTGGCGCTGATGAAAGAAGCCATCGGCACCGGCACCGTGGACGCGGTCGCCACAGGCAGCGTGCTGGATTGGAAAGAAGCGCCTGACGAAACCATCGAGGGCGTTACCTATCAGATCGGTGTGATCTCTTTCACCAAGGACACCTTCCTCGGACCGAAAACCATGGAGGCAAAGGCCCTCATCCGCGACGGAGCCATTGCCCGCTGGATCTGGGCGAAGTCAGGCACGGAACTCAAATGAACCCTGCGGACCGCGACAGCGATCCGACGCCCCCCACGGATCCGCGCGAAACCGGAAACGGACAGGGTCAGGAAACCTTCGGCGAAGTCGGCCACTACGCCGACGAACACGACGCACACGAACACGCCCTGATCGTGCTGGCCATGAAGGGCGGGGTCTTGGTGGAGCCCTCCCCCGATGACGGAGGCTTCCGCTTGCTCGCCGAAAGCCCGGCCTTGCCCCGCGTCCGCGGGGAAATCGAGGCCTACGATGCGGAACAACGCGAGACGGCAAGCGAATCCGGGACAACACCCAGTCCCGGTGATCCCGATGCACTGCCCCCGCATCCGGTCGGCCTGCTTTGGATCGCGCTCTGGTGCGCGATCTTGATCGCGACCTTTCTCATGCAGCAAGCCCGCCCCGGCTTCACGGACCTCGGCTCATCCGTGGCCGGGTGGCCGCGAGACGGTTGGTGGCGGCCCTTCACGGCGATGTTTCTCCACGCCGACCTCCCCCACCTCGTCTCAAATCTCGTCGGCGGCGGCGTGCTCGCGGCCTTGGTCTCCGTTTCGATCGGCGCTCATCGTGCCTGGCCGCTCGTCCTGCTCTGCGGCACCCTCGCCAACCTCACCACCTCCCTCACCAGCCCCGACCCGCTGTTCCAGTCGATCGGTGCCTCGACGGCAGTGTTCGGCGCCCTCGGCCTGCTCTCGGGAATCGGCCTCGAAGCCACCCTGCACTCGCGCACCCGCAAGGCATGGATCCCTCTCCTTTCCCCGGTCCTCGCCGGACTGGTGGTCCTCGGCCTCACCGGCTCGGCCGCGCCGGGTTCCCATATCGACGGGATCGGCCACGCAGCGGGCTTTGCCGCCGGAGTGCTGGGCGGCGCCCCCTCCGCCCGCTGGCTGCGGAACCACCAGGTCCGCATGACTTGCGCTTGACGCCGCATCCCTCGTTTTTTCGCTGACATCCCGAAACGGCCTGCAAATCTGTCGGCCCGGCCGCGGCCGCACAGAGACCCGTCCCCATGAAGAAGAACTCCCTTCCCAAAATCGGCATCCGCCCCACGATCGACGGCCGCCTCGGCGGCGTGCGCGAATCCCTGGAAAAACGCACCATGGACCAAGCGAAGGCCGTGGCGAAGCTCTACTCTCAGGAACTGCGCCATGCCGACGGCTCGCCCGTCGAATGCGTGGTCGCCGACACCTGCATCGGCGGCGTGGCGGAAGCCGCAGCCTGCGCCGAGAAGTTCCGCGCCGAGGGCGTGGGAGTCTCGCTCACAGTCACCCCCTGCTGGTGCTATGGTTCGGAAACAATGGACATGGACCCGCACGTGCCCAAGGCCGTGTGGGGCTTCAACGGCACCGAACGCCCGGGCGCGGTCTACCTCGCCGCCGTGCTCGCCGCCCACGCCCAGAAGGGCGTTCCCGCCTTCGGGATCTACGGCAAGGATGTGCAGGATCTCAACGATACCTCGCTGCCCGACGATGTCCGCGAAAAACTTCTCTCCTTCGCCCGCTGCGGACTGGCGGTGGCCACGATGCGCGGCAAGGCCTACCTCTCGATCGGCGGCACCTCGATGGGAATCGCCGGCTCGATGGTGGATCCCCGCTTCTGGGAAAAATGGCTCGGCATGCGCGTCGAGGCGGTCGATATGACCGAAGTGGCGGGCCGCATGGCCAAGGGCCAATACGATCAGGCGGAATTCGCCAAGGCACTGGCGTGGGTGCGCACGAACTGCAAGGAGGGCAAGGACTACAACGCCCCGAAAAGCAGAAGGGCGCGCAAACAATTGGACACGGAATGGGAGGACAGCGTGAAGATGGCCCTCATCGTCCGCGACCTGATGACCGGCAACCCGGAACTGGCGAAGATGGGTCTCGGCGAACAAGCGCTCGGGCACCAGGCAATTGCCTCGGGCTTCCAAGGGCAGCGCCAGTGGACCGACCACTACCCGAACGGCGATTTTCTCGAGGCGATCCTCACCTCTTCCTTCGACTGGAACAGCCGCCGCACGCCGTATGTCGTGGCCACCGAAAACGACGCACTCAACGGCGCGGGCATGCTCTTCGGCCTGCTGCTCACCAACAGCGCGCAAATTTTCGCCGACCTGCGCACCTACTGGAGCGGCGATGCGATCCGCAAAACCAGCGGACGCCGCCTCAAGCACCCATTGGTGAAGGACGGCATCCTCCACCTCATCAACTCCGGTCCCGCGGCTCTCGACGGAACCGGCGAACAACGCAAGGACGGCAAACCGGCGATGAAACCCTTCTGGGAAATCACCGACGCGGAGGTGCGCAAATGCCTCAAGGCCACCACCTGGCACCCTTCGGTCACCGAATATTTCCCCGGCGGCGGCTGGAGCACCCGCTACCGCACCCGCGGCGGCATGCCCGCCACCATGATCCGGCTCAACCTGGTCGACGGACTCGGCCCGGCTCTGCAACTCGCCGAGGGCCACACGATCGACCTGCCCGACGATGTCCACAAGGCGCTCGATGAACGAACCAACCCGACTTGGCCAACGACTTGGTTCGCGCCGATCCTGAATGGCGCGGGTCCCTTCCGCAGCACCTACGAGGTGATGAACCACTGGGGGGCCAACCACTGCGTGATGACCTACGGCCATGTGGGCCATCTCTATATCACCCTCGCCTCGATGCTGCGCATCCCGGTC
>CAZMUK010000018.1:0-31576 GCA_964569415.1 uncultured Luteolibacter sp. | reverse complement strand
TCATACGATCGGGGCCACCACACTCGACGAGTACCGCAAGCATGTGGAAAAGGACGCAGCCCTCGAACGGCGCTTCCAACCCGTAATGGTCGGCGAACCCTCGGTGGAGGACACGGTGGCGATCCTTCGCGGGCTCAAGGAGCGCTACGAGGTGCACCACGGCGTGCGCATCCAGGACGGGGCGATCGTTGCGGCCGCCGTGCTTTCGGACCGCTATATTTCCGACCGTTTCCTGCCGGACAAGGCGGTGGATTTGATTGATGAGGCCGCGTCGCGTCTCAAGATCGAGCTCGATTCGATGCCCACCGAGATCGATGTGCTCGAGCGGCAGATCATCCAGCTCGAGATGGAGAAGAAGGCGCTCGAGAAGGAAACCGACAAGGCCTCGGCCTCCCGCTTGGCCAAGGTGGTGGAGGAGCAAGCCGGGCTGCGCGAGCAATCGGCGGGGCTCACCGCCCGCTGGCGCAACGAGAAGGAGGTGATCGAGAAGGTGCGCGGGGCCCAGGAGAAACTCGAGTCGCTCAAGGACGAGGCCGAGCGCGCGCGTCGTATCGGCGATCTTACCCGGGCTTCGCAAATCACCTACGGGGACATCCCGGGTCTCCAGCGCGAGGTGGAGGCGGCGCGTGGCGACCTCGCGTCGTTGCAAAAGGAAGGAGCGATGCTCAAGGAGGAGGTTACCGAGGAGGATGTGGCGAGAGTGGTCTCGTCCTGGACCGGGATCCCTGTGAACCGCCTGCAGGAAGGAGAGAAGCAAAAGCTCGTGAAAATGGAGGAGCGCCTCGGAGCGCGGGTAGTGGGCCAGCGCAAGGCGATCACCGCCGTCTCCAACGCGGTGCGCCGCGCGCGCGCCGGACTGCAGGATGAGAATCGCCCGATCGGCTCGTTCCTGTTTCTCGGCCCCACCGGGGTGGGCAAGACCGAGTTGTCCAAGGCCCTCGCGGAGTTTCTCTTCGACGACGAGGGAGCGATGGTGCGGATCGACATGTCCGAGTACATGGAGAAACACAGCGTCGCGCGACTGATCGGCGCGCCTCCGGGATATGTCGGCTATGAGGAGGGCGGACAGCTCTCGGAACATGTCCGCCGCAAGCCCTACTCGGTGGTGCTTTTCGACGAGATCGAGAAGGCCCACCACGATGTGTTCAATGTGCTGCTGCAAGTGCTCGACGACGGAAGAATCACCGACGGCCAAGGCCGCACGGTGGATTTCCGCAACACGGTGATCATCCTGACCTCGAACATCGGTTCGCAGCACATCCTTCACGAGGAAAACGCCGAGCAACGGGAGGCGCTCGTGCTGGAGGCGCTGCGCGGGCATTTCCGCCCGGAGTTCCTCAACCGGCTCGACGAGATCATCATCTTCGACCGTCTCAAGCGCGAGGAGATCGCCACCATCGTCGGTCTGCAACTCGAAAGGGTTCGCAAGCGGCTCGCCGCGCAGGGGATTGCCATCGAGATCGACCCCGCCGCCACCTTGCTGCTCGGCAACCAGGGATACGATCCGGTCTACGGGGCGCGTCCGCTCAAGCGGGCGATCCAGCATCTGCTGCTTGATCCGCTGAGTCTCGAGGTACTGGAGGGCCGCTTTGCCGAGGGCGACACGGTGGTGGCCGGGGTGGCGGATGGTGCGGTGGTGTTCCGCAAACGATGATCTTCGCTCGGCCGGCACGGACCCTGTCCCGGCCCGGTCGGCACGAGCTCAACGCGGTTCCGCGTCACTCATTCTTCCGGCCTGCCGCGCCCCTCTTCGCTCGTTGATGAAACAGGTGCTCACAAGGCCGAGCGCCAGACATGCGGCGAGGAGCAGCAGCGCCTGCGGAGTGCCCGCGGTGTCCTTGACCCATGCAAAGGGGAAGGTGGTCACGGCGGAAATTTTCCAAACAAATCCCCAGAGCCCGAAGACCTCCGCCTCGTGCCCCTGCGGGGTCAGATAGGCTACAAACGCACGGTTGGCCGACCCCAACGAACCGAGGCCGAAACCAAGCAAGTTGCCGATCAACCACATTGGCCAGAGCGGGAAACCGTCGAGAGTCCCCGCCTCCGCGCGCAGGACATGGAGCTGCGCATACCAAGCGAAGCCAAGGGTGGTGCCCAACCACAAAAGCAGCAGCAAAGTCACGGTGAGGCGATGGCCGATGCGGTCCTGCAACAATGCGGGGAGCACCGTGCCAATCACTCCGGAGACCGTGATCACTCCGACAAAGACGACGAGGCTCACCTGGGAAAAACCGAACTCGGCTGCGAGCTTGCTGGCGAAGAACACAACCACACTCATCCCGGTTCCGAAGAACACCGACGATGCCAAAAGCCAGGCGAGATCGCGGTGGCGCCCGGTGTTGCGCAAGGAATCCAACATCCGCCGCATGCCGGAAACAGCGGCATCCGCACCGACTCCGACCGACGGCACGGCGGGCTCGCGCAGGAAAATCAGGGTTGGAACGGTGAACACGAGAAACCACAATCCCGCGATAACGAAGAAGGGTCGCCATTCGGAAGGATCGCCCAAGCCGAAGGCCGACATCACCCACGCCGTGATGACGAGGATCAGCAGCGCCGCCGCATACGCACAGGCCCACGAAAAGCCGCTGAGGCGACCGACCTGCGAAGGCTTGGCCAGACCGGGCAGGAAACTTGCGAGGAAGTTCTCGCCGATCGCGAAGAGGAAATTCGCGGGAACATAGAGCAGTACCGCCAGCCAAAGTTGTCCGGGGCGGATGAGTCCGAGTGCGCAGGTGAGCAGGCCGCAGAGGATGCCGGATCCCACCAAGAACCACTTCCGCCGGGCACGGAGATCGGCCACGGCCCCCAGCCATGGCGAGGCCAGCGCGGCGAGCAGCATGCTGCTGCCGTAAGTGAGCGCCCAGACGCGGTCGTCGATCCGATCATCCCGCACCACGACCACCGAAAAGAAGATCGAAAACAGCAGGGTGTTCACCAGAAGGGTGAAGGACTGGTTGGCGATGTCGAACGAGATCCACGCACCGATTTCCCGGCGCTTGGGAAAGCCTGCCAACGGATCGCATCGTCGCCACAACTGCATCGGAGGCCCGCAATCTGTACCGCCGTTCGCGCGGTGGCGATCCCAATTCCAAGTCATGGTCCGTAGCCCGGGGACGGACTCGGTTTCCGCTTGGAAAGCTGCCGGGCCCCGGGTGAAATCCTGCCGCCATGGCCTACCTCGACGACGATTTCCTGCTCCATTCCCCGACCGCGCGGCGCCTTTTCCACGAGGTGGCCGCAAACCTCCCGATCATCGATTACCACTGCCATCTTTCCCCGGCGGAAATCGCCACGAACCACCGCTGGGGAAACCTTGCCGACATCTGGCTCGGGGGCGATCATTACAAATGGCGGTTGATGCGCGCCAATGGGGTCGACGAGGAACTCATCACCGGATCGGCATCGCCGCGCGAGAAGTTCCAAGCATGGGCCGAAACGGTTCCGATGACCTTGCGCAATCCGATCCACCATTGGACCCACCTCGAGCTCCGGCGCTATTTCGGCATCGACCTGCTCCTCGGACCGGATACCGCGGATGAGGTCTGGGACCGCGCCAATGCAACCCTCGCCGCCGGCGGATTCGATGTGCATGGAATCCTCGCGAAATTCGATGTCCGGGTGGTCGGCACCACCGATGATCCGGCGGATCCGCTCGACCATCACACGGCGATCGCCACCACCGGGATCCGCACCAAGGTGATTCCCACCTTCCGCCCCGACAAGGCCCTGCTGGTCGACCGCCCCGATCTGCTGCTCCCCTGGCTCGCGAAGCTCGGTGAAACCGCGGGTCAGAGGATCTCCTGCTTTGCCGACCTGCTGGCGGCACTCCAGAAACGGCATGATGACTTCCACCGCGCCGGAGGACGGCTTTCGGACCACGGCATGGAACGCATGCCCCACGGACCCTGCACCGATGAGGAGGCATCCATGATTTTCGAGAAAGCCGTGTCCGGAGTCGCGGCGAGCGCCGCGGAGCGGGAGAAATTTGCCTATTTCATGATGGTGTTCTTCGGCAAGCTCGATGCCGCCAAGGGCTGGACCAAGCAGTTGCACCTCGGTGCCTTCCGCAATGTGAACAGCCGCATGTTCGCACGCCTGGGACCCGACACCGGCTACGACATCATCGGCGACCCCTCGCAAGGCACCGCCCTCCACTGCTACCTCGACGCTCTCGCCAGAGGTCAATCGCTGCCGAAGATCATTCTCTACAACCTCAATCCATCCGACAACTACCTCTTCGCCTGCCTTGCCGGCGCCTTCCAGGACGGAACAGTCGCGGGCAAGATCCAGTTCGGGTCGGGATGGTGGTTCCTCGACCAGAAGGACGGCATCGAGCTGCAGCTCAACGCGCTCTCCGCCACCGGACTGCTCTCGCGATTTGTGGGGATGCTCACCGATTCACGGTCGTTTCTTTCCTTCCCGAGGCACGAATATTTCCGGCGCATTCTCTGCAACTTGATCGGTTCGGAGGCCGATCGCGGGGAGTTGCCCGACGACTACGGGATGCTGGCATCGCTCGTGCGCGGAGTCTGCTGCGACAACGCCCGCTCGCACTTCGACCTCCAGTGCTGAGTCCCCGGGCCGCGCGGATCTTTGACAATCGGCAGGGCCGCGCTATGGTGGCCGCCCCGCCGTGCGGGACCCATTCGCCATGAACGAAACCACAGTTGAAAAGCACGCATTTCAGGCCGAGATCCGCCAACTTCTCGACCTTGTCGTCCATTCGCTCTACACGGAAAAGGAGATCTTCCTGCGGGAACTGGTCTCCAACGCATCCGATTCGATGGAGCGCCTCCGCCTTGTCGAGGCGGTCGAGAAGGAGGTGAGCCAGCCGGACCTTCCCCACGAGATCCGCATCAGTACCGACGAGGAGGCGGGCACGCTGGTGATCGCCGACCACGGCACGGGCATGACCCGCGAGGAGCTGGTGCGCAATCTCGGCACGATCGCCCATTCCGGAACAAAGGCCTTTCTCGAGGCAGCCAAGGAGTCCGGCCAACCGGCCTCCGCACTGATCGGCCAATTCGGGGTGGGCTTCTACTCGGCCTTCATGGTGGCGGAAAGAGTCACCGTCCACACCCGCTCCTGGCATGCGGGCGCACCGGGGCTCGTCTGGTCGAGCGACGGCCAAGGCGGCTACGAGATCGAAGAGGCCGATGGCGTCGACCGCGGCGCGAGGATCGTGCTGAAACTGAAGGATTCCTGCAAGGAGTTCGCGGGCGAGTCGCGCGTCCGCAACCTCATCGAGACCTACAGCAATTTCGTCGGGTTTCCGGTGCTGCTCAACGGCAAACGCGTCAACGAGGTGGGCGCCGTCTGGCTTCGAAACAAGTCGGAAGTGAGCGAGGAGGAGTACAAGGAGTTCTACCGCTTTGCCTGCAAGGCATGGGATGATCCCGCCTACCGCCTGCACTTCAGCGCCGACGCGCCGATTGCGATCAATGCGTTGGTCTTCGCTCCGGCGGAGAACCCGGAACGGATGGGTTTCACCAAGGCGGAGCCCGCGGTGGCCCTCTACTGCCGCAAGGTGCTCATCGATTCGTCGCCGAAGGGCTTGCTGCCGGAGTGGATGAGGTTTCTCAAGGGGGTGGTCGACAGCCCCGACATTCCGCTCAACATTTCCCGTGAAACCATGCAGGACAGCGCGCTGGTCCGCAAACTCGGCGGCGTGGTGGCAAAGCGGGTGGTGCGGATGTTCGAGAAGGAGGCGGAGTCCGATCCGGAACGCTACCGCAGCTACTACCGGAAGTTCGAACGGTTCTTCAAGGAGGGGGTGGTGACCGATCACACTCATCGCGACTCGCTGGCGAAACTGCTGCGCTTCGAGTCGTCGCTCACCGCCGCAGGGGAGACCTGCGGACTGGCCGACTATTTATCGCGGATGAGGGAGGGCCAGGAGGCGGTTTACTATCTCGCCGGAGCCTCGCGCGAGGCGGCCGCGGACAGCCCGTACCTCGAGGCGTTCCGTTCGCGCGGCATCGAGGTGTTGTACTTCACCGACCCGGTGGACGAGTATGTTGCCGACAGTCTCGGGAAATTCGAGGGCAAGGAACTGGTTTCCGTGCGACAGGCGGGGCTTGATCTCGGGGAATCGGCACCGGAAGGGGAATCGCTCCCGCAAGCGGAACTCGATGCGCTCTGCGCTTTTCTCGGCAAGGAGTTGGATGGCAGGGTCGTTTCGGTGCGAAGCGGTGCGCGACTGGAGCAGAGCCCGGTGATCGCGCTTCTCCCGAAGGACGCGCCCGGGCCGCAGATCCGGCAGATGATGAAGGCGATGGACGAGAACTACCGCGACGAGGTGAAGGTGGAATTGGAGATCAATCCGCGTCACGCCTTGATCCGTTCGCTTTCGGCGGCAAGCCAAGGGGATCCGGAGTTGGCGGGTTTGGTGGCGCGGCAGTTGCTCGACAACGCCTTGATTTCCGCCGGGCTGCTCGAGGATGCGCGCGACACGGTGGCCAGGATGAACCGCCTGATGGAGCGGGCGATGGGGAAGGGGACTTGAGCTTCGCCGGCATGGAAGGCGTTCTCAACATCGCGGCCTATCGTTTCGCCCCTCTTTCGGGACTCAAGGAACTGCGCAGCCGACTGATCGGATTCTGCCGTGGCAAGGGTCTCAAGGGGACGATCCTGCTGAGCAACGAGGGGATCAATCTGTTCGTCGCGGGCGGAGACGACGCGGTGCGCTCATTGCTTGCCCGTCTTGCGGAGATGCCGGGGTTGGCGAATCTCGAGGTGAAGGAGAGCCGCAGCGCGGAGCAGCCCTTCCGCCGGATGCTGGTGAGGATCAAGCGCGAGATCATTTCATTCGGGGTGGATTGGGTCGACCCCGTGAACCGGGCCACCCCGCGCGTCCATCCCGCGGAGTTGCGGGACTGGCTCGACGAGGGCAGGAAGCTCGTGCTGCTGGACACTCGCAACGACTATGAGGTGCGCATGGGAACTTTCCGCGGTGCGCTGGATCCCGGCATCGCGAGCTTCCGTGATTTTCCTGAGGCGGTGTCGAGGCTGCCGGAGGCAATGAAGGAAGAGACAGTGGTGGTTTTCTGCACCGGCGGCATCCGCTGCGAGAAGGCCGGGCCCTTTCTCGAAGGTTCCGGTTTCCGCAAGGTGTATCAGCTCGACGGCGGCATCCTGCGGTATTTCGAGGAATGTGGCGGCGCGCATTTCGATGGGTCGTGCTTTGTCTTCGACGGCCGCGTGGGGTTGGATCCGGAGCTGCGTGAGAGCGGTCACGAGGTATGCTACGCCTGCCAGGCCACGCTGGAAGCGGCGGATCTCGCGGATCCGCGTTTCGAGGAGGGGGTTTCTTGCCCGCATTGCCACCGCAGTGATGCGGAAAGGATTGCGATGCGTGTGAGCAGGGCGGATGCGGGCTTGCGGAGGATCACCGAGGTGCTTCCGGGTTCCGTGCCCGCGTTGAACCGCAGGCCGCTGAATGTTCCCGGTGCCTATGATCGCCGGTCCTTGGGCGAAGTGCTGGCGGGATTGTTTCCGCACATCGGTCCCGCGCATTGGGACGCGCGCATCGCCGCCGGCGGATTTCTTGATCCGGAGGGCCGGGTGATGTCTCACGCATCGGTGGTGCGCGGCGGTTGGCGGATCGAGCAACGGATCCCGGATGAGATCGAACCGCCGGTGGCGTGCGATGTGCGGGTGCTGCATGATGACGGGATGATCGTGGTGATCGACAAGCCCGCGCCGCTGCCGATGCATCCCTGCGGGAGGTTCCGCCGCAACACGCTCCAGCATTGGCTGGCGCAATTGTACCACCCTTCGGTTCCCCGTCCGGTACACCGCATCGATGCGAACACAACGGGGGTCGTGGTCTTTGCGCTGACCCGCCGCTTTTGCCGCGCGCTGCAGCGGCAGTTCGAGGAAGGCAGGGTGCGCAAGTCGTATCTTGTGGGCGTTCATGGGCATCCGGAATGGTCGCGTTACCGTTGCGAGGAGCGGATCTCCGCCGTGTCCGGACCTCTCGGTGCGCGCTGCTGCGAAGAGGACGGACGCGAATCACTCACGCACTTCGAGGTTCTCTCCCGGAACGGGGACGGGACAACGCTGCTGCGCGCCGACCCCGTGACCGGCCGCACCAATCAGATCCGGCTCCACCTTGCGGGGCTTGGCCATCCGGTGCTGGGTGACCGTTGCTACCGGGGTGGAGGGCTTGCCGCGGAGCTGCAGACCCTGTCGCCGGAGGACGAGCCCTTGCGCCTGCACGCGTGGCGGCTTGCGTTCCGCCATCCCGCGGGTGATGCGGAAATGGAATTCGAGGCAACTCCGCCCGCGTGGGCACGGGAAGTCACGATTGATGCTCCCGCCCGTTGTGTCTGAGGAGAAGCCACGATCCGGCCGCAAACAAACCCATCAGCGCGGCACCTCCGAGAAGTACGGCCGGCGGTTGCCTGCGCAATGCGGTGCCCACCCCGTGGAGCCGCTGCGCTGCCGCGTGCGTTCCTTCGGCGATCCGCTGCTCGGCTGCGGCGGTCATGCCGTGGATGCGGTCGGGCACGGAATGCCGCGCCGTGTGGGTGAAAAGGTTCTCCAGATCCTTGCGGAGGAAGGTGACATCCTCGTGGACGCGGGAGAGCAGGTCGCTGCCGCGATGATGGTGTATGGCGGGGGAGGGATTCATGGTCTGTTCGGCCGCTTCGGGCGCGATTGCAAACTACGACGGACCCCGTGACAGGCAAGTCCCGCAACCACCCGCGATCCCGCGTGTTCAGAGACCGGTCACCGCCTCGCGAAGCGCGGCAGCCACTCGCTCCACCGACCCCCGCGCGGATACCACGCGGACGAAGGGCTCGGGTTCCAACGAAAGAAACACCCTCCTGCAGGCCTCGAGCGCGTCGCGCTTCTCGAACTCGTTGGCCGAACCATCCCGAACCCCGATGCGTGCCAAGGCTTCGTCGACATCGAGATCCAGGACCAGCAGGCGGTCGGGAACGGGAGCAAACTCCTCGTTGAGACGGCGGATCTCCGCGGGATCAAACCCGCGCAATCCCTGATAAGCCATGGTCGAAAAATAATACCGGTCGAGAATCACAACCTTGCCCTCCCCGAGCGCGGGAAGAATGACCGTGGAGACATGCTCCCGGCGGTCGTTGAGAAAACAGTCGAGCTCTTCTGCCGGTGGCAGGCGTTCGGTGGTGGCGGATTCGCGCAATTTCCTTCCCCAGGGACCATCGGTCGGCTCGCGCCCGCGCACCACCTCGCGGCCGCGTGAAGCAAACCAGTCGCCGAGAAGCCTCGCTTGGGTGGACTTGCCGGTGCCGTCGATTCCTTCGATGACGATGAGGATTCCGCGTCGCATGCCTGATCAGAGATAGCGTTGCCGGAGGTGCTCGAGATAGGCGTCCGCGCTCGGAGGCGAACCGGTGGCGCGCAGCACGAGCTCATCGGGATCGAGCAGCGAACCGTGCCGGTGGATGTGTTCCCTCAACCAAGCGAGCAGGGGTCCGTACTCCGCCCGATCGCAGGCATCGCGGATTTCCGTTTGCGCGCATGCCGTCCGAAACAGGGCAGCGGCATGGATGTTGCCGAGAGTGTAGGTGGGAAAGTACCCGATGCCGCCCATCGACCAATGGATGTCCTGCAGGCAACCAGCCGCGTCGTTCTCCGGGCGGAATCCGAGGAGCGCCTCGAAGGTTTCGTTCCACGCCGAGGGAACATCCTTCACCGCAATGTCGCCGGACAGCATGCCGCGCTCGATGCCGAAGCGCAGCAGGATGTGCAGGTCGTAGGTTGCCTCGTCGGCCTCGACCCGGATTTGCGAGAACTCCGCCCGGCGGACATGGCCGAGGATGTCCTCGACCCCGCAGGATGCGAGTTGTGGGAACAGCCCGGCGGCAAGCGGCAGCCAGTGTTCCCAAAAGGCACGGGAGCGGCCGACATGGTTTTCCCACAACCTTGATTGGGATTCGTGGATGCCGAGCGACACTGCGGAACCGGCGGGCATGCCGAACTGCTGCTGTGGCAACCCCTGCTCGTAGAGTCCGTGCCCGGTCTCATGAAGGACGCCGAAGAGCGATGACGTGAAATCGTCGGGATCGTAGCGCGTGGTGAGGCGCACATCGCACGGCCCGAGCGTGGTGCAGAACGGATGGGTCGAGGTGTCGATCCTCCCGGCCTCGAAGTCGAATCCGAGGGACTTTGCCACCAAGGCATTCAAGCGCGCCTGGTCCTCAGGGGCGTAGGGACCGCGGGGAAGGGGCCGGCACCGTTCTTTCGAGCGGGCCACCGCGCCGGCGGCGATGGAAACCAAATCCGGCTTCACGGCATCGAAGAGTTTGCCAACCGAGGACGCGGTGGCTCTCCGTTCGTATCCCTCGATAAGTGCGTCGTAGGGTTCCTCGCGATATCCCCAAAGATCGGCCTTCCTGCGCGCGAACTCAAGCAAGGTCGCAAGATGAGGTGCGAAGATCCGGAAATCGGAGCGACTCCGTGCCTCGGACCATGCGTGTTTGGCCGCGGAGGCTGCGGCCGACTCGCGCCCGACGAGATCCACCGGGATGCGGCGCGCCCGCTCGAACTGCCGCCTTGTTTCCCCGAGATTGGCCCGATCCGCGGCATCGCCGGATGCTGCGGATGCTTCCGCCTCCTCGATCGCGCGAAGCCATTCGTCGGAGGTCGTCATTTCATGGGCCCGTGCGGAGAGCCACGAGAGTTGCTGCGCGCGGTGGGCAGCGGCGGCGGCAGGCAGGCAGGTCTCCTCATCCCAAGACAAGACGGATGCCGCGGAATGGACCAGCGCCGCCTCCCTCGCAAGTTCATGGATGCGCATGGGCATGATCTTTACCGAAGCAGCTCCCCCTGCAAGGTCGGAAATGACCACGAAAGGGCGCGGAGTGGAAATCGCCGGGAATTCAAGGATTTTCGCTGCAGACACCGGAATCATCGGATGGTCCGAGCAAACCGGTTTCCACCAGAAACCGATCGGCTGCCTCGATCGTCAACTCGAAGTGCAGATGACTGAAGTTGAAATTGAAGAACCCGTGATCGGCCTTCTCGAAGTCGACCAAGCGACAGTCGTTGCGCCAGAAGCGGGCCTTGCGCCGGAAGCGCTCTGCATCAGCGAAGGGCGCGATGCGGTCGGTCTTGCCATGAAACATGAGAATCGGAGGAAGTCGGCGCCGCACGAGACGCAGGGGATTGTGGCGACGCGCCGAGGCGGGATCCGGAAAGCGCGCGGCGACGGACTTGGCGGTGGTGTCGTACACGCCGCTGAAGAGAACCACGGCCTGCGGAGCGAACGAAGGAACGCCCGGCACCGGTTCTTTGGGTGGTCGCTGCAACGCGGTGAGCAAGGCGAGTGTGGCGCCACCCCCGGCGCCACCCACCGCGAGACGCAGGGGATTGATGCCGAGGGTATCGGCATGACGCCGGACCCAGCGAACCAAATCGCGGGCGTCGTCGATCGCATCGCAGGCGGTTGTTCCGTGCCGCGCGGAGCAGCGGGTCTCCGCAACGATGGCGACCGTGCCTCGGTTGGCAAAGTGCAGGCAATGCGGAACAAATTGCACCGGCGCCGGATGGTCCCAAAGGCCTCCGTGATGGAAGATCACCACCGGACGAGGAGCCTTGGGCGGACCCGGCGGGGAAAACACATGCGCCAGCAGAGGACCCTCCGGACGCTGCTCGTAGATGTAGGTGGACGCGTCCTTGAGCAACTCCCGGTCGCGGGACTCGCCGATCGGTGCCGTTCTCCCGGGAATGCCGCTCATGCTGGTGCCGGCCGACCCTCCATCGCGGGGCGGCAACTGCATTTGTTTGTTGTCGGTTGAGGCACTTTGTCCAATCGTTTCGCCATGAAACTCGTCCTTGGCGCCACCTTGCTGATCACCATCCTGCCTTCGGTGGGCTTGAGTCAGTCGGCTGATGACACGCTTCGTTCCCAGTTGCGCGCCTCCTACGAGGCCTGGCGTTCCGCGGTCGTGCGCCGTGACGCCGGTGCGTGGGAGCGCGCGACTGCTGAGCACCGCCGCGCGGAGGTGCGCAACCGCCTCGTCTCGGAAAAACGCCCGTTTCCAGCTGCCGTCTTCCAATTGCCCGCACCACCTCCGAGGATCGACAACCTGCTGCTGCTCGATGCCCCTCGCTCGGGACCCACTGCCAAGGCTGCATTCTTCGGCAAAATCGATTTTGGGGTCGGCGGGGAACCCGCGGATAACCTGCTGGTGCTTTCCTTCGTCAACAGCGGTGGCCGCTGGCTCTACGACAAGGCCGACTTCATCAATCTCGCCGCACTGCCCGATGTGCGGGCGGAACTCGCGAAAGGGGATATCCGCTACCTGTGGGAAACTCCTGACGCACGCCCTTCAGGCTCCATACCGCCGACCCCCGCACTGGTGCCGCCCGCGCGGATCATCGCCAAGGTGTACGCGTTCTGCCCGGGCCGTGAAATGCGGGTGCAGGTCAACCGGATCAGCCGCCACCGCTTCGCAAATGCCAAGGAGGCCGAGGTCGTGCTGGGCGGGGCCTACGAGGGCGACAACCAGGTGCAGTTCGCCCTGAAGAAACTGGATGGGGCCACCGGCAAGGAGGCGCTGGCACTGCGCGTGTACTTGCTCTCGACCGTGCCAGGGGTGAAGCCGATCAAGGCATTCGAATACCTCGTCCCGGAGGGCGGAATGCCCGAGGCATCCGGTACAAAGACCTTCCGGGTCGACGCCCGGACGCTCTGGGAACTCAACGGCAGGAAGTAGGATTGCAGGGGCCCGATCGGCCTTCCGGTGCGGGGACGGGTACTCCTCGCATGCCTCGGTTTTTGTTCCGGATTACATATATTGTCACAAGTTGTTGAAAGGGGTGGCGGGAGGACCCGAAATCAGGCTGAAATGGCCCCGGGTGCCGAAAAGTCGCGAAAAACCGAAGGCGAAGCAGTTGGCCAGGTATTCGTACCGGACGAACGAACCGTCGCTGCTGCTGGAAGAAAATTCGAAGCGGGTCGGGATGGCGCGGCGTCCGTTGTCGCGGATTTACCGGATCCACGAGGAGATCATGAGCGGCTCGTACCCGAACTGCACGAGCCTTGCCGAGGAATTCGGGGTCGAGCGCAAGACGATCCAGCGCGACATCACGTTCATGCGGGACGAGTTGCGTCTGCCCGTGGTATACGACGAACAAACGCACGGATACTTCTACACAAAGGATGTGTCGGGGTTTCCAGTGTTCAAGACGACCACCCAGGAGCTGGCCGGCTTGTTTCTGGCGCGTCGTGCGCTTGAATCGGTCCGCGGCACGCCGATGGCCGATACGCTCCGCTCGGCCTTCGCGCGGTTGACCCGCGGGATGATGGGTCAGGTGCGCTTTTCGTGGGCCGACCTTGATGAGGCGTTCTCGCGCAAGGTGGTAGAGCAAAACCCGCGCGATGTGCGCCGTTTCGGGGAGATCGCCAAGGCGGTGCTCGACCGCCGGGAGCTGCACTTCCATTACCGCAAGCTCCATGCGGAGCGCGCCGAGCTGCGGCGTGTGAGGCCGCTGCACCTTGGCGAGGTCGAGGGTGGATGGTACCTGATCGGTTTCGATCTGGACCGTGGGGCGCTGCGTACCTTCGCGCTGCCGAGGATGTCCCGGCTGCAGAAGATGCCGACCCGTTTCGAACGGCCGCCGGGATTTGTGGGAGCCGATTACCTGAAGCGTTCCTTCGGAATCTGGAATGTGGCGGGAGACGAATCACGGAATGTGGTCCGGGTGGAATTGAGCGGCTACGCGGCGCAACTGGCGCAGGAACGCCGCTGGCATCCCTCGCAGGAAACCATCGTGCTGAACAGCCGTGCGACACGGGTCGAGGTGCGCTTCGAGGTGGGCAGTCTCGTGGAGGTGCAGCGCTGGGTGCTGAGCTTCGGCCACCGCGCCAAGGTGCTTGCGCCTCCGGAACTCGCCACCATGGTGCGCGACGAGGTCCGCAAGATGGCGGATTCCTGACCCTTTCCGGCCAGCGCGCGGCATTGTCCTTTCCATCTTTCCTTGGACAAACCCCTTTTCCCGTCCACGATTCCCATCATGATCCGACCCAGTCTCGCTGCCCTCGGCCTCGCCTTGCTGCCGTCCCTTCCCTGCTTGGACGCGGAAGAGGCGGCTCCCGCGAAGTCGGCAACTCCCCCTGCGCCGGAGAACAAGGAGAAGGAAAAGGAAAAGGAGATCGCCCCCGTCGTGGAAAAGGCGGCTGTGACGATCGGCGGCACGCGGGTTCCCTATGAGGTGCGCGCGGGGAAAATGAAATTGTTCAAGGAGGACGGCACACCGCGCGCAGCGGTGTTCCATGTGAGCTATGAGCGGACCGATGTGGCTCCCGGTACGAAGCGCCCGGTGATGTTCGCATTCAACGGCGGACCCGGCTCCTCCGCAGTCTGGCTCCACATCGGCATGCTGGGCCCGCGCATGCTCCAGCTCCCCGGCAACGGCACCAGCCCCCCTTCCCCGCCCGCCACACTCGCGGACAACGCCCACAGCATCCTCGATGTCTGCGACCTGGTGTTCATCGATCCCGTCTCGACCGGCTACAGCCGCCCGGAAAAGGACAGCAAGGCCTCGGACTTCCACGGACTGGAGGAGGACATCGAATCGGTCGGCGACTTCATCCGGCGCTGGATCACCGAACACGAACGCTGGGGCTCGCCGAAGTTCTTGCTCGGCGAATCCTACGGGGGCATCCGCGCGGCGGGTCTCGCACGCCACCTGCAGTCGCGCTACGGCATGAGCCTCAACGGGGTCGTGCTGCTTTCCTCGTTGCTCGATTTCGCCACGCTGTCGTCCTCGCCGGGAAGTGACCTTGCCTATCAAGTATTCCTGCCGGCTTACACCGCCACCGCGCATTTCCACGGCAGGGTCCGCGGCAATCGCGAGGAACTGGTCAGGGAATGCGAGGCCTTCGCAATCGGCGGCTACGCCACGGCCTTGTTGCAAGGAGCCGACCTCCCGACGGATGCACGCGACCGCATCGCTGCGGAACTCGAACGGCTCACCGGCCTGCCCGCCGCACTCTGGATCCGCCACAAACTGCGGATCGATCCGGGCCTCTTCCGCGCCGAACTGCTGGAAAACGAGGGTCGGGTGATCGGCCGCTTCGACGCAAGAGTAGCGTGGGAAGCCACCGGCACGCCCGATGCTCCGGCCGAATACGATCCGTCCTACTCGCTCGCCCTCGGTTCGTTCTCCACCGCAATGCTCGATTACCTCGGCCGGGAAATCGGCTATCGGGAGGATTCCCACTACGAGATCCTGACCCCGAAGGTGCACCCATGGCGCTGGGGGACCGAAAACCAAGTGGTGAATGTGAGCGACCGACTTTCCGCCGCCATGCGCGACAACCCGAAGCTCAAAGTCCTGGTCATGGCGGGCCATGCCGACCTCGCCACGCCGCCGTCCGGCATGGCCCACTCGGTGCGCCACCTCCCGGATCTCACCGACGAGCGGCGCAAGAACATCACCACCACACTCTACGAGGCTGGACACATGTTCTATCTCAACCCGCCCGACCTTGAGAAGTCACGCAAGGACCTGCTCGAGTTCATCGAATCGGCCGGCGGGTGAGGCGCGAAGCACGGGACACCCGATTCCCGACTCCCCCGCCCTCGTCGACAGCCGTGATTCCGCGGTCGGCACAGGTACTCAGCATCCGCATCCGCCGCCCCCGCAGCACCCGCCGCCCGAGGAGGCGAGATCATCCTCCGTGGGAACGCGGCCGAGTTCGATGGTGAGCTTGACCCGCTTGACGATCTCCTTCTGCAACGCCTCGAGTTCGTTCTGGGCCTCGAGAAACCCCCGCACCGTCTCGTTTTGCATCAGGGCCTCGCGTGCCGCCTCGAATTCACGCACTTCGGCATCCCCGAGCTTCATGCCGGCATGCTGCTTGTGATGGAGTTCCTCCCCCTTCGCATGCAGGCTCTGATACTGGCGACGAGCATCGTCATCATCGATGAACCGCTCCACCTTGCGGTGATGGGCCACCACCTCGGGATCCTTGATGATTTCCTCACAAAGTTCCAAGGTGCGGGCGATGACGGACGACGGCTCGGCGGTGACTTGCATGCCATCCCGGTAGACCCTGCCGGTGACCTTTGCAACGGGATTCTGTGAGAGACTCGCTCCCGCGGGACATCTGCCGCCCTTCCGGCAGTCTCCCATGCCGGGAAAACCCGCCCCACCCCGGGAAAGTCCGCGGGCCGGCAGGCTCCCAATTCTCTTTACAGGCGGCGGAGAGGCCATCAGGATCCGACCCCGTTCGCATCCATTCAGGAGAGGTGGCTGAGCGGTTTAAGGCACCCGATTCGAAATCGGACGCAGGGTAAAACTTGCCGTGGGTTCAAATCCCACCCTCTCCGCCACGAGTTGCAAGGGAGCCGCAGAGTTCATCGGCAACGGGATGGAGCACCTGCTGCCACTGTGGAATGCGCTGCATCGGAGCCTTTCCGGGGCACAGGTTCAGCCCCCTGCGGCCCGTCGAGCGCACTCAATTCGACCTTGTAACCCGGCGGATGCCCGGGACAGGCTCCCCCCACCCTTTTCGCCGCCTTCCACACTCCCTGTCCCGACTGCCGCCGCGAGCCGAGCCACCATTCCAAAGCCATGAGTCTTCTCGCCACCACTCCCCAACTCGCCGCCGTCGATTGGATGGTGGTCGCGCTCTATTTCGTGATGCTTGTCGGGATCGTCAAATGGTCGTCCGGCAAGCAGCAAAGCACCTCCGACTACTTTCTCGCGGGCCGCCACGCGGGGTGGTTCGTGGTCGGCTGCTCGATTTTTGCGTCCAACATCGGATCGGAACACATCGTCGGTCTCGCGGGATCCGGTGCAAACAACGGCATGGCCCAAGCCCATTGGGAGATGCACGGATGGGTGCCTTTGCTGCTCGCGTGGTTCTTCATCCCCTTTTATTATGGATCCGGGGTATTCACGATGCCGGAGTTTCTCGAGAAGCGCTTCGACCGGCGCTCGCGCTGGGTGCTCACGATCATCTCGTTGATCGCCTATGTCTTCACCAAGGTCTCGGTCACCGTGTATGCGGGTGCGATCGTATTCAAGACCCTGCTTCCCGACACCTTTGGCAGTCCGGAGAACGCATTTTGGGTCGGCGCCTTCACCACGGTGTTGCTCACAGGGATCTACACCGTTTTCGGCGGTTTGCGCGCCGTGATTTACACCGAGGTGGCCCAGACGGTGGTGCTGATCCTCGGATCGGTTTTCATCACACTCTACGGACTCGGCAAACTCGGCGGTTGGGGGGAACTGGTGGCGGTTGCACGACCCAAGGCCGCGGAGTTCGCGCTCTGGAGGCCTCTTTCGGACCTGGATTTTCCCTGGCTGGGCGTCTGCATCGCCTCGGTGATCGTCGGCGTCTGGTACTGGTGTACGGACCAGTACATCGTCCAGCGCTGTCTTGCGGCAAAGGACATGGCCAATGCCCGCCGCGGTGCGATCTGGGGTGGCGCGCTCAAGATTCTGCCGGTCTTCATCTTTCTCATTCCGGGTATGATCGGGTGGGCGCTTCATCAGAAGGGCATGGTGTCGATTCCGACGGAAAACGGTGTCATCAAAGGTGATTCCGTGTTCCCGACGATGGTGGCGTCGCTGCTTCCCCCCGTTGTCCGCGGACTGGTCGTTGCGGGCCTGATGTCGGCCTTGATGTCCTCGCTCGCCTCGCTTTTCAACTCATGTGCCACGCTGTTCACCATGGACATTTACGAGAAGCTCCGGCCCGGCCGCAGCCAGCGGGAGTTGGTGAGGGTGGGTCGGACCGCGACTGTGGTGGTCGTGGGTTTCGGACTGCTCTGGATTCCGGTGATGCACGAAGTCGCCGCCAAGAGCAAGGGGCTCTACGATTACCTCCAAAACTTCCAAGGCTTTCTCGCTCCACCCATCTTCGCGGTATTCATCCTCGGGCTCTTCAGCAAGCGGGTGAACGCCAGCGGTGCCTTCGCGGGTCTCGTGGTCGGTTTCATCGCGGGCATGACCAAACTGACCCTGCAGACGCTTGCGCAGGCGGGAACCATCCGCGAGGGACTGCCCGCCGCGATCGGGAAATACAACGGATATTATGCCTGCGGTTGGCTCACACTGCTCAGCGCGCTTGTCATCGTGGGCGTTTCCCTCCTCAGTCCCGCACCCGCACAGGACAGGATCCGCAACCTCACCTTCCGCACGATGAGCCCGGAATTCCGCGCATCGTGGCGCAGCTCGATCGGCATCGGCGACCGGCTCGGCACCCTCGCCGTGCTCGCGGCGATCCTCGGCGGATACCTGTATTTCAGCTTCTGGCTTTCCTGAAGAGTCCCCCCTTCGGAGGAATCCGAGGCGATTCAAGGCCTGCGCTTTTCCGCAACGGGATGGCGCGACTGCTCCAGCAGCCATTGGTAGAGCTTCGGATCGCCGTAGGTGCGCGACCAGCAATTGTGCGCCGCATCGGGATACTCGGTATACCGGACCTTCCCGCCGGAGGCATCGAGCAGCTTTACCATTTTCCGGGATTCCCCCACATCCACCGCCTCGTCGCGGGCCCCGTGAAAACACCAAACCGGCACCTCCTTGAGCCGATCCACATTGAGGAAACGCACTCCCCCACCCCCGCACAGCGGGACCAGGGCCGCGAATAGGTCCGGCCGCAAGATGCCGGTTTCCCACACCCCGTAGCCTCCCATGCTGAGCCCGGTAAGCAGGATCCGGCGGCGGTCGATCTTGAGCGTCCCACACAAGTGCTCCACGAGTGCCACCACCGCATCGGGATCCCAGACCTCGCCATCCGGACATTGGGGCGAGGCCACCACCATGGGAATCTTCCGCCCCTTGCGGATCTCGAGGGGCGGTCCGTAAATCGAAACAGTCGAGATGTCCGAACCACGCTCACCCGATCCGTGGAGGAACACCAGCAGGGGCCAGTCGGGCTTCTGCGCGTAGTCCTGAGGCAGATCGAGCAGGTAGCGGTAGCCTACCTTTTTCACCACCGATCCGGCGAACACCTTTTCCGCCATGACGAGAGGCGAGCTGAGCATCGGTATGAGGCAAGCAAGAACAAGACGCGCAGCCGCTCCGTTGCCGCGGCACCGGAGGGCGCTTTGCGGCGGCCTGTGCATCCCCTCCCCGCTCATTAGGGACGAACGCGGTAAAACCCCCTGCCTCCCTGCGCCGCGCAAAGCCGCACCGCTACAAGCAGGAGCGCCGACGGGAAAAGCATAGGCGCGGGAGAAAAATCGAAGAGATTTACCCATGGAAATCGGATGCCAAGCCCCACCTGCGAAGTCAAGCCCAATCGGGGGCGGTATTTTCAGGATATTGCGAGCGTTTCCGCTGCAGGCCCCGTTGAACGCCAATGGGTGGCGCGGTCCCGCCGGGCACCGGGATTCGTTTCGGAGGAATCCGCGCATTGACTCGATGACCGGGCAAAATCCAATGTTCCGGCGGGCAGGCGGTTTGGGTTCGCTTGCATTGTCACACATCGACCCATGAAAGAACTTCCCCGTTTCTCGTTCGGCATCGGCGACCGCTTTGCGCACGAGGCCGAGGCCCAGTTGTCCGCATTCATCAAACTCGCCGACAGCGGTCTCGTGGTGGCGCCGGTCTGGAACAAGTCGAACCGCGAGCACAGCTTCGTGGGCAGCGAGCCGTCGCAGGTGCGTGCGGCCGCTCTCAAGGCGGTGGAGGCGCTCGACTGGAGGCATCCGTGGTTTGTCGATGCCGACCATGTGGGAGCGGAGACCATCGGGCGCTTTCTCGACTGCAGCGATTTCTTCACCATCGATGTGGCTTCGTCGATCGGCGCCACTCCCGACGAGCAGGCGGTCGCGGCCTTTCTGCAGCGTCACCCGGAATTTTCATCCCCTCTGGAAATCGAGGGAGTCGCCGGACCGGTGGCGATGACCCCTGCCGAGCTGGAGGCCGTGGTGCGCAAGTACCAGCCCGCGTGCCGTGCCGCGGCCGGGGTGCGGGACATCATTCGCGAGGCCCGCGGATCCGATGCGGTGATCGAGGTCAGCATGGACGAGACCGAAGACCCGCAGACTCCCTCGCAATTGCTCGTGATCCTCGCGCTCCTCGCCGACGAAGAGGTGCCTTTGCAGACAATTGCACCGAAATTCACCGGTCGCTTCAACAAAGGGGTCGACTATGTAGGGGATCTCGCGCAGTTCGCCCGCGAGTTCGAGGATGATGTCGCGGTGTGCCGCTACGCCGTCTCGCGGTACGGACTTCCCCATACGCTCAAGCTTTCCATGCACTCCGGCAGCGACAAGTTCTCGCTCTACCCGGTGATCCGCGGCGTTTTGGAAAAGACCGGCGCCGGCCTTCATCTCAAGACCGCCGGCACCACCTGGCTCGAGGAACTCATCGGCCTCGCGGAGGCGGGCGGCGACGGCCTCGCGCTGGTGAAGGAAATCTACGGGTATGCTCTCGACCATGTCGACGAACTCTGCGCGCCCTACGCATCTGTGATCGACATCCGCGTCGACCGCCTTCCCGCGCTCGTGGAGGTGGAGGCATGGAGCGGACCCCGCCTTGCCTCGGCGATCCGCCACATCCCTGCACACCCGCAGTTCAATCCGGACATGCGGCAGTTACTGCATGTTTCCTTCAAGATCGCCGCCAAGCACGGCACCCGCTACACGGATCTGCTTCACTCCAACCGGGCCGTGGTGGCTTCGCAGGTGACGGAAAACCTCTACGAGCGCCATCTGCTCCCCCTCTTCGGGGGCTTCGCTGGGTCGGGTTCCTGAGGCGGGGCGGGGCCGCACGATAGGCCCGGCCCGGCAGATCCCGGGCGGCTCTGCGGAGGCATTGCCCCTTGCCAAACACGGCCGCTGAAGGCGAGGATAGCGAATGCCGAAGGTAAAACCAGACACGGTCTTCGCCGAGGAAAGGCGGCTGAAGATCCAGCAAATGATCCGCGAGCACAGGAAGGTGCAGGTCGCCGAGCTTGCCGAGGAGTTCAGGGTGTCGGCCACGACCATACGCAGCGATCTGCGGGAAATGGAAAGCTCACTGCTGTTGCTGCGCACCCACGGAGGAGCCATCGAGCGGCCCCAGGCCCGGATGGAGACCCTGATGAACCAGAGGGAGACTTTGCAGTCTGCGGAAAAGAAAGCCATCGCCCGAATCGCCCTCGACGAGATCCAGGACGGGGACACCATCATGATTGATGTGGGTTCCACCACCCGCGAACTGGCCCGCCTGCTCTCGCAGCGCGAGCGGCTCACCGTAGTGACCAACGACCTCGTGGCGGCATGCACGCTGGAGAACTTCCCCGGCATCGAGGTGTTTGTGATCGGCGGGACCCTGCGCAAGGGATTCCAGTGTACGATCGGAGGCCCCTGGGAGGGATGTGCCGCCGGCATCGTGGTCGACAAAGGCTTCTTCGGAGCCAACGGTTTCTCGGTGGACTCCGGCGCTTCCACACCCGACCTCTCGCAGTCGGCAACCAAGCGTGAGATGATGCGGATGGCCAAGAAGGTCTACCTGCTTTGCGACAGTGAGAAGTTCGGCCGCGTGAGCTTTTCCCGCTTTGCCTCGCTCGAGGAGATCGACACACTCGTCACGGATCGCATCAGCACTGCCGATCGCCGCAAGCTCGAGGAGGCGGACATCGAAGTGCTTGTTCCGGGCGATTGAGCGGTCCCGGCGGAGGGTCTGGGCGGGGGTGAATCGAAAGAAATCCGAAAACAAACGAAATTGAAATTGCGAGTATTTCCTTTTATCCGCACCGTTGCGGCGAAATTTCTCCCGGGCGTTGCATCGCGTCGGGGATCCGCAACTCGGACTCGAGTCGGGGTTCCCCGGTTTGAATAAACAAATCACGGGCATCCCACAGCCTTGGCGTGACGGTCCGTTAGCCTTGATTTTCCAAGGCCCAGCTGGCGATTTCGGCTGAGATGCGATTGGGGGTTTTTGATGATCAGTTGATATTTCCATGCCATTGCACGCCGATGCTGTCCCATGAGATCATGTCCTGATAGTTGCGAAACCCGGCAACCACGCTTGATCGAGCGCCCCGATCACCCGCATTCGCCCGGATGCTGTCCCATGGGATTTCAACAGCGCGAGCAGGTCGAACCGCTCCCACAACGCCGAGCGCATCACCGCGAAGAGCCAGGTGAAGCTGTGGCCCCAGTCCGACAGGTGCGCCATGTAGCGCAACAGCACATAAACCCGCAGCGCCGCATACACCTGCCAGCGCACCGCGTTGGCGCTGAGGCCGAGGAAGCTCGAAAGCTTGAGGCTCTGCTTGACCTGCTTGAACAACACCTCGATGTCCCAGCGGCGGCGGTGGAGGTCGCACACCGACTGCGGACTCCATTCGAGGTTGTTGGTCATGAAGACCATCACCCGCCGCTCGCCATCCACTTCCACCCATGCCTCGATGCGACGCACTTGCATGTCCTTGTGTTTCCCCTGAAGCACCACGATCTGGTCCTTGAGAATGTTGTGGTTTCCCTTGGTGAGGTTTTTGATCGCGCGCCATTTCATGTTGTCCTTGGCTCGGGTGACCCACCACACACCGCGCATGGCCAGACCCGGAAGGTGGAGGAAGTCCACATAGGCCTTGTCGAACACGACGATTTCCCCGGCCGCGATGCCCGCGCAGACCTCCCGCATCCGCAGGGGCGGGGCGGCAGGCGTTTCTTCGGGCGATGTGGGACCAATTAACGCGCAGACACGAGACCGAAATCCTGCGGCTTGGCGGCGGCCCCCGGGTTTTGGGAAGGGAGCCATGGGTATTGGGTATCTCCTGTACTCCCGGTCGCCGCGGGTGCCGATCGACAAAATTTTCATGATGTCGATGGAAATCCTCGCGAGACCCATCCCCGTGCTCCTGCTCTGGCCCGGTCGGATCGTGGCAAATCCACTCTTTTCGCTCGCCCCCCCACCCATTCGCGGGTAGGATCCCAGCTGTGTCATCCAAGACCCTTTTCGAGAAAATCCGGGACCGGGATATTCCTGCGGAAATCCTTCACGAGGATGAGGATTGCCTCGCTTTCCGCGACATTTCGCCGCAGGCGCCCGTCCATTTCCTGGTGGTTCCCAAGCGGCCGATCCCACGGGTTGCGGAGGCGGGCGCAGGCGATGAAGAACTTCTGGGCAGGTTGTTGGGTGTCGCCGCGCTGGTGGCTCGGGCGGAGGGGATCGCGAAATCCGGCTTCCGCCTCGTGATCAACAACGGACCCGATGGCGGTGAAACCGTGCCGCACCTGCATGTGCATGTGCTCGGGGGCCGGCAGCTCCGGTGGCCTCCCGGCTGAGGAAGTCCGCCCGTGGCCAGAGCTCTCACCAGCTTTTTTGTGCTCATGTCGGCGACATTGTCCATCCACGCCGAAAATGCCTCGGAACCGATATTGCCGGATCACTCGCGGCGGGTCGTCTTGGTCCACGGCATCTTCAACATCGGCAACCCGTTCCGCGTCATGGAGAAGCGCCTGCGGAGCCTTGGAGCAGATTGTCTCGTCGCGCGGCTGAATCCGTCAGACGGGCGGGGGGGGCTCGAACGGCTCGCCGTTTCGCTCAAATCACAGATCGACGACTCCTTCGGTCCGGACCGACCGGTTTCGATCATCGCCTTCAGCATGGGGGGGCTCGTCAGCCGTCATTATCTTCAGGAACTCGGGGGTGCAGGACGCTGCGAGCGCCTGATCACGATCTCGACCCCCCACAACGGAACAGCCACCGCATGGCTCTATCCATCGCTCGGTGCCAGCCAGATGCGGCCGGGGAGCGGGTTCCTCGCACAGCTCGGCCGCAGCGAGCAGAGGCTCGCGAATATTGATCTGGTCTCCTTCCGCACGCGCTTCGATCTGATCATCGTTCCCTCGGCAAGTTCCGTCTGGCCGCTCGCGGAAAACCGCGAACATCCGGCATGGATTCACCGCGGCATGCTGACCCATCCCCGGGTGCTCCGCGAGATCGAGGAGCGGCTTGCGGCGCCGGAGAAAGGCAGAAACCGCTGAACGAAACCCTCCGAACTCAGGTCCGATCGCGCGGCGAGGACAGCACCTCCACCTTCACCGGCACGATCCCGCGCTGGCGGAAACCTAGCCGTTCGGCCGAGCCGATCGTGAGGTCGATGACCCTGCCGCGGATGTAGGGACCGCGGTCGGTGATCGTCACCACCTCCGAACGGCCGTTGGACTTGTTTGTGACCCGCACCTTCGTGCCCATCGGAAGCGTCTTGTGCGCGGCGGTGGCACCATGGTTGCAAAGCCTGCGACCGCTTGCGGTATGGGTGCCGCCGTTGGTGCGGATGGAATACCAGGAGGCGATCCCGTGCTCCACCGATTTGACATGCGGTCCGGCGACGGAAGGTTGTTCGGATTTCCGCAGACTGACCGTCTTCTCCACTCCGGGAGATGCACAACTCGGGATCACGAGTCCCGCGGCGAAAACCATGGCAAGCGTGCGAATACTGAATGGCGCGTTCATGATCGTCTTCAGGGTTGCCTCCCGCGATACGCGAAAGGACGACGACGCTAAAAACCCGGACCCCGAGGGACAAGCGAAAAGCGACCTAACAGAAATCGAAGGAAAATGCAGGAAATGTCGGTGATTTTACCGATATACTTTGCTTCTCCAAAGTAGTTTTTTCGAGCGCGGAGTCCGGATTCTCTCCCCGACGCCGATCGCGTAGCGTTTCCTCGTTCGCGGCGGTTGGGCTTGGCAAACCGCATGGCGCGGGCTGTGATCGGACCATGTTCAGCGCCAGCAAGCTTACCCCCGAACAAGTCGACGCCCTGCGCCGACACGCCTCCCAAGGTGCGAACCTCGATGCCCTGCAACGCATGCTCAAGGAGGAATTCGGCATCTCGGTCACCTACATGGACACCCGTTTCCTGATTCTCGATCTCGGCATAGAACTTATCGAGGAACCCAAGGAAAAGGCAGTGGAGCTTGCCAAGGAACCCGCGAAGCCAACCCCCACCGGCAAGGTAACGGCCACCATCGACACGATTGCCCTGCCGGGAACGATGGTCAGCGGCAAAGTGGAGTTTTCCGACGGGGAGTCGGCAGTTTGGGTGATCGACCAGACCGGCCGACCCGGGCTCGATCCCGATACCCCGGGCTACCGACCCACACAAGAGGACCTGCTGGAGTTCCAGACCCAGCTCCGCTCCCTGATGCGGCAGCAAGGGTTCTGAGCCGGCGCACGTCCTCCCTAAATAAGTCCGACACCCGATCCCATCATGAGATTTTTTCGCGCAGCCATCGCTTTCCTCGCAGTTTTTCCCGGCGCGGCGTTTGCCGAACCTGCTCTCAAGCAGCTGTGGAAGAGCGAGGCCGTGCTCGAGGTGCCCGAGTCGGTTTGCTTCGATACAGCAAAAAAACGCCTGTTCGTTACGAACACCGGAGGCAGGGAACCTTGGGCAAAGGATGGGAACGGATCCATTTCGCTCCTCTCTCCGGACGGAACCATTCTCGAGCGCAAGTGGGCGAAGGATCTCGATGGTCCGAAGGGAATGGCGATTGTGGACGAGCTGCTGGTCGTGGCGGACATCGATGTGTTGGTTCTCTTGCGCAGCACCGATGCCACGGTGGTCCGGCGTATCGCCGTTCCGGGGGCGAAGATGCTCAACGATGTGGCCAAGGGGCCGGGCCGCTCGGTGTTTGTGTCCGACTCCGCCAACGGCATCATCCACAGGGTTGATCTCGGGACGGATGCAGTGACGGTCGCGATCCGGGACTTGGAGCAGGTAAACGGCGTGCTTCACTCGGAGGGCATCCTCTGGTTTCTGGACAAGGGAGCATTGTGCAAACCCGGGCCCGACGGGCGCAAGGTGGTTGTTGCCCGGGGACTCAAGGGAGGCTCCGACGGCATCGAGCGGGTGAATTCAAATTCGTTCCTCGTCTCCGGTTGGCAGGGATTCGTTGATCTGGTCGGCACCGACGGCTCGGTGAAACGCTTGTTGGAGACGCGGAGCGGGGGAAAGAACGCAGCCGACATCGGCTACGATGCGGAAAAGATGATCGTCTACATCCCGACCTTCTTCGCCAATTCCGTCGAGGCTTGGCAGTTGTCCGAATGATGGAACCAGCGGAAGCACCGGCCCCGCACGGGTATCCCGTCCGTGCCCACCATTTCGCGTGGGATGACTTCGGGCCGTTGTCCGTGCTCATTGGCGGACGGGCATGGAAGTCATCTTAATCCGCACTCTTGAGGGGCTTGATCTGGTCGAGCACGACTGGCGCAGGGCACACCAAGCCGACCCCGCTGCCAATCGTTGCACCTCATGGCCGTGGATGAGGGCATGGCTGGAGATCACGCCATACGAGTGGTTCGTGCTCGCGGCGAAAACCAATTGCGGGGAGTTTGTCGGCTTTCTCCCCGTGGCGAGGATCGCCCACACCCTCTTCATGGCGGGCACTCCTCTTGCGGACTACACCGGACTGGTGTGCGATACGGCGCGGGAGCGGGAAGCGGTCGCCGCATGGACCTCCTGGCTCAAGGAAATGCCCGATTGGTCGGAGTTCGTTTGGACCAACGGGATGGATCCCCGCGCCGAGGCCTTTCTCGGATCATTCGGTTCACTTCGCTTCGCCGTCAAACGCGACCTGCCATCGCCCTGCTCGCGGATCCGCCTCCCTGCGACATGGGACCAGTACCTGCGCGAGACACTCGGCAAGTCGACCTCCGAGGACCTGCGCTGGCAACTGCGCAGGTTGGAAAAATGCGGAGAACTTCGGGTGACCGAGGCGGATGACACCACACTGGATCATCACTTGGCCGCATTGCTCGATTCATGGCAAGCCCGCTGGCAGGCCCCGGATTTTCATCGGCAAGGTTTCGACCGCATCATGCGCGCCATGCACGCCGAGGGCCTGCTGCGGCTCACCGCGATGTGGCGTGGAGACCAGCCGGTCGCGGCTCTCTCCGGATTCAAGGGCAACCCGGGGGGAACATTCACAACCTGCATCACCACCAGCGATCGCGAGGAACGGCGGATTGATGCGGGAAAAATCCTGTTCACTCTCAGCATCCGCAGCGCGATCGAAGAGGGCATGACTTGCTATGATTTCACGCAAGGCGCGGAAACCTACAAGATCCGCTTCGGATCGCAGACGGCTCCCAGCCTGCACGCGAGGATCTGCCGCAAGCCGGCCGGAATTTCCCCCGCGAGGATCCTGCGCTCGATCCGGCGCCGGACTGCTGGAATGCTTGCGGCACGGCCCGGCTGAGCGGGCATGCGTGACCGCTTTGCACTTGCAGCATGACACCAGCGGGGATTGACTCCCGCCCGCTCCCAGCCCTGAGCCGTCCGCGCCGATGATGCCGCCATTTCCGCACGCCTTGCGCGCCTCAGCCCTTTTCCGGCTCGGACCCGCCTTGCTTCTGGCCGGCTCGGCATGCGCTCCGCAGCCCCCGGCATCCGGACTCCCGGCTCCACTTCCGCGCGGAAGGAGCGAAGCCCTCGTGCCAAGCACCTTGCGCGACCCGGCCGAACCCGTGAACCGCACGATCTGGGCCGCCAACCGCGTCCTGCTCGAAGGTGTGGTACAACCAACCGCAGCCATCTACCGCTCGGTTGTCCCGCAACGCGCCCGCGAGGCAGTAGGCGACTTCGGTCGCAACACCCTTTTCCCCGGAAGGCTTCTCAACGAATCACTCCAAGGACGCTGGAAGGACGCAGGCGCCGAGTCGCTGCGCTTCCTGTGCAACACCACGATCGGCCTCGGCGGCCTGTTCGATCCTGCCACCCACTTCGGCATCCCCGAGCCACAGGCCGAATTCTCCCAGACCTTCCAGTCGTGGGGTTGGAAACCACGGACCTATGTGATGCTGCCGGTCTTCGGTCCCAGTGACGAATGCGCCGCGGTCGCCACCGCATTCGATCAAGCCGCGGAACCATGGAACTACTCGGGACCCTACCGCCGCCTGCATTATGGCGTGGCGTTCAACCGGCAGGCGCAATCGGTCGAGGAACGCGTGGCACTGCTGCGGTCCGAGCCCGACTCCTACTGGCTTTCCAAACTCACCTGGTCCTACCTGACCCGCAGCGATTCGCCCGACATGACGGTAGACGGGCCGATAGATGTGCCGACCCTGCAAACCCTCGGCGTTGCGGCACTCCGCGTGCGGGATCCGGAGTTCGTCAACAAGGGCCGCACACTCTTCGCGCGCGTTCCCGCCACCGGCAAGTCCCTCCCTTTCCAATGCTGGATCCGCAAAGAGGCGGCGCCGCTCGCTTATGTGCTGCCGGGGCTTGGCTCGCACCGCCTGTCAACCACCGCCCTCGTAACCGCGGAACACCTCCACCGCGCGGGCTTCTCGGTGGCGGTGGTCTCCAGCGTGTTTCACCCGGAATTTCTCGAGCGCGCATCGACTGTCACTTTCGCCGGCCACCCGCCGACCGATACCCGCGACCTGCTCGCCGCCCTCGGCGCGATCGATCACAAGCTGGACGCGATTCACGGCGCGAAGCTCGGAAGCCGCTCGCTCGTGGGTTGTTCGATGGGCGGCTTCCACGCCCTGTACCTCGCGGCTGGAGAACACGAAAGACCTCCCGACGCACTGCGCTTCGAGCGCTATGTGGCCGTCAATCCGCCGGTTGAACTCCACCATGGCGTGCGCTGCCTCGATGCGTTTCAAGACGCGCCGCTCGACTGGCCTGCGTCGGAACGCCAGCAGCGTATCGACACCACCGTTCACAAGGTCGGGGGCCTCGCGCGGCTTCCGCCGAATGGCTCGCGCCCCCCGCCCTTTTCCGCCACCGAGTCAAAATACCTGATCGGGCTGACCTTCCGCATCAAACTCCGCGACGCCCTCTACAGCGGACTCTCGCGCCTGCCGCAGGCCGGTTGCCCGGTGATCGGCGGCTTGCGCCGCGAGGACCATTACCGCGAAATTTCGCGGATCTCCTATCGCGACTACGCCTCATCGATGCTTCTCCCCTACTTCGCCGGGCGCGGGATCGGACCGGAGGATTTCAAACGCCATACCGACCTCCGCTCGCTGGGAACCAGGCTGCGCGGACTCGACAAAACCCGGGTCATCACCAACCGCAACGATTTCCTCCTCCGGCCCGAGGACCGCGAATGGTGCCGCTCGGTGTTCCGCGGGCCGAGGCTCAAGATGTTCCCGGGCGGCGGCCACCTCGGAAACCTAGCCGACCCCGCCGTGGGTGAAGCGATTGCGGAACTTGCCGCGGCCAGCGATTGATGGAAGGTCCGGCGGGTCCGCGCTTTTCTTCCGCGGGATTCCGGTCCATCGTGCCGCCACGCGATGCCCTTACGCCTCTTCATTTCCTGCCTCACCGCTCTCGGCATTGCCGCGGCGCAGACCGCCCCGCCCTCCCCGGATCTGCCACCCGCCAACCCGCCTGCACCGACGGAGGCCACCGATCCCCCGGCTGCCGCTCCGAACCGTGTGACGGTGCTCGGCTATCACGACTTCTCGGAAACCCTTCCGGAAACGGAAATGCGGATGAGGACTTCGAAATTCCGCCGCCAGATGGAAAGCCTGCGCCAACTCGGCATCACCGCGATTTCCTACGATGAGTTTTGCGCTTGGAAACGCGGGGAACGGGAACTGCCGGGAAATGCCGCATTGATCACGCTCGATGACGGCTGGAAATCGGTCTACACGGAGGCCTTTCCCATCCTCAAGGAATACGGCTATCCCTTTGTGCTCTATCTCTACCGGAATTATGTCGACGGCGGCAACAAGGCGCTCACCACCGCGATGATCCGGGACATGCAACGAAACGGTGCCACCATCGGTTGCCATTCCACCAGCCACCCCTACCCGGCCACCGTGCGACGCCACCAACGCAAGGGCCCGAAGGCTTTCGACACATTCCTCCGCAAGGAGATCGGTGAATCCAAACGCTTTCTCGAGGCACGCTTCAAAACGAGCGTCAAATCCTACGCATTCCCCGGTGGCTTCACGACACCGGAAATGCCACCGATCCTCGAGGAGTTCGCGTACACCCACGCCTTCACGGTCAAGCCGGGCAAGGTGACCCGGGATTCGCCGGACCTGCAACTCCCCCGTCACATGGTGCTGGGCACCCACGACCGCACCTTTGACATCGCGGTTTCCTTCGCGGCAAAAGCGGACCGAAACCCCGCTGCGAAGGCTCTCCCCACCGCCCACCCGGTGACGCCGGAACCGGGAAGCCTCGTGAACTCCCGCACCCCGAGGATCGCGGCCGACCTCTCGAAGCTGGAAAATATCGATCCCGCCTCGCTCACGATGACCGTCTCCGGATTCGGCCGCGTGCCGGCAACACTCGACCCGCGGACAATGTCGTTTTCGTGGCAAACCGACCGCAGACTCCGCCAGCCGCAATGCTCCGTGGAGGTGCGCTGGCGAAACAAGGCCGGAAGCCCCGCGGAAGACCCGCTGCGCTGGTCTTTCCGCATCGATCTTGACTCCGCCTACCTCCTGGAAGACCCCTGAAGGCGCAACCCCGGACCGCGACAACCGCCATGTTCTCCTCCCTTGCCGAAAGCCTCGACAAAACCTTCCGCGACCTCCGCGGCGTGGGCCGCATTTCTGAAAACAACATCGCCGATGCCCTGCGCGACATCCGCATCGCCCTGCTCGAGGCGGATGTGGAATTCGGCGTGGCCAAGGACTTCATCGCACGCGTCAAGGAAGCGGCGATGGGCGTCGATGTGCTCAAGTCGGTAAAACCCGGCGAGCAGATCGTCAAAATCTTCCACGACGAACTGACCAAACTCCTCGGCGGCGATCACTTCGGCCTCGACCTCAACCCGCCGGCTCGCATCCTGATCTGCGGCCTCAACGGCGCGGGAAAAACCACCACCTCCGCCAAGCTTGCCGCGCGCCTCAAACGCGAAGGCCGAAGACCCGCGCTGGTGGCTTGCGACCTCCACCGCCCCGCAGCCATCGACCAGCTGGCCACCCTCGCCGCCCAGATCCAAGTCCCCTGCTACCGCCCGCCCGCAGGCAGCACCGATACCCTCGCGGTCGCCCGCGATGCGTTGACCTGGGCGGAACAGCAGAATGCCTCCGTGCTGATCTTCGACACGGCCGGGCGCCAGGAGATCGATACCGCATTGGTGGAGGATCTCGGTCGCCTCCACGATTTCCTCGCACCCCGCGAAACCCTGCTCGTGGCCGATGCCGCGACCGGCCAGCAAGCGGTATCGGTCGCCCGGCACTTCGACGAGGCCGTGGGCATCACCGGCATCATCCTCACCAAACTCGACGGGGACGCCCGCGGCGGCGCCGCCCTCTCGATGCGTGCAGTGACAGGGAAACCGGTGAAATTCGCCGGTGAGGGAGAAAAACTCGACCAACTCGCCGAGTTCCACCCGGAACGCATGGCGGGACGCATCCTCGGCATGGGCGACATTGTCGGAATGGTCGAACAAGTGGCCGCCAAGGTCGATGAGAAGGAGGCGGAACGCTCGATCAAGCGAATGCAGGAAGGTCGCTTCGACTTCACCGACTTTCTCTCGCAAATGAAAATGATCCGCAACCTCGGACCGCTCGACGGCCTGCTTGGAATGATGCCCGGATTCAACAAGATCAAGAAACAACTCCCCGGCGGCGCACTCGACACCTCACGACTGAAACGCACCGAGGCGATCGTACTGTCGATGACCCCCGACGAGCGCCGCCGGCCGGAAATCA
>CAZMUK010000017.1:0-32268 GCA_964569415.1 uncultured Luteolibacter sp. | reverse complement strand
CCTACCCGCTCAAGCCGCCGTTCTTCGTTCTGGCCACGCAGAACCCGATCGAGCAGGAGGGCACCTATCCGCTGCCCGAGGCGCAGCTCGACCGCTTCATGTTCCTCATCCAGGTGGGATACCCGACGGCGGACGAGGAGAACCGGATCGCCCGTGAGACTACCGGCACGACGCGGGCCAAGCTGGAGCACTTGCTCGACGGGGAGAAGGTCATGGCCTACCAGCAGTTGGTGAGGCGGGTGCCGGTGCCCGACCATTTGTACGACTACGCCGTGCGCATCGTGCGCAAGACCCGTCCGGGAGAGCCCGAGGCTCCGGCTTGGCTCAAGGAGAATGTCGGCTGGGGCGCCGGTCCGCGTGCCGTGCAGTATCTCATTCTCGGCGCCAAGTCGCGTGCGGCGCTGCGCGGCGCGTACATGGCCTCGCTCGAGGACCTCGAGGCCGTGGCCCCCTCGGTACTCGTTCACCGCGTCATCACCAATTTCGCCGCCGAATCCCAGGGCATGACATCCCGCAAGGTGATCGACCGCCTGATTCAGGAGATGCGCGAGGAATGAAACACGAGTTCATCGACAGCGAACTGTTGTCCCGTCTCGGTGCGCTTCCGGTCGAGTCCCGGGTGCCGATGGTGGGCAATGTGGCCGGCCGCCACCGCTCGCCGCACCGCGGGTCGTCGGTCGAGTTCGCCGAGTACCGCAAGTATGTGGCCGGCGACGACACGCGCCGTCTCGACTGGAAGGCCTACGCGCGGTCCGACCGGTTCTACATCAAGGAATTCGAGGCCGACACCAACCTGCGCGCGTATTTCGTCGTCGACGCGTCCGGGTCGATGAATTTCACGGGCGGGGGGGAGAGCAAGATCGGTTTCGCGCGGAGGATCGCCGCATCGCTCGCCTACCTTCTGGTCAACCAAGGCGATGCCGCGGGCCTGTCGGTCTGCAGCGACAAGTTGCACCTTGAGTTGCCTCCGAGCCGGCGGCCGGCGCATCTCGAGCAGTTCTTTTCCCTGCTGGCCAAGGTGGAGCCCTCCGGGGAGACCGGCCTCGTGGAGGCCCTGCATCATGTGGCCGAGAAAATCGCGCAACGCGCGCTCGTGGTGATTCTCTCCGATCTTTTCGCCGATCCCGCCGCGCTCGGCGATGCATTGCAGCACTTGCGCTACCGCAAGCACGACATCGCCGTCTTCCACCTCATGGATCCGCTCGAGGTCGGATTCGAGTTCGACCGTCCGCATCGTTTTGTCGATCTCGAGGACGGCACCGTGTTGATCACCGAACCGTACCTCATCGCCGAGGAGTACCGTGCCGCGTTGCAGCAATTTCTCCAGGAGGTGCGGGCCAAGTGCCATGATGCGTCGGCCGACTACCAGTTGGTGATGACCGATGCGCCCGTGGAGCCGTTGTTGCGGGAGTTCCTCACCTCGCGACTGTTGAAGACCAAGGGCTGACCCCGATGCCGCACCCCCCTCCATCCGATGATTTTCCCGTGGCGGATCCGTCACCGGAATCGTTCTGACATTTCCTGCGATGCTGTTTCTCTCCCCTCTCTTCCTCTGGTTTGCCGCGGCCGCGGCGGTGCCGGTGATCATTCACCTGATGAACCGCCGCCGGCACCGCACCATCCCGTGGGCGGCGATGCAGTTCCTGTTGCGGGCGACGCGTCAGTCGCGGGGCAAGAAGAAGCTGCGGCACATCCTCATCCTGACCTGCCGGGCCCTGGGGATCGCCGCACTTGCCTTTGCCGCCGCGCGGCCGGTGGTATCGGGTTTGTTCGGTTGGGGCGGCAATTCGATCGACCTCGTGGTGTTGGTGCTCGACCGATCCGCTTCGATGGAAGGCCGGCCCGGGGAGGGCATGCCTTCGCGGCGGGAGTTGGTGTTGCAGAAGGTGGCGCGCACCATGAAGGAGCTCGGGGCGGCCCGTTTGGTGTTGATCGACAGCGCGACGGGTCGGCCGCAGGAGGTTGCATCGCCGGATGTCTTGCCGGAGCTTTCCTTTGCGGCGGCGACCGACTCCGAGGCGGATTTTCCCGCTCTTTTCGCGCGCGCGGCCGAGTATGTCGCGGATGTGCAGGGTCGGTCCGAAATCTGGCTTGCCTCTGACTTGCAGGAGAGCAACTGGCGGCCTTCCGACGAGCGCTGGGTTTCCGCGCGGGCGGTCTTCGGTTCGTTGCCGCGCAAGCCGGCTGTGAGGGTGATTTCGATGGAGGGTGGTGGTGCTTCGAATGTCTCCGTGCGTCTTGCGGGATCGGAGCGGCGGGGCGATCGTTTGTCGCTGGATCTTGAATTGGCCAAGGACGCGGTTGGCGGGGCGATGGCGGCGGTGCCGCTGACCTTGCATTTGGGCGGTGGCAAGACCACCGAGATGGTGGCGATGCCCGGGGATTCGCTGCGGTTGCGCAAGACCGTGGCCTTGCCGGAGGGGACCGAGGAGGGCTTCGGCCGGGTATCGGTTCCCGACGATGGAAACCCGCGCGACGGGGTGGCGTTCTTTGCCTATGGTCCGCAACGGGATGCGCGGGCGGTGGTGGTTGCGCCGCAGGGAGAGGCTGCGCGGTATCTCATGCTTGCCTGTGCTCCACCGGGTTTGCCGGGGGTGCAGGCGGAGCAGACCGATCCGGATTCGTTTGCGAAGCGGAGTCTGGACGAGGTCGCCTTGGTGGTATGGGCCGCGCCGCTGCCGAAGGGGCCTGCGGCTGCCTCGCTGGAAGGTTTCGCCCGGCTGGGAGGGCATGTTTTGTTCGTGGCTCCCTCGGGGGCGGCGGATGCGGGTGGTGGCGATTTCCGCGGGATTTCCTGGGGTGCGCCGCAGGAATCTCCGGTGGGGAGTTTTTTCATTCTCAAAGGTTGGAACCGCACGGATGGTCCTTTGCGTGACGGGGCTGACGGTGTCGCGGTGCCGGCGGCGCGGCTCAAGGCCCTGCAGCGCCGTCCGGTCGAGGGGGTGCTCACTTGGTTGGCGAATTGGGAGGATGGCGAAGGGTTCCTCGCGCGGATGATCGTTGATCAGGGTTCGGCGTGGTTTCTTGGAAGCACGCCCGACTATCGGTGGTCGAATCTCGGCGATGCCGATGTCCTGCTGCCCTTGGTGCAGCGGATCCTGCGGGAAGGTGCCGCGCGTTTGGACGAGGCGCGCAGCGCGGAGGTGGGGGCCCCGGCCACCCGGCTTGCCGGTGGCGAGGTCCGTCGCAGGATGGACGACCACGGAGCGGAGAATTCTTCATCGGCCGAATACGAGGCAGGGGTATTCCGCTTGGGAGAGCGTTTGCTGGCGATCAATCGGCCCGCGAGGGAGGACGAGGCGGGAGCGTTGGACCGGGTTTCCCTCGACCGTGTTTTGGAGGGGACCGGTTACACCCTTTTCGAGCAGGCGGGCAAGGGGGATGATCCGTCGATGGCGCGCGATGTTTGGCGGGCATTTCTTGTCGCCATGCTGTGTTTCCTGATCGCCGAGGCCTTGCTGTGCCTGCCCAAGGCGCGCGCGCCCGAGGCTGCGGTGGCGGGAACCCCCGGTGCCGCGCAGGGCGGTGCGGCCTCCCCGCCTCCCGTCGCCGGTTGATCTTCCGCCACCCGCTGTTTTCCCTTTTCCGCCATGCTTACCTTCTCCCCGACGCCATTCACCCTGTGGACGGGAATCGCCGCGTGGTTGCTCGTGGCGTTCCTGGCCTTCGTCTCATGGCGGCGGAGCGGACGGCGTCGCCGCACCCTCGTGCTCGAGATCACGCGCTGCGTCGCGGCCGCAGTGGTCGTACTGCTCCTCTGGCAGCCCGAGTGGAAAACCATCCTCAATCCCGACAGCAAGCCGCGCATCGCGGTCCTCTGGGACGATTCCAAATCGATGGAAACCCTGGATGCCGAGCGGCCGGTGGGTTCCGCAGGCGAGGCGGGCATCGTATCGCGCGCCGCGTGGGTGCGGGAGGTATTGAAGAGCGACCGGTGGAAAGCGCTCGAGGCCGGTGGTGCCAACGAGACCCTGTTCGTGCCGTTTTCCACGCCGGACCCGCAGAAGCCGGCCTTGTCGGGGACCGACCTCGACAAGCCCTTGTCCGACCTTCTCGGGCAGGAGGGCAACTTGCGTGCGGTGGTGATGATCAGCGACGGCGACTCCAATCAGGGTCAGCCACCGGTGGCGGCGGCGCAGAAGTTGCGGGTGCGCGGTGTGCCCTTGTTCGCGGTGCCGGTGGGGAGTCCGGTCCGCTTGCCCGATATCGACCTCGTTTCGGTGACGGCTCCGACTTACGGGATTGTGGGGGAGAATGTGCAGATCCCCTTCGTCATCCGTTCCTCTCTCGACCGCGAGGTGCGCACCAAGGTGCGTTTGCGTGACGAGAAAGGGCGCGAGGAAAGCGTCGATGTGGTCCTGTCTCCGGATGCCGAGACCTACGGGTCGCTGGTGTGGCGTCTCGATACCGAAGGTGCTTCGACGCTCGAGATGTCGGTCCCCGTCGTTCCCGGGGAGAGGATCGAGTCCAACAACGCGAGCCGCTTTGTCATTTCCGGAAAACAGGAGCGCATCCGGGTTCTGGTGGTGGAGACCCTGCCGCGCTGGGAGTACCGGTTTTTGCGCAACGCCCTGTCGCGGGATCCCGGGGTGGAATTGTCCTGCTTGCTCTTCCACCCCGATCTCGGGATCGGAGATGGTCCGGACTATGTGCGCGAGTTTCCGAAGAACGCCACCGAACTCGCGAAGTACGATGTCGTGTTTCTCGGCGATGTCGGCGTGGACAATGACCAGCTCACCCCCGAGCAGTGCGAGATGATACGCGGCCTTGTCGAAAACCAGGCCTCCGGAGTGGTGTTCATGCCCGGCGCGCAGGGAAACCAGTTTTCGTTGTTGAAGACCGGGCTCTCCGAATTGATGCCGGTGATTTTGGACGACTCCAAAAAACAGGGCATCCGGGAGAGCACGGCGGCGCCGCTCGCCCTCACGCGCGAGGGCAGGGAGTCCCTGCTCACCATGCTCGGTGCGGATGCCGAGGAGAATCCGGTGGTGTGGCGCAATCTTCCCGGGTTTTACTGGCATGCTCCGGTGGTGCGGTCCAAGGCCGGTACCGAGACATTGGCGGTGCACGGCAACCGGCGCGGGGAGTTTGGTTCGCCGCCGTTGCTCGTCACCAAGCCGGCCGGAAGCGGCAAGGTTCTGTTCATGGGGATCGACTCCGCGTGGCGCTGGAGGCGCGGGGTGGAGGACCTGTACCACTATCGTTTCTGGGGCCAGGTGGCGCGGTGGATGTCCTATCAGCGCAACATGGCCGCGGGCGAGCGGGTGCGGGTTTTCTTCACGCCCGAGCGGCCGGCGCCCGGCACGGTCGTGACTCTCAATGCGAACGCCTTCGAACCTGATGGTGCGCCGTTGGACAAGGGGGCGGTGTTTGTGGACATCATTTCTCCGGACGGCCGTGCCGAGCGCATCGAGTTGGCGAAGAACGGATCGGAATGGGGTGCGTTCAACGGCAAGTTCAAGGTCGATCTTCCCGGCGAGTGGAAGTTGCGCGCGGTGGTGGCGGGCGCCGAGGACAAGCCGGTGGAGACCACGGTTTTGGCGCAGGGCACCGAAGTGGAAAAAACCGGTCAACCGGCCAAGCCCGAGGTTCTCGAGGAGATGGCGCGGGTTGCGAAAGGCCGGGTGATTGCTCCGGAGAAGCTTTACGAGTTGATAAGGGAGATTTCCTCGTTGCCCGAGCCGCGTCCGGTGGAAAAGCGCTTGCCGCTCTGGTCGCATGCGGCGGTGCTTGCGGGCCTGATTGCCTTGCTCGGCTCGTTCTGGGCCGCCCGCAAGCTTACGGGAGAATTCTGACGGTTTCGCGCAGCAACCGGATCATCGGTGCGGCGGACTCAATTCCGGTGGCCAGCACCTCGTCGTGGTGGGGTTCGTCCGCGGAAAGGCCTGCCGCGAGGTTGGTGAGGCAGGAAAAGGCGGCCACCTTCATGCCGAGGGCGCGGGCCTGGATGGTTTCCAGCACGGTGCTCATGCCCACGGCATCGGCCCCGAGGGCGCGCAGCATCCGCACCTCCGCCGGGGTCTCGTACTGGGGTCCGCGCAGACCCGCATAGATTCCCTCGTGGAGCGGGCAGTCCAGCGCGGCGGCGCTTCGGCGGAAGAGGTTCCTCCATTCCGTGTCGTAGGCGTCCGACATGCCCGTGAAGACCGCTCCCGAGAGCGGGGAGGTTCCGGTAAAATTGATATGATCATCTATCATCATCCATCCTCCCGGCGCGAGTTCCGGGCGGAGGGATCCGGCAGCGTTGGTGAGGATCACGCCGCGCGCGCCCCGGTCCGCAAGCCAGCGGATTCCGGCGGTGACCGTCCGCGCGTCGAAGCCCTCGTAGAGGTGGAGCCGTCCCTTCATCACGATCACCTCCGTTCCGTTCCAGAGGCCCTCGATCATGCAGCCCTCGTGACCGGGCACCGACGACGGGGGCAGTCCGGCTTCCGAGAAGGGGATTTGTTCCCGCGGTTCCACTTCCGCGGCCAACGGGCCGAGGCCGGAGCCGAGGACGATGCCGATCGGGCCCGTGTTGCTGCGGCCGTTCATTCCGTCGTGAGGCTCTCGAGGAGTCGGCGCGCCTCGGCGGCGCCTTTGGTTGATGCCACCCGCACCATGTAGCTCGCGCTTCCGCCTTCGGGCGTGGGCAGCCGGAAGGTTTCCGTGGCGTACTGCACGGGTTGGGAGTCCTGACGTTCGGCGATCGAGAAGCGCACCTTTTTGCCTGCGATTCCGGCCTGGTTCCAGCGCTGCATCCGTTCGCGCGGCGCGATGGTTCCGGTTTCCCGGTCGTAGCGCAGTTCGGTGTAGGGCGGAGGGATGGGCCCGGCGGCGGGGTAGCGTTCGCGGGTGCCGAACACGGTGAGGTGGCTGGCCGGATCGCGCGGGTCTTGGTAGTGGAGGCCGAATCCACCCTTCGGACCGACGAGCATGCGCGGGCGTCCCCAGGAGCGCTCGGCATCGCGCGAGACCAGCAGCGGCACCTTGCGGCGGGAGGGGTCGCGGTGTTCGGGCCCGGCCTGCTTTTCCAACACACGGAAGGGATTCGGGTCGATGCCGTCATGCCGCCCGGGGAGCGGTGGGGCGCAGTGGGAGAGCAAGAGGATCGCGCAAAAGGCGGGAAGGCTCTTCATGCGGAAATCCTCGGTGGCGGCGGTGCCGGGTGCAAGCCGGGAACCCGTTCCGTTTCGGGATTGGCAAATCGATGGCAGCGGGTTTTGATCCGGTTCCGATGCCCGTAGCACTGATGGAAGCGTTGCCGGTGGTGACGGGGCTTTGTGCGTTGGCGGTGCTGGTGCTTTCCCTTTCGCTGCGCAACCAGCGGCGGCACAATCAGGCGGTGCGCAAAAGGTTCCGGGACCTCGAGGACGAGGAGACACGGATGTTTTCCTTTCTCCACGATCTCGGGCTGGCCATCGAGAAAGAACCGTCGCCGGCGATGTTCTCGCGCTTGATCGTCGACGGCATCCAGAAGGTGGTCAACGCGCGTGGCGGCGCGGTGTATTTGCTGAGTCAGGACGGCGGGTATCTTCTGCCGTCGTACATTTCCGACGACTGTCCTCCGGTGATCGGCGTGCCGGTGGAGGTGCGCAAGCGATCCGCGCGGGATCCGCGTGCGTTGGAAAGCCACTTGCGTTTGTCGCGGGTGCCGGCCGACGAGGGGATCCTGGGTCATTGCCTGAGCGCGGGAGGCGCGGTGGCGGTGGAGGATGTGAAGCTTCATCCGGCTTTCCGGGATTCGTTCACCAGTTTCACCGGTGATGTCACCGCCTTGCTGGCGCCCTTGCGTCACGCGGGGAGGGACCTCGGCGTGCTGGTGGTGGCGCGCCTGCACGAGGACGGGATGTTCAGTGCCAACGATTTCGCCGTGTTCCGATCCGCAGCCGAGCAATCCTCGTTTGCGATCGGCAATGCGAGGGTGCACCGCGAGGCTCACGAGAAGCGTGCGATGGAGGGCGAGTTGCAGAACGCGCGCGAGGTGCAGCGGGTGTTGCTGCCCCAGGAGGATCCGGTGGTTCCCGGCTTCCGCATCAGCGGCACCAATGTTCCGGCGCGGATCATCAGCGGCGACTACTACGACTACCTTTCCTTGGCCGGGGGGCGGCAGGGGATCGCGATTGCGGATGTCTCCGGCAAGGGGGTTCCCGCGGGTCTTTTGATGGCCATGTGCCGCAGCGCGTTGCGTTCGGTGGCGCCCTCGCTGGATTCCCCGTCCGCGGTGCTGGCGGCGGTCAACCGGCAGTTGTTTCCCGATATCCGCGAGGACATGTTCATCAGCATGGCTTACATGGTCCTCGATCCTGCCGACGGGCGGGTGTTGATGTCGCGTGCGGGGCACGATCCCGCCTTGTGGTACCGCAAGCAGGGCGGGGTGGTGGAGACCCTGCGTCCGCCGGGTTTGGCGTTGGGGGTGGACGAGGGGGCGGTGTTTGAGCGGGTCACGCGCGACGAGGCATTGGTGCTCGCGCCGGGGGATTGTGTGTTGTTGTACACCGACGGGGTGAGGGAGGCGGTGGGGGATGGTGACGAGGAATTCGGGATGGAGCGATTGTCGGCCGCGTTTCGTGCCGCCGCGCCTTTGGGGGCCGAGGGGGTGGTCCAGCGGGTGCAGGAGGAGTTGCGGCGTTTCACCGGAGAGGGCCGGCCGCAGATGGACGACATCACGATTGTCGCAGTCGAGAGGAGGGCTTGAGCAAGCGGCGCTTTGCCGCGAGTGCGGTGCGGATCGTGCGGATCCTCAGTAGGGTCGTCGGTCGGGGAGGGCGGCGTATTCGCAGGCCAGCATTTCCGCTTCTTCGCGGCAGAGCGGTGAGGAGCGGATGCCGCCGAGGCGGCCAGCGGAGCAGGTCTTTGCCACGGCGCGGAGGAACTTGCGGTCGTCGAAACCGATCCGGGCCGCGGTTTCCGCATCGAAGCCGTAGTGGATGCGGGAGATGCGCGCCCAGTGGATGGCGCCGAGGCACATCGGGCATGGTTGGCCGGTCGTGTGGATCACGCAGCCCGAGAGCGAGAAGGATCCGATCCTGCGGCAGGCGGCGCGGATGGCGGTGATTTCACCGTGAGCCGTGGGGTCCAGATTGCGCAGGACCCGGTTCCATCCCTTGCCGATGATTTCCCCGTTGCGGACGATCACCGCGCCGAAGGGGCCGCCGTCGCCGCGGCGCATGCCGCGGCGGGCAAGCCGGATCGCCTCGCGCATGAATCGCGGGTCGGAGTCGGCAAAGGCCGCGTTGCGCGGGGTGCGGGATTTTTCAGGCATCGGAAATGTCCGGGGGAGGGGCTTCGGGAAACGGAAAGGAGGAGTCGGGGGATTCCTGTCGCATCCACGAGTGGAGGATTTCCACGGCGGCCATGCGGTCGATCAGGTGTTTCGAGTTGCGGGCGTTTCGTCCCGCCTCGCGGAGTTTGGCGGCTGCGTCGGCCGTGCTGTGGGTTTCGTCGGTCATCACCACCGGGATGAGCGGCAGGCGTTCGCGGATCTTCGCTGCGAATGAGCGCGCCTTGGCGGCCGCGCTTCCCTCGGATCCGTCCATGCGCAGGGGAAGTCCCACCACGATCGTGCGGATTCCGCGGATCGCGGCAAGTGCGGCGATGCGCTCGAGCGGGTCGGCGCGGCGTCGCTCGATTGTTTCCACCGGGTGGGCGAGGATGCCGAATTCGTCGGTGGCGGCGATGCCGATGCGCACTTCGCCGCAGTCCACCCCGAGCGCCGGGTGGGCGGGATGAAACGGCCCGCTTTTCATAAAATGATATCTATAAAAACATCAAAGGAAATCCGGTGGCAGCAGGGCGGTCAGTTTGCGGATTTCATCGGCCTTTGCGCGGTCGGCCACGAGCAGCGCGTCCGGGGTCTGCACGACGATGAGGTTGCTGACCCCGAGCAGGGCGACGTGGTGGGAGCCTGCGTGGTCGAACACGATGTTGGACCCGGCGTCGACCGCGGTGACGGCGGTGTTCGCGCGGTTGGCCGAGCCGGTGTCGGCGAGGTATTTCGCCACCGAGATCCAAGAGCCCACATCGTCCCAGTCGAAGTTTGCCTCGACATTCAGGACGCGGTCCGCCTTTTCCATGAGCGCGTAATCGATCGAGCGCGGTTCGAGCTCTGCGAATCCGCGTGCCACTGCGGCGGCGGGGTTGCCCGCGGAGGCGAGGGTGTCGATGAAGGCGCCCAGGTCCGGCGCGTGTTTTTCGAGTTGCGACCGCACGGTGCGGACCGACCATACGAACATTCCCGCGTTCCATGCGAAGCCGCCGTTGCGGAGGAATTCCGCCGCGGTTTCCGCCGATGGTTTTTCGCGGAAGCGCCGCACCTCGCGCACCGGGTGGATCGCGGGGCTTGCGAGTGCGGCGGGTTCGCCGAGTTCCAGATAGCCGTAGGACGGGCAGGCCCAGGTGGGGCGGATTCCGATCGTCACCAGTCCGTCGGTCGAGTTGGCGGCGTCGAGAGCTTGGCGCAGGACCGAGCGGAAGGAGTCGGTATCGCGGATCAGTTGGTCCGAGGGCAGCACCATCATCAGCGCATCGGGGTTGCGTGCCGCGATGAGACCGGTGCCGAGTGCCACGGCCGGTCCGGTGTCCCGTTTCACGGGTTCGGCCACGATGTTTTCCCGCGGCAGTTCCGGGAGGTCGGTTTGCACGGCGGTCACCAGTTTTTGATTGGTGAGGATGAAGATTCGCTCCGGGGGCACGAGGTCTTCGAGTCGCCGCACCGCCTGCTGGAGGAGAGTGCCCTCGCCGAAGAGGTCGAGGAACTGCTTGGGGCGGTGGTCCCGGCTGAGGGGCCAGAAGCGGGTGCCCGAGCCGCCGGCGAGGATCAGGGCGTAGGTGTTCTGCGGGTCCATGGTGCGCGGGAATCCTTGCCGATCCGCGTCAGGATGCAACGGAGATCCGGCGGAAGGGGGTGCGTGATCGTGGATGCGATCTTTCTTGACCTCGCGTGTGCATTTTGGTTTTCTGTTCGACGCACAAGGAGGGCTCATGGAGATTCAAGGAACCGTTCGCGACATTCTGGCCGGCAAGCCGGGGAAGCTGTGGGTGACGAGCCCTGATGTCACGGTGTACGAGGCGATCCGGTTGATGGGAGAAAAGGGCATCGGGGCCTTGGTGGTGGTGGAGGCCGGCAGGGTGGTCGGGGTGCTTTCCGAGCGGGACTACAGCCGCAAGGTCGTGCTCAAGGGGCGCACTTCGCGGGACACCTTGGTGAGCGAGATCGTGGGAGAGGCGGTGATGGTGGGTCTTGGCGACAGTGTGGAGACCTGCATGCAGCTCATGACGGCGCGGCGGATCCGGCATTTGCCGGTGGTGGACGGCTATGGTGCACCCGAGGGCATGATTTCGATGGGGGATTTGGTCAATTGGATCATGCGTTCGCAGAGCCAGACCATTCATCAATTGCAGGGATACATCGCCGGCGAGTATCCCGGGTGAAGGGTTTTCTCAGAGGGAGCGCACATGGATGCGGATGAGGCGGGATTCGCCGGTGCGCGGGTCGGTGGCGGTGAGTTCGTGCGATCCGGGGACGAGGCGGATGACTGGTTCCGGGTGCGAGGCTTCGAGGGTCAGGGTTGCTGAGGACCAGCGGACCAGGCCGGGGAGGTTGGTGAGTGGGCGCAGGGTGTCGGAGCCGGATGGGATTTCGGGATCGAGCAGAAAGGTGGCGCCATCCTCGGGGGTGAGGATGCGGAGTGGTTCGAGGTTGGGGATTTGCGGGTTGTCGGCCAGTTCGTTGCGGCGGTGGTTGTCGGTGCTTTCGAACCAGAGTCGGAAGAGGGCGCCGATGTAGGCTTTCCCATCGGGGTTGTAGTCCGCGGGCAGCGCCATCGGCGGGAGGAAAGCGGCGGGGATCCGTTCGAGGCGGTGCTGCAGCGATTGCGGACGCGGCGAGGTCTGTTTGCCGTTGCGGGTATCGATCCAGACTTCGGCGAGTTCCCGGGGGCGTTCGAACCACGAGGGGGTGGTCGAGCGGTGGAGGCGGATCATGCAACGGTGGAAAATGGGTCCGGCGCCGGCGGTTCCCGGGATGCCCTTCATCGGTTGGTTTTCGAAATTGCCCGCCCACACGCCCACGGTGAATTCCGGGGTGTATCCGATGCACCAGTTGTCGCGGAAGTCCGAGGAGGTTCCGGTTTTCACGGCGCAGCGGAACGGGAGGTCGAGCGGGCCTCCGGGGGGAAACGAGGGCGCGCGTGCGGAGCTGTCCGAGAGAATGTCGGCGATGAGGAAGCATCCGGTGCGATCCATTCCCGGGACCGCTTGAGGCGGGGCCGGGGGGTGGTTGGGTGAGTCGATCAGGCGAGGCGGGAGCCACGAGCCGAGGCGGGCGAGGGTGGCGTAGGCATTGGTGAGCGCGAGCAGGCGCACCGGAGCATTGCCGATGGTGAGGCCGAGTCCGTATGCCGTGGGGTCGTCGCCGAGGGTATCGATTCCCAGCGATATCAGCAGGGAGTGGAGTTTCGTTTCTCCGCCAAGTTCGTTGAGTGTGCGGAGGGCGGGCACATTCAGCGAGCAGGCCAATGCGTCGCGCAGCGTCACCGGGCCGCGGTAGGTCCGGTCGTAGTTCTGGGGCAGGTCGATCCCTTGGGGTGTGCGGAAATGGCTCGGGATGTCGGCGAGCAGCGAGGCGGGCGTCATGCCGAGGCGATGGATTGCGAGCAGGTATGTGAAGGGTTTGAGGGTGGAGCCCGGCGAGCGAGGAGCGAGGGCGCCGTTGATCTGACCTCCGCGCGGGTCATTCCAGTTCGCCGAGGACACCAAGGCGAGGATTTCGCCGGTGGGGTTGTGTATCACCACCACGGCGGCGTGGCGGAGGTTGGCCTCGGCGAGAAGTGCGGTTTCCTCGCTGACCATGCGCGAGACATCGCGCTGCAGGGCGGCGTCGAGGGTGGTGCGCACCGTGCCGTCCGGTGCGGGATTGATCGTGCCGATGGAGCGGAGCCAAGGGGCGGGTGGTTTGTGTTGAAGGGGGCGGAGGGACGGTGTTTCGGTGCGGGCGCGGCGGATCCGTTGCGGATCGGTTCCATTCATCCGTTCGAGCCGGTCGAGCACGAGGTCGCGGCGTTTGAGGGCGAGTTCCTTTCGGCGCAGCGGGTTGAGGCGCGAAGGCGACTGGGGCAGGCCTGCGAGCAAAGCGCATTCCGCGAGCGAGAGGTCGGCGAGAGGTTTCTGGAAGTAGAACCGCGCCGCTTCGGCCACCCCGATGCGTTGGTTGCCGTAATCGATCCGGTTGAGGTAGGCGCAGAGGATTTGTTCCTTCGTCAGCACTTGTTCGAGGCGGCGGGCACTGAGGAGTTCGCGGAGTTTCGTTGTCGCGTTGCGTTTGGCGGGCGGTGAGGACACCTTGATCAACTGTTGGGTGATGGTCGAGGCGCCCGAGCGGATCCTGCGGTGGCGGACGAGGTCGGCGGCTGCGCGCAGGCTTGCGAGCGGATCGAAGCCGCCGTGTTTCCAAAAGCGTTTGTCCTCCGCTGCGATCGTGCAGGCGATGAGATCGGCCGGCAGTTCCGCGTAGCCGACGGGCGTCTGGCGTTTCGCGCCCGGCAGCGCGAGGTGGTCGAGCGGTAGTCCCGCGCGGTCGATGAAGCGCGGCGACGCCGGCGGGTTTTGGAGCAGGGATTCGGGAGGGGGAAACGCCCGGGGCAGCAGCCACCAGGTCGCGGTGGCGATCAACGCGACGGAGAGGATCGTCAGCGCTTTGCGAACCGGGATCCGGCGTTTCCGTTTCACTGCGGCATCAGCTTGTCTCATTCCGGCCCGGATCTCCAATGCCAAATCGCGGCAGGAGAGCGGATCCGCCTTGCGGCGCGGCCTGCGGCGAGGGAAGAGATGGCCGCGCTTTCATGAAACATCCCGTGACGCTGCAAGTGGTCGACATCCTGTTGCGGGTGTCGTTCGGGCTTTGGTTTGCGGGCAGCGGCGTGTGGAAATTGTTTGTGAGCGGTCTCGACCGCTTCACGCGCGACATCGGCAACTACCGACTGGTGGGCCCGCCCTTGGATGCGGTGGCCGCCTATGTCGTGCCGTGGTTTGAGATCATCGGCGGGATGTGTCTGGCGTTCGGGGTGTTGCGGCGGGGGGCCTTGCTTACCCTGACCGGTCTGGTTTGTGTGTTTGCCTTCTGCATCGGCTGGGCCTGGGTCCATCAGTTGGACATTTCCTGTGGCTGTCATGGCGGGGACGAGCGGATCAGTTATTGGGGCAAAGGGCTCGAATTCGCCCTGTATTTCGCGGTGTTCGGCTGGCTTTGGCGGCGGGATCCCGTTCGGCAGGGCCCGGAGGCGGCAAACTTGGCTTGATTCCGCCGCCCGGGGGTCTAAAACACCCGCCCCTCATGGCGGACACCCACCCCACGCTCAAGATCGCGGTTCCGAAGGGCAGCCTTCAGGAACCCACTGTCGAGCTGCTTTCCAAGGCAGGCTACGAGATCTATGTTTCCTCGCGCGGCCTGCGTCCCGGTTCGGATGATCCCGAACTCGACGTCTATCTCATCCGCGCGCAGGAGATCGGGCGCTACATCGGTCAGGGTTTCCTCGACTGCGGGATCACCGGTCTCGATTGGGCCCATGAGAACGGGGTGGAGTTGGTTGATTTGGCCGAGCTTCCCTACTCGCGTGCCTCGGCGTTGCCGACGCGCTGGGTACTGGTGGTTCCCGAGGATTCCCCGATCCGGACTGTCGCGGACCTGAAGGGCAAGCGGATCGCCACCGAGGGGGTGGGTCTCACGGAGCGCTGGCTGCGCGAAAAGGGGGTTTCCGCAAAGGTCGAGTTCTCCTGGGGAGCCACCGAGGTCAAGGTGCCCGACTTGGTCGACGCGATCGTCGATGTCACCGAGACCGGCTCCTCGATCAAGGCCAACCGCCTGCGGATCGTCGACACCCTGCTGGTTTCCTACCCGCATTTTTACGCCAGTCCGGCGGCGATGCAGGACCCCTGGAAGCGCGACAAAATGGAGCGGATTTCCCTGCTTTTGCAGGCCGCGCTGGCTGCCCGCGGGAAGGTCGGCCTCAAGATGAACCTCCCCTCCGCACGGCTTGCGGACCTCCTCTCCGCGCTGCCCTCCCTGCGCCGCCCGACGGTTTCGAACCTTTCCGAGGAAGGCTGGGTGGCGGTCGAGACCGTGATTGACGAAAAGGTCGTGCGCGACATCATTCCCGCCCTCAAGGGCCTCGGGGCCGAGGGGATCATCGAATACTCTCTCAACAAAATCGTTCCCTGAAGGGAACCGCCAACCAACCCGAACGCACAACGCCATGGGCTCCATCAAGAAACGCCGCAAGACCAAGATCAACAAGCACAAGCGCAAGAAGCGCATGAAGCAGAACCGCCACAAGAAGCGGCTCCGCTACAAGTCCTGAGCCGCTGAGCCCTTGCGTGCCTGTGCCGCGGCCGGGCTCCGATCGTCATGGGCCTGCGGGTATGCGCCGACTTCCGGGTGATCGACGAGTCCGACGACTGGATCGTCGTCGACAAGCCCGCGCCCTTGATCGTGCATCCGGCCAACGGCAAGCCGGAGCCTACGCTGCTTGGCGGGGTCTGCCGGTTGCTGGCCTTCGAGATCGCCAATGGCGCGCGGCCCGCGGTGGTCAACCGGCTCGACCGCGACACCAGCGGCGTGGTGGTCGTGGCCAAGCATCCTGCGGCCGCGCGCGAACTGGGCGGGATGTTCGAGCGCCGTGAGGTGTCCAAGGAATACACCGCGGTGGTCCGCGGCTGGCCGGACCGCGACGAGTGGGGCTGCGACCTGCCACTCTTGCGCGCGGGAGCGGAGCACGCGCCGCGAGATTTCCCCGCCATCTGGGTGAGGCAAATCCCGCACCCCGCCGGGAGGCCTTGCTCGACCCGCTTCCGGGTGCTCCGGCGCTTCGAGCGCGGAGAGAACCGCTTTGCTGTCATCCGGTGCGTTCCGGTGACGGGCAGGATGCATCAGATCCGGGTTCATCTTGCCGCGTCCGGTTTTCCGGTGGTGGGGGACAAAGTGTACGACGGGGACGGCACGGCCTATGTCGAGTGGATGGCCGATCGCTGGACCCCGGAATGGTCGCGCCGGATGTTGTTGCCGCGGCACGCTCTTCACGCCTCCTCGCTGAGCCTTTCCTGGCAGGGTATCGGGCGTTGCTGGACCAGCCCGCTGCCTGCGGATCTCGCGGGTTTTGCCGAGGGCCGGGAGCCTTGCGAACCCGCGGGGGTTGTCATTTGGAGTCGCCGCGGGTAGCGTGTCGCATGGCTGAGTTGTGCGAGGTGGTGGCATTTCTGGACCGGGAGTTGCGCAGCGCGGGGGTGGAAGACAGTCCGCGCGCTTGGAACGGCCTGCAATTGGCCAACGACGGCGAAGTGCCCAGAGTCATCGCGGCGGTCGATGCCTCGTTGGCGGTGATCGAGGAGGCCGCATTGGGAGGCCCGGGACTGCTGCTCGTACACCACGGGATGTTCTGGCAGGGTACGCAGCCTTTGACCGGGTCTTTTTACCGGAAAATCAAGACTGCAATCGATGCCGGCCTCGCGGTGTACTCCAGTCATCTGCCGCTCGATCTCCATCCAAAATGGGGAAACAACGCACTCCTTGCGGAGGAGCTCGGCATGGAAGTGAGCGGCCCGTTCCCGGAAACCGGGGAGTCCCCCGTCGGGCTCTGCGGGGAATGGAGCGGGACCCGTGCGGAATTGGTGCTGCGGCTCGGCGAATTGCTGGGCGGGCCCGTGCACTTGACCCCGGGCGGGCCTGTGGAGGTATCGAAACTGGTTCTGGTCACCGGTGGAGCCGGCTCGGAGGTCGCGAAGGCCGCAGCCGCCGGAGCAGACACCTTCCTCACCGGTGAAGGCCCCCACTGGAGCCATGTCCTGGCCGAGGAACTCGGGATCAACCTGATTTTCGCCGGGCATTATGCCACGGAGACCTTCGGGGTCCGGGCCGCCGCCGCCCATGTGGCCGGGGTCTTCGGGCTGGAGTGGTCCTTCGTTGACCGGCCCGGAGGGCGGTAAAAGCCCGGGAAAACGGCGTCTGGTGCGGGTGATGGGAATCGAACCCACGCCTCAAGCTTGGGAAGCTCGCGTTCTACCATTGAACTACACCCGCCTTACGCCCGGGCAACCGGGGCACCAGCGAAATACCCGAATTCTCCGCCCCGCAAGGGGAAAGCGTCTTGTGGCGGAAAAATCACGCAAAAATTTCATGAAAAAGCTTGTCGGAGACCGCGATCGGGGGTTGGATTCCTTCCGGAAACGCGGGCATAGCTTAATGGTAAAGCCCCAGCCTTCCAAGCTGGACACGCGGGTTCGATTCCCGCTGCCCGCTCCAAACCACCGAACCGCGTCCCCCGCCTCAATCAAAACAATGAAACCGTACCTCGCGTCACTCACTGCCTTCGCATGGGTCTGCGGAGCTTCCGCCCTCCACGCCGGACCTCCCGCGGATTGCAAGGCGATCTACAAGTCCGTCTTCAGCAGCGTCCGCTCGAAGCCCGCCGAGGTGCTTACGATCGTGACCGATCAGGTCAAGGCGACCCCGACCTGCGCGTGCGAGGTGATCAAGGCATCCATCCTCGCGTCCAAGCCGAAGCCTGCCAAGGTCGGCGCGATCGTGGGCGCGGCCGTGACCGCGGCTCCCGCTCAAGCGGATGTAATCAAGGAGTGTGCTCTTGAGGTCAGGCCCGATGCGGCTGGGGAGATTGACAAGGCTCTTGCCGGCCTCGGCGTTCTCGCCGGAAACCCGCTCGACTTCCCGGGTGACCAAGCGATCGAACAGGCCAAAGACGGGAAGCAGACCCAAACAGCGGGTCAAGGTGGACAGGGTGGTCAAGGCGGCCAATCGGGCATCCTCGGAGGCCCCGGCGGTACTGGCGGCCCGGGCGGTGGTTTCGGCGGCGGTTCGCTGATCCCCATCATCCCTCCCGCGATCATCAATTCGCCCAACGGCGGCACCCAAGTCACCAACCCGAGCGGGCAAAAGCCGAAGAAGAAAAAGAAGAAGCGCAGAAATCGTGACGATAATTGACGCGTCCGCGTCCTGTTTCCCCTGAAGGGCTGCCGTTCTTTTTTCTGGCTCCCGAAGACTCCTCTCCACTTCCATCCACCGTCGAATCTCCCTCACCTCATGAACCTCTCCAAATCCCTTGCCGCTCTTGGCCTTCTCGCCACTTCCCTTGCGAATGCCCAGAGCCTTTACTACTCCAGCGGCGATCCGGATGAGAACCGTCCCATCAAATGGGTCGGTGGTCTCAACCTGATCTATGACGACAATGTCGCTCCGGGTTTTGTCGACTACGATCCCGTCACGGGCGTCGGGACCAAGGTCGAGGACAGTTCCTTCGGTCTCAATCCGTTCGTAGGCGCCACTTTCACCAGTCTTTCTCCCCAGACCACTTGGGATGTGTACGCCCGCCTGGGATTGATCTACTACGCCGATGCCCCGGACTACCTCAATGAGGTGAGCAGCCAGTCGCGCCTCGGGATCAACATGACCCACCGCTTCAGCGAGCGCCTTCGCTGGGTAAGCAGGAACTTCATCTCCTACGAATTGGAGCCCGATTACTCCTACGGCTACTCCTCGTCCCGCGCGACGGGCGAGTATCTCTACTGGACGGTCGACAATGCGCTCGGGTACCGCTGGACCCAGCGTCTGGCCACCTACACCGGTTTCCGGTTCTACGGGACCACCTATCCGGATCTCGACAACAATGACCGGACCTCATGGGAACTCTACAACCAGTTCCGGTACCAGTTGACTCCGCAGACGGTCGGAACCTTCGAATACCGCTTCGGCCAGACTTACGGCAGCGGTCTGTCGTCGGATTCGACCGAACAATATGTCCTTGGGGGTCTCGAACACCGCTTCTCGGCAAACTCAATCGGGATCCTCACCGCAGGTGCCCAGATCCGCGACGTTGACGATGGAGAAGACAATGTCGGTCCCTTCCTGCAGGCCGCATTCAACTCGCAGGTCAACGAGCAATTCCGGATCCGCTCGTTCGCCCGGTACGGGATGGAATCCTACGGATCGGTGCTGAGCCTTGACCTTGTGGCTCCCTTCACGGGGCTCCCCGAGACCCTTGTGGAGTATGATGCCCGCGAAACCTTCCGCCTCGGTGTGACCGGTGAGTACGACTTCAGCGAAAAGTTCGGCGCCTATGCGGGTCTGGACTACATCCCGACCCTGTTCAATTCCGGCCGATGGATTCAGCAGGATCCCGCCGAGGCGAATCCCGGAGCGATTCCCGACATCGACGAGAGCATTGTCAACGCGTACATCGGGCTTTCGATGCGCTTCGCGGACAATGTGGTGGGCACCCTCACTTACAGCTTCACCCAGTCGACTTCGGACATCGATGCCAACGACTACGATCGCAACCGGATCAGTGTCGGGGTCAGTGCGGAATTCTGAAGCGGCTCCGAGTCCTTGTTTTTTTCGCCCTTCACGATCCGCTTCCCGGAGTTGAACACTCCCGTAATGGAATCCATTGCGGGAGTTTGTTTTTCCGGTGGCGGGTTCCGGAACCTGTGACAAGATACCAAACATGAACGCCTCTCCGCACCAGAATGAGGCCGCCCTGCAGGCGGTGGACTACTGGCAGGTGATCAAGACCCGCTACGGGATCATCCTGCTGACCTTCCTGTTGGTCCTCACCACGGCGGGTGTCATCACCTATGTGATGCCGCGGAAGTACGAGAGCGAGACCCGCATCGAACTCAAGCCGCGGACCCCCGGCATGTCTCCTCTCGGCGAAAGACTTGCCGAGACCTCGGGTGCGAACCAGATGACCCAGCAGTTCTTCGGGACCGAGTTCGAGAAGATCAAGAGCCGCAACTGCCTCGAAAAGGTGGTCGACCGCCTCACGCTCGTGAGCCGCTGGGGGGTGGACAAGGAGGCTGCCCTGAACATCCTGCGCGGGATCGTGAGCACCCAGAACATCCGGGGCACTGATGTGATCTCGATCCGCGTGCGGCACACGGACAGCCGTGACGCGCGCGACATCGCCGAGGAGGTGGTGAACGCCTACCGGGACTATCGCCTCGAACTTGAGTCTGCCAGCGCCGAGAAGCAGTTGCTTGAACTCAACAAGGCGGTGCGCGACCAGGAGGACAAGGTCGAGGAGCGCCGCAAGGTGCTCACCACGATCGTCCGCACCAAGGGCATCATCTACAAGGGAACCGACTCGTTTTACGGGCAGTCGGGGGTCGATGAAGACCAGGGCGCACGCGACGCGCTGCAGGCTTACCATCAGATCGAACAAGAGAAGCTGCAACTGGAGAGCCAGATCGCGAGTCTTCTCAAGTACGACAGCGACCAGTTGATGGTCTATGCGGCGGGTCTCAATCTCCCCGACAACATCCTGCGCTCGCTGTATCCCCAGTATCTCGAGGCCAAGCGGATGCTGGACGGGTACAAGATCAACGGTCTCGGGCCGAGACACCCGACCGTCCTCACTGCCTCCGACCAGATCGAGAAGATGAAGCGGCAACTCGACGAGGGTGTCGTCAATCTCCGCGCCACGCTTCAGGCGCAACTGGAACTCGCCTCCAACCGGCTCAAGAGCATGGAGGCGATGAAGGACGAGACTCGTGACGAGGCGATCAAGCGCGGTCTCGAGGCCCAGGACTATGTGGATGCCAAGCGTGAGTTCGAGCGCGATCAGGAATTGCTCCAGCAACTGCGGCTCAAGCAGATCGGCGAGACCACTTCGCGCAAGATCCCTGCGGATGTGCTTGAAGTGCACGACAAGCCGGTGATCGCAAACAATCCGGTGAGCCCCAATGTGATGCTTAACCTCGTGCTCGGCGCGGTGGTTGGACTCATTTTCGGAATCGGTATCGCCTTCTTCCTCGAGTACCTCGACACCTCGGTGAAGAGCCTTGAGGATGTGGAGCGCTACCTGCAGGTTCCGGTGCTGGCGGTGATCCCGAAGGAGGTGGGTCTGCTCCACAAGATGGGAGGTTCGAGTCCGGACGCCGAGGCCTACCGGATCCTGCGCACGAACATCGAGTTCAACCGCAAGAACCCCGAGGACAATTCGATCACCGTGGTTTCGGGAGGTGCGGGCGAAGGAAAGTCCACCACCCTTGTCAACCTTGCCTACATTTGCGCGCAGGGCGGCTACACCACGCTGATGATCGATGCCGACCTCCGTCGCCCGCGCTTGCACACCTTCTTCGATATCAGCAACTCGGTGGGTCTCACCAACTACCTCACCACCGAGCTTACCCTGGAGGATGTGATTCTGCTGACGCCGGTGGACAACCTCTATTTCATGCCTTCGGGCATCCTTCCCGCGGATGCGGCGGGGATTCTCAACTCCCGCCGGATGTCCGACTTGATCCAGGAAGTGAAGCAGCGCTTCGACCTGGTGCTCGTGGACAGCCCGCCGATCCTCGGTGTGAGCGATGCCGCGGTGTTGGCGAGCGAGGTGGACCTCACGATGATGGTGGTGCAGCACCGCAAGTTGCCGCGCAACATGCTGATGCGGGTGAAGCAGGCGGTCGAGAACGTGGGCGGCCATGTGATCGGTGTGGTCCTCAACAATGTGGACATCCGCAGCGACAGCCAGTACCAGTACTACACCAGTTATTACTCCTACTACGCTCCGTCTGACGCCCAGGCGGCGCAGCCCAAGGCCGCTGCCAAGGTGGCCGGCGACAAGGCCGAGGACCTGCGGGTCAAGCCGGGGGTCGAGGACCAGTTCTGAAATCCAAGCCCCGATCTGCCATGAGAATGCCCCGTTTGTTTTCCGTTTTCCCGGTCCTGGTGGCCGCGTTGTTCCTGCAGGCTTTTCCGGCCTTGGCGCAGATTCAGGCCGGTCGCGCGATCCAGATTTCGATTTCCGGGGTGCCGGCCGACGAGAAGGCGCGTTTCGACCCGATTTATCCGGTCTCCGAATCGGGGATGATCAACATGCCCTTCATCGGTCAGGTGCGCGCCGTGGGTCTGAGATCCGAACAACTTGCCTCGATTCTTCAGCAGCGCTACCAGAGCGAGGGGATCTATACCAATCCCACTTTTCAAGTCATTGATTCCAGTGACAAAACCGTCGACGAGCGGGTGGTGTATGTCGGGGGCCAGGTGAAGCGCAGCGGACCGGTGCCGATTCGCGGCAATCTGACCCTGTATCAGGCGATTCAGGCCGCGGGAGGTCCCACGGAGTTCGGGAGCATGAAACGGGTGAGGCTCCTCCGGGGTGGTGCCCAGAAGGAGTACGATGTTTCGGTATCCCAGTTCATGCGGATTCCCCTGGTGCCGAACGACACGATCGAGGTTCCGCAGAAGAACATGTTCGGAAATTGAGGTTCTCCGCGGAAAGGTCATCCGGATTGTTCATGGAAAAGCGGCGCGGATCTTGTTGGCTGCGCGCGTCGGCGGTTCTTGCCTTCTGGTTGACGGTTTCGCCGGCGCTTTCCGCTGCTGTGGAATTGCCGCCGGGGATTGCGAAGGGTTTGGCTGCGGATGATTTCGCAACGAGGGAGCGGTCCCAGACGGAGTTGGCGGATTGGGTGCGGAGGGATCCGCAAGGCACGGTTCCGGCGGCGCTTGCGGCTTGGAAGGCGAGCGGGGATCCGGAGTTCCGGGTGCGGGTGATGGCGGCGCTGCGGTCGGTGGCCGACGGCGAGTACGCACGGCATGGGCAAGGGTTCATCGGCGTCACCATGATTGATGAAACCGTGACGATTCCGGATCGCGCGGATGCTGTCCCGGCGATTCGGGTTGTTCAGGTGATGGAGGGTTCCCCTGCGGCTGGAAAACTGGCAGTGGAAGACATGATTGTCTCTTTGAACGGGCGGTTCTGGACCGAGGGTGCCGCCACCACGGGGTTTTCGCGCGAAATCAAGGAGACCAGGCCGGGGACCGAGGTGGGTCTGGGGGTGTTGCGCGAGGGCCGGCTGAGGGAATTGAAGCTGCGGCTGGGCAAGCGCCCGGAGGATCTTGAGCAGCGAATGTTTCCCGGGGGGGCCGATCCGGCGGAGGCGATCCGGCGTTCGAAAGACGCGTTTTTCAAGCGTTGGCTGCGTGATATGGGCGGCAAGCTCCGTTGAAGGAGGCCTCTGCCACCGGAAGTGTTCCCGGAAACCCGGAGAAAGCCCTCCTCATCGGATTGCCGGCCCGAATACCCTTCCGGCAACGATGCGGAGGCCTTGGAGGGTGATGTCGGGGTCGATAACCCGGATTTCCGGGATCCCGCGGGCAATCAGGGCTGCGTCGCCGCCGGTGGCGATCAGGAGGGGGTCCGGTTCGGTCTCCCGCATCAGGGCCTCGAGGATGCCCCGGATGAGCCCGCGGTAGCCGATCACAGTGCCGGCATTCATCGCAGCGAGGGTCGATTTGCCGATTGCGGATACGGGTTCGGCCGGTTCGAAGGCGGGGAGCAGGGCGGTGTGGGAGGGCAGGTAGGCCGACATCACCCCGAGGCCCGGCGCGATCACTCCGCCGCAATAGGCAGGACGGGAGGAAATCACATCGAAGGTCACGGCGGTGCCGAAATCGATGACGATGGCGGGAGCGCGGTGGAGATGGACGGCCCCGACTGCATTGGCGAGTCGATCGGCGCCGATTTCCGGAGGGTTCGGGTATTCGATTTCCAGCCCGAGCGGCGAGAGTTGGTCGAGAAACGCGACGGGCGCGAGCGGGGAGAGGGTTGAGCGCAGGACGGCGGCCTTTTCCGGGACCACGGAGCAGATCGATACCGCATCGAATGCCGTGCCGGAGAGGGTGGCGAGGATGAGATCAGGCGTCAGCTCGCGGGTGGCGAGGGTTGCCCTCCACGGCAAAAGCGCGCTCGCATCGCCGAGCGCGAACTTGGTGCGGGTGTTTGAGTTGTCGATCAGCAGCCAGGGCATCGGATTACCAGCGTGACGAGGTGAAGTAGCGGCTCGCTCCGGAATCCATGGCGGGGATGCCGTCGGTGGATTTGACCCGCAGCGATCCCTGCTGGATGCGGAGGTCGAGCCCGCGTTCGAGATCGCTTGATTCCAGCCAGAACTTGAACCAGATGTCGGTGGCGGGCCGGCCCGGGGGAGGGGAAAATTCGGTCGCTGCCGGCTCGATTTCACGGCCTGCCGCGGTGCGCAACCGGACGGGCGACGAGAGCGCGAAGGACCTGTCCTTTGCGGGCCGCAGGTGCAGGTCCAGCCAGTAATTCGAGCGATCGCGCCGCAGCTGGGCCCCTTCGATGGTGCAGCCTGCTGCGGGGTCGGGCCCGAAGGCGTAGGGTCGCAGCCAGGCCCAAGCCGCGAACAGCGAGGCGGCGGCCAGAGCGGCGACGAGAAGGCGGTTCACGAGGCGGCGGGCCATGGCCGAGGATGGCGTTGCACCCGGACATCCCGCAAACGAAAACGGGCGGGCCGTTTCCGGCCCGCCCGCGGGAGTGTGGCGGCATCGTTCGCCGCCTGTGGAATCAATGATCGTAACCGGGTTCGCCGTGTTCGGCGAGGTCGAGACCTGCCGTTTCCACTTCCGGATCGGCACGGAGTCCGAGGGTGAACTTGATGATGTACGCGATCACCGCCGTGGCCACCACGCTCCAGACGATCGTGAGCCCGACGGCTTTGAATTGCTCCATCAGCAGGCCCTCCTTGAGCGATCCCACCACCGAGTTCGCCTTCTCGTCGGCGAAGATTCCGGTGAGGATCGCGCCGAGAGTGCCTCCGACCCCGTGGACACCGAAGGTATCCAGCGCGTCATCGTAGCCGAGCATTTTCTTGAGGTAGGCCACGGCGAAGAAGGGAATGACTCCGGCGAGGACCCCGATGATCACCGAGGAAGTCGCGGTCACGAAGCCCGCTCCGGGCGTGATCACCACCAAGCCTGCCACGATGCCCGAGCAGAAGCCCAGCACGCTCGGTTTGCCCTTCAGCAGCCATTCCGCCGCCGCCCATGCGGCACCAGCGGTGGCCGCGGCAAGGGTCGTGGTCGTGAAGGCGTTCGAGGCGATGGCGTCGGCACCGAGCGCCGATCCGGCGTTGAAGCCGTACCAGCCGACCCAGAGCATGCCGGTGCCGACCATGCAGAGCACCATGCTGTGCGGAGCCATCGGTTCCTTGCCGAACCCATGGCGCTTGCCGAGGATCATGCAGAGGACGAGGGCGCTCCAACCCGAGGTCATGTGCACCACCGTGCCGCCCGCGAAATCGATCGCCTTGATGCCCGCATCCGGGTTGAGGGGGCCGCACATCAGGCCGGTGGTCGACCAGACCATGTGCGCGAAGGGGAAGTACACCGCGAACATCCAGAGAACCACGAAGGCGATCACCGCCGCGAATTTCATCCGCTCCGCGATGGCACCCACGATGAGGGCCGGCGTGATGATGGCGAAGGTGAGCTGGAACATTGCCCACATGCTGTCCGAGATCCAGTAGTAGCCGGCACCCACATTCCCGGGCTCCACTCCTTTGAAAAAGGCGTTGCTCAGGTCGCCGATGAACGGACTCTTGGCATCGACACCGAACGACAGACTATAGCCGCACAGCCACCAGAGGGGAGTGACCACGCAGGCGATGCCGAGGCACTGGGCGAGCACGGAGAGCACATTCTTGCGACGGACCAGACCGCCGTAGAACAGTGCCAGGCCGGGAAGAGTCATGAAGAGCACCAGGGCGGTGCTGACCATCTGCCAGGCGTTGGCACCCGGACCAGGGCCGGCCACCATGGAATCCGCTCCGCTTGCTTTGTCAGGGCGGGCTACATTGTTCATGTAGGCCTCGATGTCGGCGAGTCGCTCCTCGACTGTCGGGACGGCGGGAGCCGCCGCCTCGGCCGGAGCCTCTGCTGCCGGGGCCTCGGCGGGTGGGGCCGCAGTGTCCTGCGCGCGGGAGTTCGGGGTGAAGGGGGAGGCCAGGAGGGCGGCGCCGGCCGCCGCCACGGTCAGGAGTGTTTTCAAGTGTCGGATTCTCATGGTGTTCAGGGTTGGTGCGAGGTTTGGGTGCTTCACCCGGCCGGATTGGTTTCCCCGTGGGCAGCGGAAGGGGGAAAGCAAGCGGCGTGCCAAGTCGGGGGGGTCGGGGCAAAAAACCGATTCCTGAATCGGGAAATCCTACGCAAAAAAGTGCCCTTTCTGCACCGGTTCCCGCTTGCCAATGGCAGCCCCCCCCGATACCGAAGGCCCTGCGGAGCGCAAACCGCGTCAAAAAAGAGCTGGACATGTCCTACGGAAAAGTTAACTTTCCTCCCGACGGATGGGTTCCCCGCTCCACTTGGCGCGCGGAATGCTAAGTCCGAAGAGCTCTTGTCTGTTCCGTTGAGGTGCAGCCAAGGACGCAAGCAGCAACCGAAAACCAACACAACACGATGCAACACTACTGCAAAACCATTGGCGCCCTGGCCGCTGCCTCCGCCCTTGTGGCCGGCACTGCCTCGGCGGAAGTCGAATACGAAATCCACACCGGGTACACCAGCGAGTACCTGTGGCGCGGAATCGACCTCGGAGACGACCTCTTCGAAGTCGGCCTCGACGCTGCCACCGAGTACAACGGTTTCGGCCTCAGCGCCGGAGCTTGGGCTGGCTTCTACGACAGCCCGGCGACCGCCGACAATGTCGACCTTGAGGTCGATTTCTACGGCGAAGTCAACCGTGACTTCGGATTCGCCACCCTCGGAGTGGGCTACATCTACTACTGGCAAACCGGTCCGCTCGGCGTGGATGACCAAGAGGTCTATTTCACCGCCTCCCGTGACTTGGGCTTTGCCTCGGCTTCGCTGACCTACTTCTGGGATATCTGCGAAAACAACGGTGGCAACGACGGCTACAGCGAGTTCGCCCTCAGCCGCAGCTGGGAGCTGAGCCCCTGCGTGGCCCTGAACGCCACCAGCACCCTCGGTTTCCTGACCGAAGGCGTCGAGTGGGTTCACTGGACCAACAAGGTGTCCCTTGACTGGGGCTTCGCCGAGCACGCCAAGCTCTCGCCGTTCGTGGCTCTCTCGATCGCCCTTGGCGACGAGGCCAGCACGGTGTGGGCCCAAACCGACAACGAGTTCGTTGCCGGTTCGATGCTCAGCGTTGGCTTCTAATCGAGGCCTGCTGACAACAACCACAACCATCAACCCGGGGCGGCTGCGCGAGCAGTCGCCCCTTTTTTGTTCCGGTTGTTCGGCAAGGCGCCGCCCTTGGCGTTTGACCGCGGGGGCGCGCGGGCCTAGCGTCGCTTCCGTTCATGATCGAAAGCCACGCCAACCGATTTGTCTGTGATTTGGTCGCCTACGAGCCCGGCAAACCGATCGGGGAGACGGCCCGGGAGCTGGGTTTGGATCCCTCGCGAATCGTCAAGCTCGCTTCCAATGAGAATCCGCTGGGCCCCTCGCCCAAGGCCCGGGAGGCGATGGCGCGCGAGTTGGACGAAGCGCACATCTATCCGGATGGCGGCGGCTACCGCCTGCGTGGCGCCGTGGCGGATGTCTTGGGCATGGGCCGGGAGAACATCATTCTCGGCAACGGGTCCAATGAGATCATCGAGTTGCTGTGCCACACCTTTCTCAATCCGCGTGCCGGTTTGATCGCCGCGGAGCACGCCTTCGTGGTCTACAAGTTGATGGCCACTCTCTTCGGCGCGCGGTACATCGAGGTGCCAGATCCCGGGTTCGTGCACGATCTCGACGCGATGGTGGACGCGGTGGATGCGGACACCCGCTTGGTGTTTGTCGCCAATCCGAACAACCCCACCGGAACGATGGTGGGGCAGGAGGAGGTCGATCGCTTCATGGATCGTCTTCCGCCGCATGTGGTGGCGGTGTTTGACGAGGCGTACTTCGAGTTTCCCTCAAGACCTGTCGACACGCTGCGGTATGTGAGGGAGGGCCGCAATGTCTGCGTGTTGCGCACCTTTTCGAAAGTACACGGTTTGGCGGCCCTGCGGGTGGGTTACGGGGTGGCACCGGCGCCATTGGCCGGTTTGTTGCAGAAGGCGAGGCAGCCTTTCAATGTCAATGCCGTGGCGCAGGCCGGGGCGGTGGCGGCCTTGGCCGATCGCGAGCACCTCGAGGCCACCTTGCGGGTGAACCGCGAGGGCCTGGCCTTGTACAATGAGGCGTTTCGCGCGCGTGGTTTGGAGTTTGTGGAGAGCCACGCCAATTTCGTGCTGGTGCGCACCGGCGATGGCGACCGGGTGTTTCGCGACATGCTCGCGCAGGGGGTGATCGTGCGTGCGATGAGCGGCTACAAGCTGCCCGAGTGGGTCCGGATCTCGGTGGGGACCGCGGAGCAAAACCGGCGTTGTCTCGAGGTCTTGGACGCGGTGTTGGCGGAGCGGACGGCGGGGAGGGCGTCCTGATGTCCTGTGGGTGCGATGGCTGAGGAACGCAAGGACGAGGGCACCACGATTGTCGCGGTGGCCACAGCGGCAGGGAGTGCCGCGCTGTCGTTGCTGCGCCTGTCGGGTCCGGCGGCTTTGCGGATCGCGGATCTCGCGACCGATGGCAAGGCGTCTGCCCAGCAGCATCGCATGCTGCGGCGTGTGGCGGTGCGCGATGCGGAGGGGAGGGTGATCGATGACGGCATGCTCGCGGTATTCCGCGCGCCGGCGAGTTTCACCGGAGAGGACTGCGTGGAGTTCACCGGCCACGGCGGGAGTTTCGTCACCGGGGAGGTATTGGCGCGTTTTCTCGAATGCGGAGCCGTCGCGGCCGCGCCCGGCGAGTTCACCTCGCGCGCCTTCGTCAATGGCAAGCTCGACCTGACCCAGGCGGAGGCGGTCATCGACTTGATCGGTGCGCGCAGTCGCATGTCCTTGCGTGCGGCGCGGGGACTGTTGGAAGGCGGGTTGGGACGCCGGGCCGAGTTGGCGCGCAACTCCTTGCTGGAAGCCCTTGCGCATCTCGAAGCGTGGATTGATTTCCCGGAGGAGGACATCGATCCCGTTTCCGGCGAGGCCTTGCGGGAAAGAGTCCGGTCCGTGCTGTGCGAAACCGAGTCCCTGCTCGCGACATACGATCAGGGACGTTTTCTGCGGGAAGGTGCGCGCACCGTCATTTGCGGGCGTCCGAATGTCGGCAAGTCGAGCGTGCTCAACCGCGTGCTCGGCCGCGAGCGGGCAATCGTGAGTTCCGAAGCGGGCACCACGCGCGACACGATCGAGGAATCGGTGGCTTTCGGCGGTGTGCCCTTGTGGATCATCGATACCGCCGGTATGCGGGAGGGTGCCGGCGAGGTGGAGGCCGAGGGGATCCGCCGGACCTTGCGGCAATTGGAAAGCGCCGATCTGGTGCTGGAAATTTTTGACGGGAGTGTGCCCGTTGAGGAATCGGCGCTCGTGATGCCGGATGGGGTCGCGCGGATCCGTGTGCTCAACAAGGCCGACCTCGCGGAGCATGCTTCATGGAACGGGGTGGAAGCCGTGCGGGTTTCCTGTGTGGACGGGTCGGGGTTCGGCTTGCTCGCGGAGCGGGTCCGGGATTCGCTTCATTTCGGCGAAGGCGATTGGGGCGGTCAGTCGGTGGCCATCAACGCGCGGCATCGTGCCGCGTTGCTCGGCGTGCGGGATTCCCTGCAGGGCGCCTTGGCTTCCATGGAGAGTGCGGGTGGTGCGGAGTTTGCCGCGGCCGACCTGCGCGAGGCTCTCGACGGTTTTGGTGAGATCGCCGGAAGGGTGGGCACCGAGGATTTGCTCGGCGTGGTGTTCAGCAGCTTCTGCATCGGCAAGTGAGGGGTGCTGCGGCCAGATCGAGAATCCTCTTGCGTCGGTGTCGGGATGCTCCGAATTTGGAGGCACGGGGATTGGTTCCCCGTTTCACACCATGAATCTCGCCAAATTGATGAAGCAGGCCCAGCAGATGCAAGCGGGTCTGGCCGCCAAGCAGGAAGAACTCGCCAAGCGCAGCATCGAGGTCTCCTCGGGTGGCGGCAAGGTCACGGTGACGGCCAATTGCGCGGGCGACATTCTTTCGCTGCGCATCGATCCGGCTGTGGTGGATCCTTCGGATGTGGCGCTGCTCGAAGGACTGGTGCTCAAGGCCGTCAAGGAAGCCATCGAGGCCGGCCGCGCCACAGCCGCCGAGGAAATGAAGGGTCTCACCGGCGGGTTGGGCATTCCCGGATTGTGAGTGCGGGAGACGGGAGACCATCCGCGGCGGTCTTGTCATAGCCATCATCGTACCTTGACCCATGGGTCCGGGTTGCGGAGGATGGTGTCATGACCCGGGAGCGGATGGCGGCGGTGCTCGAGGAGATCGCGCTGCTGCTTGAAATGAAGGGGGAGAATCCCTTCAAGATTCGTGCCTATCGGCAGGGGGCGGAGATCGTGCGCGGCTTTGACGAGGACATCGTGCCAAGGGCCGCGCGCAATGAATTGAGCGGCATCAAGGGCTTGGGCGAGGCCTTGCGGGACAACCTGCATGAGTTGGCCGGTACCGGCAGGTTGCGCTTTCATGAGGAATTGCGGGCCGGGTTTCCTGCCGGGTTTTTCGAACTCTTCGACATTCAAGGCCTTGGTCCGAAGAAGGTGAAGGCCCTGCACGAGCAACTCGGGATCGGGTCGGTGGCCGAACTCAAGGCAGCTTGCGAGCGCGGATCCGTCGCGGGGTTGCCCGGTTTCGGTGCCAAGACCCAGGAGAAGATTCTCGCAGCGCTCGCCGTGCATGAATCATCGGCGGGGAGGTTTCTGCTCGGGGATGTTTCGGAATGGGTCGACCGGGTGCTGGGCTTCCTGCGCTCGCATCCGCTTGCCGGGCAGGTGGCGGTGGCCGGATCCTTCCGGCGCGCGCGGGAGACGGTGCACGATCTCGATTTCCTCGCATCCACGCGCGACACTGCGCGTTTGTGTGCCGACTTTGCCGCGATGGAAGGGGTGGAGTCGGTGATCGCCTGCGGCGACACCAAGGCTTCGGTGCGTTTGGAAGGCGGGGTGCAATGCGATTTGCGCGCGGTGACCGCGGAGCAGTTTCCCTTCGCGTTGCAGTACTTCACCGGATCCAAGGAGCACAATGTCTCCCTGCGCGGTCTTGCCTTGAAACGCGGACTTTCGCTCAACGAGTACGGGTTCAGTGCCACGGAGGGATCGGATGCCGTTGTGCCGACGGACATCCGGGAAGAGGCCGGCATCTATCGCTTTCTCGGACTGGAGCCGATCGATCCCGCCCTGCGCGAGGGACGCGGCGAGATCGAGGCTGCGGCGGCGGGTGACTTGCCGCGGTTGGTGGAGCTGGAGAACCTGCGCGGCACCTTTCATTGCCACACCACCGCATCCGACGGCGCGCACAGTGCGGAGCGAATGGCCGCGGAGGCCATGGATCTGGGTTTGCAGTACCTTGGCATCGCCGACCATTCGCGGTCGATGGTCGTCGCCAACGGGCTCGACGAGGAGCGGTTGCTGGCGCAGGTCGGTGAAATCCGCTCTCTCAATGCCGGCTTCGAAGGGTTCCGTTTGTTCGCCGGATCGGAAGTCGACATCCTCAAGGACGGTTCGCTCGATTTTTCAGACGGGGTTCTCGAGGTCCTCGACTACTGTGTGGCCTCGGTGCACAGCGGATTTTCCATGACATCGGAGGAAATGACCCGGCGGATCTGCCGGGCGATGGAGCATCCCGCGGTGACGATGTTGGGGCATCTCACCGGCCGCTTGCTGTTGCGTCGCGAGGGCTATGCGGTCAACGAGGCCGCGGTGATCGACTGTGCTGCGGCGACGCGGACGGTCATTGAGCTCAACTGCAATCCGCTGCGTCTCGACATGGACTGGCGCTGGTGGAAACGCGCGCGCGACAAGGGGGTGCTTTGCGCGATCAATCCCGATGCTCACTCGACGGGCGGCATCCATCATCTCGGGCTCGGCGCGCGGGTGGCGCGCAAGGGCTGGCTGCGGCGCGAGGATGTGCTCAACGCGCGGAGTGCCGACGAAGTTGCGCGCTTTTTCGCGACGCCGAAGGACAAGCGCTGAGTTCCGTCGATGACGGTGAGCGCTGCGGGCCCGGACCGCGGCGGGGGCGTGTCAGATCTCGTGGACCGGCAGGTTGGCGCATTCCTCGCGCACCGACTCCGCGAGCGGGGTCGACAGGTAGCGCTCGGTGGAGGAGCAGCCGACGGTGACGATCCGCTTGCCTTTGAATTCCGGGCGTTTGGCGATTTGCATCGCGGCCCAGACATTGGCGCCCGTCGAGATGCCGGCCGGAAGGCCTTCTTGCTGGGCGAGTTCCTTGGCGGTGAGGAAGGCGTCCTCGTTGGTCACTTGGATGACTTCATCGATCATTTCCGTGTTCAGGTTGCGAGGGATGAAGCCGGCGCCGATTCCTTGGATCATATGCGGGCCGGGTTTGCCGCCCGAGATCACCGGGCTGGCCGCCGGTTCCACGGCGAAGGTCTTCATGGTGCGGCGGGATTTGATCACCTCCGA
>CAZMUK010000016.1:0-34463 GCA_964569415.1 uncultured Luteolibacter sp. | reverse complement strand
CGAAATAGGGGATCCCCTTCTCCCGCGCGTGCTTTGCCGCAAGAATCTTGCCCTCGGTGCCGCGGTCGCCGAACCCACCCGGCACGAGAATGCCGTCCACATCGCCGATCACGGCCTCCGCACCTTGCTGCTCCACGGCCTCGGCATCCACCCTCACGATGTCCACCCCGGTATCATGATGCGCACCCGCGTGAATCAAGGACTCGTAAATCGATTTGTACGCGTCCTGCAACTCGATGTACTTGCCCGCCACCGCGATCCTCACCCGGTGCTTGGGCCGCACCACACGGCGCACGAAGTCCTCCCAATCCTCCAAGGCCGGAGAAGGTGTGTGCCCCAGACCGATGCGGTCGACCACCAGGCGGTCGATCTTGTCGCGCCTCAAATCGAGCGGACACTCGTAGATGGAATGCGCCACATCGCGGAACGCGACCACGTTCTTGCGATCGACATTGCAGAACATCGCGATCTTGCGGCGGTTGTCCTCATCGAGGTCGGCCTCGGTGCGGCAGATGATGATGTCGGGCTGGATGCCGATCTCGCGCAACTTGGCCACGGACTGCTGGGTGGGCTTGGTCTTCACCTCCCCCGCGGCGCGGATGTACGGCAAAAGGGTGACATGAATGAAGCAGACATTGTCCTTGCCGACCTCGAGCGCGAACTGCCGCAAGGCCTCGAGGAACAGCAGTCCCTCCATGTCGCCCACCGTGCCGCCGATCTCGGTGATGAGTACATCCACCGAGGGGTTGCGCTCGGAAACCTCATAAATCCGCGCCTTGATCTCGTCGGTCACATGGGGAATGAACTGCACGGTCTTGCCGAGATACTCGCCCCGGCGCTCTTTCCGGATCACCGAATCAAAAACCTGCCCGGAGGTGAGGTTGTTCATCCGCGACAATACCCCGGAGGTGAACCGCTCGTAGTGGCCGAGATCGAGATCGGTCTCGGCGCCGTCGTCCAACACATAGACCTCGCCGTGCTGGAACGGTGACATGGTTCCGGGATCGACATTGAGGTACGGATCGAATTTCTGCATCAGCACCTTGAGCCCCCTCTGCTCGAGCAAGGTGCCGATCGATGCGGCCGCCAGACCCTTGCCGAGCGACGAAACAACCCCTCCGGTGACGAAAATGTACTTCATTGGTGAATGCCGGGAGCTCCGGAAAGCATGGCCTCGATCATGGCGGCCTGCGCGGGCGTGTCCACTCCCGGCGAACGATCCTCAGTGGAAACCACCAGCACCGAGGCACCGTTCTCCAAGGCCCGCAGCTGCTCGAGGCTCTCGGCCCTCTCCAAAGGGGTCTGCGGCCAAGCCACGAAATCCCGCAAAAATCCCCGCCGATAGCCATAGACGCCCTTGTGCCGCATCACCGGCAAGCCCTCCACCGCCACCCGGAAATACGGCAACGGCGACCGCGAAAAATACAAGGCCCGGCCCCGCAGATCGGTGACGACCTTGACCACGTCGGGATCGGAAACCGCAGGATCGGCGGGATCCAACGGACATGCGGCCGTCACCATGTCGGGTCCGTCCGGTGCGGAAATCCTCGCAGCCAACTCGCCGATCAGCGCGGGATCGATCAACGGTTCGTCGCCCTGGATGTTGAGGATGTGGGTGGCGTCCGGATCACTCGCGACGGCCTCGGCGATGCGGTCGGTGCCGGTCTCGTGACGATCCGATGTCATCACCGCCTCACCGCCGAAACCACGCACGGCCTCGGCGATGCGCGGATCGTCTGTCGCCACCAAGACACGATCGATCCCGCGACATTCCCGGCACCGCTCCCAGACATGCCGGATCATCGGCTTGCCTGCAATCGGATGCAGGGGCTTGCCGGGAAAACGGGTGGACCCCCACCGCGAGGGGATGACCGCAATCACTCGGACGCTGGAATTGGTTACGGACACGCTCGCAACAGGTTGCGCGATCGTAGGGCAGCGACACCCGGACGGACAAGAGCCGTTTGCGGGAAAAAACCGGGAATGCCCGCGGGCGCCCCGGTTTTGAGACTGGCAAACTCCCCGAAATCCGCCCACGGTATGCAAAGCGCCGACAGGAAAAGACCGGAAACTTCCGGACATCGGCGGGGTTCCACCATGGTGCGTCGCGAGGATGCCGGCGAAACAACGGACGATGCCATCGATTTCTCATTGATGGAACGAACCGCCGCGGGCGACGAGGAGGCGTTCCGACAATTGGTCGAACGACACCGCAACGCGGTAGTCGGAACCGTCGCAAGCATGCTCGGATCGGCCTCGGAAGCAGAGGACATCGCCCAACGCGCCTTCCTCCGTGTCTGGAACCACGCCCGCAACTACCGTCCCGAGGCACGCTTCACCACCTACCTGTTCACCATCGTCCGCAACCTGGTGTTCAACGAAACGAGGAGGAAGATCCGCAAGAACGAGGTGTCGGCCGACGACCGCGAGGAACGCTTCCGCCTTGTGGCCCGCGACGACGGAGGTCTCCAACCGGACTCGGCCCTGCTCGACGCGGAGCTCCGCGATGCAGTGAACCGCGCGATCCGCGCCCTGCCGGATTCCCAACGGATGGCGGTGCTGCTCCGCCGCCATCAAGGACTGCCCTACGAGGAAATCGCCACCACCCTCGAGATGTCGGTCCCGGCCGTGAAAAGCCTGCTGTTTCGCGCCCGCACCTCGCTGCGGGAGGCTTTGGCGGACTACCTCGACACCTGAGCACCACGGAGGAAAACGCGCGCAACCCCGCCGATTCCGGGTTGGCAGGCCGCTCCGGGCACCTTAGGCTCGCGGCCCATGCCCGAACAAACGCGCTTCCACTTCACCGGCATCTGCGGCACCGCCATGGGGGCCGTGGCGGCCGCGATGAAAGACCGGGGCTTCACCGTGACCGGATCGGACACGGGAGTCTACCCGCCGATGTCGGAGTTCCTCAAGTCACGCGGCATCCCGGTGACCGAGGGATACCGCGAGAACAACATCCCGCCCGATGCCGATGTGGTGGTGATCGGCAACAGCATCTCCCGCGGCAACCAGGAGGCGGAGGCCGCACTCGACCGCAAACTGGTCTACCGCTCGCTGCCCGAAGTGCTCCGCGAGTTTTTCCTGCGCGGCAAACGCAATCTGGTGGTCACCGGGACCCACGGGAAAACAACCACCTCGTCAATGCTCGCCTGGCTGCTCCGCAACGCAGGTCGCAACCCGGGCTACATGATCGGCGGCATCCCGCGCAACCTCGGCGGCGGCGCGCTCTTCACGGACTCGCCGTTCACCGTACTCGAAGGCGATGAGTACGATACGGCCTTCTTCGACAAACGATCGAAGTTCCTCCACTACCTTCCCGAATGCGTGGTGGTGAACAATATCGAGTTCGACCATGCCGACATCTATTCGTCGCTCGCCGAGATCCAGCTTTCGTTCCGACGCCTGCTCAACATCGTCCCGCGCAACGGCATGGCCTTCGTGAACGGCGACGACCCGGTCTGCCTCGAAACCGCCGCGAACGCTCCCTGTCCGGTCACGACGGTGGGCTTCGGTCCGGATTGCCGCATCCGCATCACCGACCCGGATTACGGACCGGAGGAAACCTCGTTCTCCTGGAACGGCACGCGTCTCTCGATCCGAATGACCGGCGAATTCAATGTCCGCAACGCCGCCATGGCCGCCGCAGCCGCTTCCTTCGCCGGACTCTCGCACACCGAAGTCCGCGACGGCTTGGCTTCCTTCGAAGGCGTGGCCCGACGCCAGGAAGTCCGCGGCGAACATATGGGCGTGCGCGTGGTCGACGACTTCGCACACCACCCGACGGCCATCCGCCTCTCGGTGGCAAGCATCCGGCAGCGCTTCCCGGGCGCGAAACTCTGGGTGCTCTTCGAACCGCGCTCAAACACCACCCGCCGCGCGGTGTTCCAAAAGGACCTCGCGGAATGCCTCGCCCTCGCGGACGCGGCAATCGTGGCCGACCCGCCCGACATGCACAAGATCCCGGAACACGACCGGCTCGACCCCGCGAAACTCGCAGCCGACATCCGTTCGCTCGGCTCCGACGGACTCTTCATCCCGGAGGTGGATGAGATCGTCCGCCATGTCCGCTCCCACGCGAAGCCGGGCGATGTGGTGGCGGTGCTCTCCAACGGCGGCTTCGGCGGCATCCACGCGAAATTGCTCGCGGCGGACCCGGCCTGACCACCCGCCGCCTGCACGGTTGCCGCTGCCGCGTTTGCTGCTACGATGTCCGCGACAACGGACCCACGCCCATGCCCCGCCTCGCCCTGCTGCAGTCACGCACCTTTCCCTCCAAGGAACAGGCTCTCTCCCATCACGAGGACCTGATCCGCAAGGCCGCAGCCCAAGGCGCGAACATCGTCGTCACCCAGGAACTGTTCCTCACGCCCTACTTCTGCACGGTCGAGGATCCGGAACTCTTCAACCTCGCCGACCCCATCCCCGGTCCGGTCAGCGATCGCCTCGGGTTGCTCGCACGGGAACTCGGCATCGTGCTGGTTTCCTCGCTCTTCGAACAACGCGGCCCCGGCCTTTTCCACAACACCGCCACCATCCACGATGCGGACGGCTCCCTGCTGGGCACCTACCGCAAGGCACACATCCCGCAGGACCCGGCCTTCGAGGAAAAATTCTACTTCACCCCCGGCGACAGCGGATGGCCCGTCTGGAATACCCGCTTCGGAAACATCGGCGTGCTGATCTGCTGGGACCAATGGTTCCCGGAGGCGGCCCGACTGATGGCACTCGGCGGCGCGGAACTGATCCTCTACCCGACCGCCATCGGTTGGCTGCCTGAGGAAAAGGAAGCTCTCGGACAAGCCCAACACACGGCATGGGAAACCGTCCAACGGGGACACGCGGTGGCCAACGGCTGCTTCGTCGCCGCAATCAACCGCTGCGGCTCCCACGGCGGCACGGAGTTCTGGGGCCGCTCGTTCGCGGCGAATCCCTACGGCGAAATCATCGCAAAGGCCGCGGAGTCGGAGACGATCGTGACCTGCGACCTCGATTTCGGCGCGGTGGAAGCGTTCCGCAGAATCTGGCCCTTCTTCCGCGACCGCCGCATCGACGCCTATCAGGATGTCCTGAAACGCTGGCGCGACCAAACCGATTCCATACCATGAGACAACTCGCCGCCCTGCTGATCCTCGCCGCATCCGCCGCCACGGCCTGCGCGCAATCCTACACCCCCGTGCGGGAGTCCCCCCCGCCCCTCGCCCGCGAGTTCCGCGGCGCCTGGATCGCCACGGTTCACAATATCGACTGGCCCAGTTCGAAGGGCCTTTCGGCCTCGTCCCAACAGGCGGAACTCCGCTCGATGCTCGACAAACTCGCCGCGCTCAAGATCAACGCAGTGATGTTCCAAGTCCGCCCGCAGTGCGACGCGCTCTACCGCTCGGCCCGCGAACCCTGGAGCCCCTTCCTCACCGGAGTGATGGGGCGCTCCCCGGGCTACGACCCGCTGGAGTTCTGCATCCGCGAAGCCCACGCCCGCGGCATCGAGGTCCACGCATGGTTCAATCCCTTCCGCGCCCTGTGCAATGCCGCACAACCGGCAAGCGGCAACCATGTTTCCCGCGCCGCACCCCACCTGACGAAACGCTACGGCTCCCTCGTCTGGTGCGATCCCTCGCTGCCGGAAAGCCGCAACCGCGCCCTCGCCGCAATCCTCGACGTGGTGGATTGCTACGATGTCGACGGCATCCACCTCGACGATTATTTCTACCCCTACCCGGAGGGCGGAAGATCCTTTCCCGACGGCCGCAGCCCCGCCCAACGCCGCGCCAGCGTGGACTCGTTTGTAAGCGGCCTCTACAAGTCGGTGAAATCCCGCAAACCATGGGTGCGCGTCGGCATCAGTCCCTTCGGCATCTGGCGGCCGGGCGTGCCCGCGGGCATCGAGGCAGGAGTCGACGCCTACGAACACCTCGCGGGCGACTCGCGCAAATGGCTTGCCAAAGGCTGGGTAGACTACCTCGCACCGCAACTCTACTGGCGCATCTCCCCGCAGAGACAAAGCTTCCCCGCACTGCTCTCCTGGTGGCGCGATCAAGGACGCCGCCCGGTCTGGCCGGGCATCGCGACCTCTCGCATCCAGTCATCCGACGATCCCGGCCGCCCGGCATCGGAAATCATCAATCAGATCGACCTGTCCCGCCGGATCAAAAGCACCTCGCATGGCCATCTCCACTGGAGCGCGAAAAGCCTCACCACCAACCGCGGCGGCATCGCGACAAAACTTGCATCCGCCTACACCCAGCCGGCCGCAGTCCCGCCGATGCCTTGGGCAGGCGGCCGCGCACCCGCCCCTCCCGGGGTCGGCGCAAGCCTCGATGGCCCCACCACCTCCGTGCGCTGGGTGCCCGATTCGTCGACGGCATGGGTGGCGGTGCAGGTCAGGTCCGGCAACTCATGGCGCACCGCGAAAATCGCTCGGGCCGGCGCTCAACGCACCACCGTGCCACGCGCGGACGCCATCGCCGTGACCGCCCTCGACCGCTTCGGCAACGCCAGCAAACCGAAGGTGCTCGGACTGCGTTGACAGCACCCGAAATGCCCGCGGCAGGATGCCCGCGCACAGCGCGGACGCACTTGGCACAGCGCCGACGCGCCGCGCCGCTCACTTGTCGGCCCAGTACTCCACGAAGATCGGGATGACGACGATCGCAACAATATTGACCACCTTGATCATCGGATTCACAGCCGGGCCGGCGGTATCCTTGTAGGGATCGCCCACGGTATCGCCGGTGATGCTGGCCTCGTGGGCGGGCGAATGCTTGCCGCCGTGGTGGCCGAGTTCGATGTACTTCTTGGCATTGTCCCAGGCCCCGCCGCTCGAGGTCATGGCGATCCCGATGAAAAGCCCGGTGACGATGCTGCCCACCAGCACCCCGCCGAGCACCTGCGGGCCGAAAAACGGCAGCCATGCCACCGCCACCACCATCACCACCGGCAGCAATGCGGGCATGATCATTTCGCGCAGGGCCGCCTTGGTGACGATGTCGACGCAGGTCCCGTACTCGGGCTTGTCCCGGCCCTCGAGGATCCCCGGCTTGGCCGCGATCTGGCGGCGCACCTCCTGGACCACCGCACCCGCCGCCTTGCCCACCGCATCCATGCTGAAGGCCGAGAACACGAAGGGAACACAACCTCCGATGAACAACCCGATGATCACATTGGGATCCTGCAACTCGAAGCTGAGGTTGAACTTCGCCCCGAGCTCCGCATAGGCGAGCTTGAGTTCCTCCACATAGCTGCCGAAAAGAACGAGCGCGGCGAGACCTGCGGAAGCAATGGCATACCCCTTGGTAACGGCTTTCATGGTGTTGCCGAGGGCGTCGAGCTCGTCGGTGATCTCGCGCACACCCTTGTCGAGTCCCGACATGACGGCGACCCCGCCCGCGTTGTCGGTGATCGGGCCGAAGGCATCGAGCGCGATGATGATGCCGGACATCGAGAGCATCGCCATCACGGCGATCGCGATGCCGTAAAGACCCGCGAAATTGTACGAGAGCAGGATCGCAATGCCGATGAACGCCACCGGCAACGCAGTGGCGTGGAGGCCGGTGGCGAGTCCGGAAATGATGTTGGTGGCATGCCCGGTCTCGGAAGCCTTGGCGATGCGCCGCACCGGCCCGTGCTCGGTGGAGGTGTAGTAATTGGTGATCAGGAGGACGACATAGGTCATCACCAAACCGATCAGTGAGGCATAAAACAGATTGTTCGCCGTGCACAAGCCGCGGCCGGCGACCTCGATGCCGTTGGGGAACAGCCAATGGGTGAGCGGCCAAAACGCCACTGCGGAAAGAATCGCGCTTACGAACACCGCCCCGTGCAGGGACTTGCCCGCCGACATCCGCGAAAACGCCACGAACAACACACCGAGAATCGCGCTCACCACCGAAACCCCGCCGAGCAGGAACGGATAGACAATCGCGGACTCCGCCGAGGCACCGGCGGTGGTCAGGGATCCGATGAGCACGGCGCCGATCAACGAAACGGCGTAGGTCTCGAACACATCGGCCGCCATGCCTGCGCAGTCGCCCACATTGTCGCCCACATTGTCGGCGATCGTGGCCGGATTGCGCGGATCGTCCTCATCGAGCTTGCTCTCGATTTTTCCGACCAAGTCGGCCCCTACATCGGCCGCCTTGGTGTAGATGCCGCCGCCGAGCCGCGCGAACACGGAAATCAGCGAACTGCCGAGAGCCGTGCCCACCAGCGCGTCGAGCGCCTTGCGCGTCGCCTCGTGGCCGTCCCCGCCGAGATGACGCACCACCACAAACAGCAGCCCCACCGACAAGAGCGCGAGACCCACCACCAGAAGCCCGGTGACGGCCCCACCTCCGAATGCGGCGTGCAGGGCGTCGAGAGCCGAGCGGCGCGCCGCCTGCGCGGTGCGGACATTGGCGCGCACCGCAATGGTCATGCCGATGTAGCCGGCCGCAAGCGAACAGGCGGCTCCGGAAAGAAACCCGATGCCCGATTCAAAACCGCGGCCCGCCCACAGCAGGACGAAGAGGATCACCGAAATGGAACCGATGCTGAAAAGCTGCCGGTTGAGGTAGGCTTGGGCACCCTGCTGGATGGCACCGGCGATGTCGCGCATCCGTTCGTTGCCCGCATCAAGGCTGAGGATCCAGCGGATGAGAAGTCCGGCGGCACCGAGGCCGACAATGGCAAGGACGAGGGAAATCGTGATTCCGTGGTCAACAAGTAGGCGTTCCATGGGGAAAGGAGGGTTGCGGGATGGGTGTGAACGAGGCTTTTGGGGGAGCTTTGCGGCCCGCGCAAGAACCAAATGCCCGGCCCGGGTACGACCCCGCCGCCCGCCATCCGCCGGTCCGCGGCCTGCGCTTTGGCGGTTGCGGAATCGCCCGGGATCGGCCATCTGAAGGTCGGTGACAGGCAGGGAAATCCGCGAAGCTCTCGACCGCTCGGGCGTGCTGCCCTCCCGGCAGCTGGGCCAGAATTTCCTGACCGACCCCAACATGGCCCGCTGGATTGTGGCGCAACTCGACGCAGGTCCGGACGACACGGTGGTCGAGGTCGGGCCGGGCACGGGCTCGCTTACCACCCACCTCGCGGGCCGGGTGCGCAAGCTGGTGCTCGTCGAGTTCGACCACCGTCTCGCCGCGCTGCTCCGCGAGCACTACGCCGGTCAGGCGGTCGAAGTGATTCACGCGGATGCCGCAAAGCTCGATCCGCGCTTTCTCTTCGGCAGCAAACCGGTGAAGTTCCTCGGCAACCTCCCCTACTCCTCCGGCGGCGCGATCCTGCGCAATTTCCTCTCGCACCCGCATCCCTTCGAACGCGCGGTGGTGATGCTGCAAAAGGAGGTGGTCGAACGCATGGCGGCGGCTCCCGGCTCAAAGGATTACGGGATCCTGTCGTTGCGCATTCAGGCGGACTGGACGGTGGAGTCCCTGCGCTCGGTGCCGCCGGAGGCCTTCCATCCCCGGCCGGCGGTGGACTCGACGGTGGCACTGCTGCGTCCGCGCGGCGACCTGCCGCCTTTCGACCGCGCGCTGTTCGATGGAATGGTACGCAGCGGTTTCGCGCAGCGACGCAAACAACTCCGCAGGCAACTCCCCGCGGGCATCGATTGGGAACGGACGGCCGACACACTCGGTTTGCAACGCACCGCCCGCGCGGAAGAACTTTCGCTCACCGACTGGGTGCGCCTCGCTCGTGCCTGCGACCCGCATCCGCTCAAGGACCTTCCGCAGCACCCCGGGGAACGGCTTGATGTGACGGACGCCGGCGATGTGGTCACGGGCACCGCCACACGGGAGGAGATCCACGCCCGAGGTCTGCTCCACCGTGCGATCCATGTGATGGTGTTCAATCGGCGCGGGGAGGTACTTTTGCAAAAGCGCTCCATGGCCAAGGACTCCCATCCGGGCGCATGGGGATCCAGCGTGTCGGGACATGTGGACGCCGGGGAGACCTACGACGAGGCTGCCGTGAGGGAACTGGCGGAGGAAATGGGCATTCATGTGGAGCGCCCGCCGGAGGAAATCGCCCGGATCCAGGCAGGCGCGGCAACCGAGGGAGAACATGTGCGCGTCTACCGCGTGCGGCATGACGGCAAAGTCCGCTTTCCGGCAGCCGAGGTGGATACGGCCCTGTGGCTTCCGGTGGAAGTGCTCGATGCCTGGATCAAGGCGGCTCCCTGCGAGTTCACGCCGGGCTTCCTGACCTGCTGGCGCGAATCGGCAACCTCACGCGCGACCTGAAGCGGTACTCAGGGAGCGGCCGCAGACCCGGACCGGACAATCCGGTAGAACCTCCGGGGCAGCTGCGGGCCCGAGTCGAGGAAAGTGAGAAGCACGCCCGCAGAGGAATCGACCCGCCCCATTTCCTCCCAAACGACGAGATCCTGCGAACGCTCGAGTCGGTGACTGCCCGCAACGGAACTCACCGCGGCGACTGCGAAGCCATCATTCGCTCGTCGGATCAAAGCGGTGCCGTCCGAGAAGGCGGATTGCTGACCGGAGCCGACAAGAGTCACGACAACCGGCGGCGAATCCGCCCAACCATCGCCCGCAACATAGGAGAAGGAGTCGGCTCCCGCAAACCCGTCATCGGGAACATAGCGGAAGCCTCCACCCGCATCGGCAACAAGCCCGCCTTGCCGCGGCGGTTCCACCACCCTCATCGTCAACGGCGCACCTTCGGGGTCGCGGTCGTTGACCAGCACACCGGGCGCGACAAGCAACAATGGCTTGCCGACAACGAACTCATGGAAGTCGGGAGCCGCCGCCGGTGCTTCGTTTCGCGCGTACTCCGCAACCAGAGCGAGATCCTGGTCCACGACGAGCGAGAGCTGCCGACCCGCGTCGGGCAGAGCAAAACCTTGCTTTCTCCAGCGGAGAAAACGGCCGCCTCGGTGGAACGCGGAGGCCGTAAGGGTCGCGGCGGTGCCATCGCCAAAACGCCCCACCCACGCGGCCGCGCCGCCTCCGGGGGCACCGGGCATCCCCTGCGGATCAATACCGACGAAAGCCCCGGCCTCGGGCGACGAGGCCAACGCCACACTCCGATCGCCTCGCAACGCAATCCGCACATCGTCCACCAGCAGATCCACACTCGCCGTGACCGCCGAAAGGTCGCGGATCCGCAGGCGAAGGGACGTGCCGTCGGCCTGGAAATCCCGCACGAGCCTCGTCCAGCGGATCGATCCACTTCCCGGCGCCCGCATCGTGACCCGTTCGTCCATCAATACCGCCGATCCCTCGAGGACGAGGCCGATCACCTGCTCGGAGGTATTGAATCCGAGAACACCGATGTCGCACTCCAGACGATACATCAGCCCGGGGCTGGTGGTGAACTCCTGCGCAAGCACCCCATCGGGTGCGAGATTGCCGCCATTGAACACCGCCAGCGAGGCACCCTCGGTCGGCCGGTAGGGCTCCGCTCCGGAAACCAGCACATTCCCCGTGGCCGTCCATCCATCGAATCCGCTTTCAAAGCCACGGTTGACCAAGGCAGGCAACGAGACCGGCCGCGCCGAACCGGGAGCGATTCGTCGGGCTTCCCCGCTGCGGTCTTTCACCCCGCCGACGGAAACCATGTGAACGCGACCCGCAACCATCGGACCGGTCGCGAGAAGCACCTCGCGCTTGCCCGCCGGATCCAGAGACGCCGACTGCACACTCACCCCGTCCGAGACCGCATAGCCCGCGAGATCAGCCGCGTCGTCGGCCACCGGTTTGCTGAACACGAGCGAGATCGCCCGCTCTCCGCGTGCTTCGGCACGCAACAGGAACGGTGGCTCCCTTACGCCCGTCGGCTCAAGCATGGAGCGGAACACCATGGCCCAGGCATTCGCCATGTCCGCCATGCCTCCGGCATTCGGATGCACTCCGTCCGCCGTAAGATCCGCCTCCCCGAGCGCAAAATGAAGATCGGCGAGGCTCACCCTGCGGCCGTCCGCGGCCTGTGCGGCAACAATTCCCGGCAGCAAGGCATTGAATGCGTCCTGCCGCGCGTCGCGGACGGCATCGTCGGTACGCGGAGGGAGCGTGCCCACGACAATCGCCGCAGCGGGACAAAGCTTGGAGAGTTCTGATATCAGCTTTGATAACTGTTCAGCAACATCCGCTGCCTGCGAGCCCCGCCAGAAATCATTGGTTCCCGCCAGAAGAAGGATCGCATCCGGATCCTCCCAGCTCGCCGCCCACCCTGGAACGGCGGCGCGCAGATCGCCCACGGTGGCCCCGCCCAACCCTTGGTGATCGCCATCGGGAACACCACTCGCGGGCGGATCGGAGAAGGTTCCGCGGAAGTCGATCTCATATCCCTCTGCCGCGAGAAGCGCCGCAAGCGCCGGACGATACCCGCCCGCGGTTCCATCCGCCGCGATTCCGGCGGTGATGGAGTCCCCCAGCGGCACCACCCGCAACGGCACCGCGCCCGCCGATGCAGCCGAAGCCAGCAACAGGACGCAGAACCGGAAGGGAACACGGAGGCGCGAAACCATGGGCAAGAAGGGCGAAGGCGGCGGGGAATCGGCAACCGGTTCCCGATACCACGCCCGGGCAACGCACGCACCCGACGCATTCGCGGAGAGGAGTCGTGTGCGCGTCGAACAGCCCGGTCCCCCGGAGCGCCACTTACTCCGGACTTTACGCCGCACCCCGATCCACGGCAGAGAGAGTCCGATGCAACGGACTTCGATGATCCTCACGGGTGCGGGCTGCGCCCTCCTCCTTTCCCAATGCGCACCGACTCCATCCTCCGGCCCGGGACTCGATGAGTGGGGACACCGCCCCGGCCCCAAGGGCTTCCGCACGGTGGTGATCGACGCCGGCCACGGCGGCAAGGATCCGGGCGCGGTCAGCCGCCACACCGGCCAACGCGAAAAGGACCTTGCGCTCGATACCGCCCTGCGGATCCGCAAACAATTGGTCCCGGATTTCCGCGTCGTGCTGCTCCGCCATACCGATCATTTCATCGACCTCGACGAACGGGTAAACCTCGCCAACCGCCACGGCGGCGCGATCCTGCTGAGCGTACACTACAACTCGGGACCCTCGGGAATCCGTGGCCCGGAAACTTATTACTGGCGCGTGGACTCGCACGGACTGGGAGTGCGCTGCCAGCGCGCCATGCGGTCGGTGAGCCCGTCCTCCACCGGAAGCCGCGGACTGGTGAGACGCCGGCTTCGCCTCACCCGCAACCCGGACATCCCCTGTGTCCTGCTCGAGGGAGGTTATCTCAGCAACGCGGCGGAAAGCCGCTGCATCGCGGACCCGGCATACCGCGAGAAACTCGCCCGCGCCATCGCCCAAGCGGTGCGCGATCAAGCCGCGCGCGGTGACGCAGGCACCGGGCCGCTCCCGAAACCGCTCTGGGAACCGCCGAGCCGCCCCACCGACGCTCCCGAGTGATCCGCCTCCCCACCCGCGAATTTCACGGCGCGTGGGGAATCACCGCCTCGAGGCAGAGAAACCGCGCCGGATCCGCGGACATCCCTCCAAACGCAAGGAAGCTTGATCCGTCGCTTGGATTGTGACCCGATCGCCACACGCCGATGCAATCCGCCATGACTGCAAACCTTCCCCCCGGACCCTGCCCGGAACTCGGCCGCGAAGTGGAGGTGCAGGCAATCGATCGCGAATTGCGCAAGCTCTGGGACGAGGATCAGGCACGCACCCACGCCTCGTTGATGAATCTGGTGGTGTTCTCGGAGGAACACGGCTCCCTGCTCCGCAATTCGGAATTGGTGCGCGACCTCACCCGCTCGCACGCTTGCCGCGCCATTCTGGTGGAGGTGGACCGCGCGGCGGAAACCCCGCGGCTGAGGTCGTGGGTCACCGTTCACTGTCATTTGGTGCAAGGACACAAGTCCGTCTGCTTCGAGCAAATTTCGCTCTATTTGGCCGGCAGGGTGACCGGTCGCTTCCGCAACACGGTGTTCGCCCACTTGAATTCCGACCTGCCGCTGGTGTTCTGGTGGCAGGGGGAACTCTCCGACATTCTCAGCGACCGCGTCACGGCGGTGGTCGACCGCCTGATCGTGGACAGTTCGGCATGGAGGGATCCGCTCACCTCCTACGGCCGCTTGCTTGAGGCCGCGGAAGCCAACCGCGACCTGATTCTGCAGGATCAGGCATGGACTCGCACCTGGCAATTCCGCGTGGGTGTCGCGAGCGTGTTCGACGATCCCGCTGCATGCGCCGCCCTTCCGGCAGTGACGGAAGTGGAGGCGACCTTTCACCCGCAACACCGCAACTCCGCGCTGATGCTCGTCGCGTGGCTGGCGGAACAGGCAGGATGGCAAAACAGCGAGTTGCCGTTCCGTTTCGTCTCCGCCGGCGGCACACGGATCCTGGTGACACTGCGGGAAGACCCGGCCGGCCCTCCCCTCTCTTCGCTTGCTCTCCATGCGGGTGCGAAGGCGGCACGCATTATCCGCGCCGTGGGCTCGGACCGCGTGGAACGCAAGGTGACGGCACCCGGATACCGCGCGTCGTCCTTTTCCCCCGCCGACCCGGACTCACCCGAGGAATTGATCGCCACGCTGCTGGCGCGCGGAGGACGCAACACCCTTTTCCGCAAAATCCTGCCGCGCTTCCTCAAGCTGCTCGAGATTTGTCGGGACACGGGATCGCAATCGCCCACCCCGTAGAAGCGGAAACCTCAACTCCGCCCGAACAATTCGGCAAACCTTCCGTACGCGCGCTGCCAGGCCTCCGTAGACTCCGGTTCATAGGTCTGCAAAGCAAAGGACTTCCTGACCAATTCGCGCCCCGCGGCGAGATCGGACAAGTGCCCGTTGGCGATCATCTGCACGAGCACATTTCCGCAGGAGGTGGCCTCGACCGGGCCTGCCACGACCGGTATGCCGAGAGCTCCCGCCGTGGCGCGGCACAAGGGACCGTTGCGGATCCCGCCGCCGCCCATGTGCAGACGACGGAAATCCCGGCCGGTGAGCAAGCGGATCCGTTCGAAAACCGTCCGGTACTTGAGTGCAAGCGAATCGGTGGCGACCCGCAGGATGGTGCCGGGATCGGAAGGCACCGCCTGCCCGGAACGGGCACACAGGCCGCGGATCTTCTCCGGCATGTCCCCGGGCACCGCCAGAAGAGGATCGTCGGGGTCAATCAGCGCGGAAAACGGCTCCGCCTGCTCCGCCATGTCGGCCAAACGCGCGTACCCGTACTCGATGCCCTCGCCATCCCAATGCCGCTTGCATTCCTGGATCAACCACAAGCCGCTGATGTTCTTGAGGAACCTCACCATCCCGGCCGCACCGAGTTCGTTGCAGAAGCCGGCGTCAAAGGCCTCACGCGTCCGCACCGCGGCGGAAGACTCGATGCCGAGGATCGACCAAGTGCCCGAGGAAAGCCACAGGCTGTCCTCGCCACCGAGCGGAATGCCCGCCACCGCCGAAGCGGTGTCGTGGCTGGCGCAAGCCACCACCGGAATGCCCTCCCTCCCGATGATTTCGGCCACCGCGCCCCGAACGGGTCCAAGCACGGTGCCCGGCGCAACGATCTCACCGAAGATCCGCCGCGGAAATCCAAGGGCATCGATGACTTCCCATGCCCAATCCCCGCTCACCGGATCAAGCAACTGCGATGTGGAGGCGATCGTTCGCTCCACCTTTGCCACCCCGGTGAGCCAGAAGGCGAGAAGATCCGGCGTGAACAAGAGGCGCGATGCTCCCGCCAGCGCGGCACCACCCTTGAGCGATTCGGCGAGGAGATGCAGTGAGGTGTTGTAGAAATTGGAACGGATCCCGGTGCGCGCGTAGATGTCGAATTCGGACATCCGCGCGTGCATCGCGTCGGCCATGCCCTCGAAACGGGGATCGCGGTATTGATGCGGAAGACCAAGCAGGGATCCATCCTCGGCGAGGAGACCATGATCACATCCCCAGGTATCGATACCGATCGAAACAATCGACTCGCCGTGCTCGGCCACCGCAAGACGCAGACCCTCGAGTATGTTGCGGTACAGTCCGACGATGTCCCAAAAGGAACCACCCGGAAGATCGGTGCCGGGATTTTCGAAACGATGCACCTCGGCAAGCTGCATCGTGCCGCCCTCGACGGCCGCCGCCATCACCCGGCCGCTGCCGGCCCCCAAGTCCACTGCCAGATAGGTCCTCGCCTTCATGAAAAACAAACGCGGCAGGAATGATCCGCCGGATGCGAACACTTGGCAATGCGGAATCGGCTCCCGCAACACCTGCGGACTTGCCGACGGTCCGCCCCTGCCTAGCATCCGCACCAATGCACCGCGCCATGGACTTCCGGCGGCAGACCGCGATCGCACTCGCCCTGCTCGCGGCATGGGGCGCTTTCACGGTTCTTCCCGCACAGGAGGAGGCGCCCTCGCTTCCGGCCCTGCTTGTGCTCTCACAACGCGGCACCGGCGCGGACTCCCCAGCGCTGGCGGAGTGGTCGGGCGAGGAGATGCGGCGCGAGGCCCCGCGCACCCTGGATGCGATGCTCGCGCGCGAACCTTCGTTCTCGCTGTTCCGCCGCCAAACATCGCTGTTCGGAAACCCCACGGCCTCCGGCGTGAGTCTGCGCAACACCGGAGCCACCGCGGCATCCCGCACATTGGTGCTGCTCGACGGCATACCGCAAAACGACCCCTTCGGCGGCTGGGTGAACTGGAGCCGCTACGACACAGCCAGCCTGGAGTCGGTGCGCATCGCGCCCGCAAGGGAATCGGCAGTATGGGGAAACATGAGCCCGGCCGGCGTTGTGCTGATGGACAAGCCTTCTCCCTTCGATGCCTACCACCACCTGAAACTCGGCGGCGGCGGACAGGGAACCGTCTCGGGAGCGGGTTCGCATCAGTTCGTGGATGCGCAAAAAAACCGCTCGGTCTCCTTCGCGGCCTTCGGCCTCCACACCGACGGCTTCTACGCGCTCGACCCGTCGCAACGGGGAGCAATCGACCGCAAGCTCTCCGCCGACCTTTGGGGATGCGACCTCCAAGGCGCGTGGCTCGCGGCCCCGGGCTTGATCGTGCAACCGGGCGTATCCATCTACTCGGAGGAACGCGGAAACGGCACACAACTGTCCCGCAACGCCACCGATGCGGTGGATTTCACCTTCCGCGTGACCTCACAGGAGGCGTCTTCCTCGTGGCAGGCGGCCCTCTGGCACCAGATGCGCGAATTCGAATCGGTGTTCTCCGCGGCAAGCGACGACCGCTCGACCGAAACCATCGCGCTCGACCAGTTCGATGTTCCGGCCCGAGGCACCGGAGCGTCCTTCGTTTGGAATGGGGAAACAAGAAACCGCATTCCGCTCATCGCCGGCGCCGATCTCCGTGTGCTCGACGGCGAAACCAACGAGGACGCAGGCACCTTCCGCCGCCGCAGTGCCGGAGGATCCCAGGCGCTTGCGGGTGCCTTTGTCACGGCATCGGCTGAGCCGGACCCATCCACGGAACTCGATGCCTCGCTGCGCGTCGATGCCTGGTCCATCAACGACGGGAAACGCCGCGAGACGTCCCTCGTAGACGGATCCCCGCTGCGCGCGGACACGCCGCCAGACCGTCACGGTTGGGAACCCTCGGCTTCCGCCGGCGTCACCCGAAAATTACCCGCAAACCTCTCGGCAAACCTGGCGGCAGGCACCGCTTTCCGCGCCCCCACCCTCAACGAACTCCACCGTCCCTTCCGCGTGCGTGACGATGTGACCGAGGCAAATCCGCAATTGGATCCGGAACGCTTCCTCAGCCTCGAGGGCGGCCTGTCTTGGAAACCTTCCGACACGCTCGGGATCTCGCTCTCACTTTTCCAACACCTGATCCGCGATGCGATCGCGAATGTCCCGGTGACCAACCCGGCGGACATCGCCGCAATCACCGGAGGCCCGCCGATACCCGGCCTTTCCTACTCGCAACGCCGCAATGTGGAGGAAGCACGCTCCGCCGGCATCGAGACAGGCCTGTCGTGGCAACCCGATGCCTCATGGAACCTTTCCCTGCGCGGGCTTTGGTCGGATACGGAATTCACCGACTCGCCCGGCCAACCGCTGCTGGAGGGAAAACCGTTTCCGCAGGCACCGGAACTCCGCATCGTGACCGATGCAGGATGGACACCGATCGGAGATGTCACCCTGTTCGCCGGATGGGAATACGGATCACGCCAGTTCGACGACGCACTCGCGGCACGCTCCATCCCGGACTACCACAGCGCGCGCATCGGCGTGGCATGGAAAATCGGCAAGGCCCTTTGCCAAGTCCGCGTCGACAACCTGTTCGACGAGGAAATCCAAACCGGGCTCGGCAGCGACGGGATCCGCACCTACGCGGCCCCGCGCAGCGTGTGGGCGGGCGTGGATTGGAGGTTCTGAAATTGCCCTGCGCTTCTCACGCAGCGGACTTCCTCCCGAAAGCGACCACGAACAGCACCAGGCAGGCGGCGGACATCGCGGAAAGCAGGCCCCAGAACAGTGGCCAACCGCCCCCGTCGGCCCCCACCACCGCGGCGCGCATCCACCCGCAGACGGCCGCTCCGAGCAAGGGGCCCACTCCGCCCGAAACCACTCCCAGCAATCCCTGCGCCTGACCGCGCATGCCGGCATCCACACTCCGGTCCAACACCACCTGGGCGGTGATGAAATACAACGCGAAAGAAAGCCCGTGCAGCGCCACCCCGCCGATGTGCCAAGCCATCACACCCGTCCCGCCCGCATGCGCACTCATCGCAAAACGAAGGACGGTGAGGCCCAGACCCCACGCGAGCAAGGTCTTGATCCGGTACCGGGCCATGATGAACGACAAAAGGAGCATCGCGGCAATCTCACTCGCCTGCGCAATGGTCATGGTGCCCGCCGGCCGCGAATCACCGAGGAACTTGAGAAACTCGGGCGCGTACATGTAGAAAGCCGACCACGGGATGGAAACCAGCGTGGTGACCAGGAAAAAGACCCGCAGGTCGGCATCGCGCAACAAGGACAAGGCGCCGATGCCGAGACGACTCGCTCCCGCCAGACCGGCGCCGGCCGGGCGAATCGTCGGCAAGAGAAACGCAACCAAACCCAGCGCCAGCCGCGCAAGGGCCCCGGCATACCCAGCATCCGGCGTGGCATCGGCAAGGAGAAGAAAACTTGTCAGCAAACCGCCAGCCACCCAACCGATCGTGCACCCCACCCGCACGAGCGGAAACTGCCGCTGGACATGCGTCAGCCCGGCCAAGGCAATCGTGGAAAGCAATCCCCAGGTCGGCGCCGACATGACGGAATACAGCGCGTAACAGGAAAGAAACCACAACGGACCCCACCCGGGACGCAAAAAGAAAAAGGACAGTGCCAGCAGTCCGGCACACACAAGGGTGAGCCATGCGAACAAACGGTTGGCGGGCACCCGCTGGTCGGCAACGGCCCCGCCCGCCAACGGGGAGAAAAGCGCACACGCCGGAGCAATGAGAAAGGCGGCCGGAACCCACGCGGCCATGCCGTGCGCGGTGAGGATGTTGGTCAGCGCCGGCACCCAGCACCCGAAGGCCATGCCGTGCAGGAAGAACACGAGCCACATCACACAGAACACCCAAAGGCCGTCCGTCCGGATCCTCTCAATGATTCGCACCGCCGGATCCCTACCCGCCGGAGGTCCCCCGGGAAAGCGCCAATCGTTTTCCTGACAACCCACGGCTTGCACCGCGGCCGTTTCCGGGGGATGGAAAGGACCATGAATCCGGCCGAACCCCTCGCGCTCGAAGCGATCGGCACGATCCGCAGCTGCTTCACCGAAAAGTTCGGCACGCCGCGCCAACCGGGACTCTGCCCGAGCGCATGGGGGGAACTGCAACTGCTCTCCCGCTACCGCAACCCGGACTTCCTCCGCGGCATCGAAGGCTTCTCCCACCTCTGGATCGTGTTCGGCTTCCACGCATTGGATCACAGACCCCGCACCGCCACGGTCCGCCCTCCCCGCCTCGGCGGCAACGAACGCACCGGCGTCTTCGCCACCCGCTCGAATTTCCGACCCAACCCGATCGGCCTCTCCGTGGCACGACTGGAGGAAATCACCCACGATCCCGAAAAGGGACCGCTGCTGCGACTCGGCGGCATCGACATCCTCGACGGTTCGCCGGTCTACGATGTGAAACCCTACCTGCCCTACGCGGACGCACTGCCCGGGGCCTCGGCAGGCTTTGCAAAGGAAGAAATCCCGCGCCTCGCGGTCGAATGCGCGGCAGAGGCGGCGGAGGACTTCGCCAAGCTCCCGCAACGCGCGCAAGCACTGATCCGCGAGGCTCTCGCGCTCGACCCGCGCCCGGCCGTGCGCGGCGGCCCCCCCGACCGCTCCTTCGCCACCCGCATGGCCGACTGCAACATCCGCTTCACAGTCGACGGCACGACCTGCCGCATCATTTCCATCGCCACCGGTTGAAGAACCTTCCCCGGGTAACGCATCGTTAAACACCGGAACGAACCGCAGACCGGAGGATCTCGGCGGGATGCAGCGCGCGCCGCCCGGTTCCGTCGTGGATCTGGTGCCGGCAACTGGTCCCTGGCGCGGCGATCAAGGCCGCGGGATCGAGCATCCGCGCCACCGGAAACAACACAAGCGAACCGATTTTCATCGAGACTTCATAGTGCTCGCTCTCGTAACCGAAGGAACCGGCCATCCCGCAGCAACCGGACGGGATCTCGCGCACCCGGTAGTTCACGGGCAACGAGAGCATCCGTACGGTCGGCGCGACCGAGGAGAGGGCTTTCTGGTGGCAATGGCCGTGCACATGCACATCCCTCGCCTCGTCGGTGAAAACCGCGCGGTCGATCCTCCCGGCCGCGGCCTCGCGGTCGAGGAACTCGTCGAGCATCAAACAATGCGGCGCGAGCGCACGCGCGGAGTCCCGCAAGGAAGGTTCCACCAGCACCGGATACTCGTCGCGGAAACCGAGAATGGCCGATGGCTCGATGCCGATCAGGGGTTCTTCGGCGGAAACGATGCCGGAAAAGGTCCGCACATTGCTCTCGGCGAACGCGCGCGCCCGCCGCAGCAGACCCTTGGACAGGGAGGCGCGCCCGCTCTCCGCATGACGGGTCATGACCACTTCCCATCCGAGCAACTCAAGCAACTCGATGGTTGCGATTCCCGCGGACAGGTCGGTGAACTCGGTGAATTCGTCGCAGAACACATGCACCCTTCCCTTGCGCGCACCGCCCACCGGCCGCAGCGGCCTGCGGCCCGCGAACCACTTGCGCAAGGAAACGCGATTGAGCCGCGGCATGGTGCGGTCGGGATGGAATCCGAGAAGACGGTTGACGAACCGCCGCAGGGGCGGCGACTGCAGCACGAGATTGTACAACCACGGCGCCAAGGATGCCATCGCGGAACTTTCCGCGAAACGGGAGATGACCCACGACCGGAACGGCACCCCGTGGATGTCCTGGTACTGCTGCTGAAACTCGGCCTTGAGCCGCGTGATGTCGACTGTGGAGGGACACTCGCTCTTGCAGGCCTTGCAGGCCAGGCAGAGGTCCATCACCTCCTTGATCTCATCGCTGTCGAAGGGACGCGACGGATCGCGCGGGGCGTACAACATCTGCCGCAGGATGTTGGCACGCGCACGGGTGGTGTGCTTCTCCTCGCGCGTGGCCATGTAGCTCGGACACATGGTGCCTCCCGCCAGCGGCCCCTTGCGGCAGTCGCCCGAACCGTTGCATTTCTCCGCCGCCCGCACCACGCCCCGCACATCGCCGAAGTCGAAATGGGTGGAGTACTCGGGCGTCGGCGCTCCCGCGGGATGCCGCAACGAGGCATCCATCGGCGGGGTGTCGACAATCTTGCCCGGATTGAGAAGACCGCGCGGATCGAAGGCCCGCTTGATTTGCCTCATCAGTCCATAGCAACGGTCGCCCACCATGAACGGGATGAATTCCCCCCGCAACCTTCCGTCGCCGTGCTCGCCGCTCAGGGATCCGCGGTACTTCTTCACCAGGGCCGCGACATCGGTGGCGACATCCCGGAACATCCGCACACCCTCGGGTGTCTTGAGGTTGAACAAAGGACGGGTGTGCAACTCGCCGGACCCCGCATGGGCGTAGTAGACGCACTCGATGCCGTACTTGCCTTTGAGCAAGGCGTCGAACTCGGCGATGTAGGCGGGCAGGTCACGCACATCCACCGCGGTGTCCTCGACATTTTCACGCGGCTTGGCGTCGCCCACGACATTGCTCATCAGACCCTGCCCGGCCCGGCGCAACTCCCAGACCTTGTCGCCGTCCGCGCCCCAAAGAACCGGCGCGGCATACCCCGTGCCTGCCGCCGCCCACGCGCCGCGCAGGGCCTCCACCTCCCGCTCCGCATCCTCACGCACATCGCGCCGGATCTCGACCACCAGCAAGGCGCCCGGATCGCCGACGACGAAATCGCGGTTGCGCAACTGCGCGGGATTGGACCGGGTGCACTCGAGGATGTGTCGGTCGATGAGTTCACAGGCGGAGGGTCCGTGGCCGAGCGCGACAAGGTTGGCGCGCAACGCCTCGTCGACGCTCGCGAAATGCCCGCACACCAAAGCGGCGTGCGCCGGCGGCAAAGGGGAACAGGCGAGTTCGATCTCGGTGAGGAAACACAAGGTGCCCTCGGAACCGGCGATGAGCCGGCACATGTTGAAGGACTTTCGCGATGCACCGTCGAATACCTCCGCATCCATCAGCAAATCGAGCGCGTAACCGGTGTTGCGCCGGGGAATCGAGGCAAGCGGGAAGTTCTCGCGGATTTCCCGCCGGTTCTCCGGATCGGACAACATGGACCGCAATGCCCGGTGAATGCGCGCGTCAAGGCTCTCGCCCGCGGCACAACGGGCCTCGAATGCGGCGGCATCCAGTTCCCCGAACGCGACCTCGCTGCCGTCGCTGAGAAAGCCTTTGACCGATACAAGGTGGTCGCGGGTGCTGCCGTAGACGATGGAGTTGGAACCGCAGGAATTATTGCCGACCATTCCGCCGATCATCGCCCGGTTGGCGGTGGATGTCTCCGGACCGAAAAACATGCCGTGCTCGCGCAAGACGTGGTTGAGTTCGTTGCGCACCACCCCGGGCTGCACCCGCACCCGCCGCGCAGCCGGATCGATGGAAAGAATCCGGTTGAAATGCCGGGAGACATCGACGACCAGCCCCGCGCCGACGCACTGCCCGGCCAACGAGGTGCCGGCGGTGCGCGGTATCAACGAAACACCGGTCTCGTTGGCGAAACGAAGAATCTCGCGAATGTCGTTTTCGTCCTCGGGAAACACCACCCCGACGGGCAACTCCTGATACTCGGAGGCATCGGTGGCGTACAACCGACGCAGGGTTTCCCCGGTGTCGACAGTCCCGCGAATCCTGCCTGCCAAGGCCGCGGGATCCGGTCCGCCGGTCCTGACCGCCGTCACACTCACGATAGTTCGGAAAGCCACTCGCCAAGAAATCCGTCGAGATCGGAAAGCCCGGCGCTCCGCGCGTGACGCACGAAAAAGCCCGCCGTCGCGGCCCCGAGCACCAAGGCCATCCCCTCGTCCCAGCCAAGTGCCAATGCGGTGCAAAACCCGGCGTTGAAGCGATCGCCCGCGCCGGTGCTCTTCAGCGGCTTGGCACAATGCCGCGATGCGGCCGCCACCACCCCCGCGGATGTGGCCGACACCGCGCCGTGCGCCTGATGCACCACCACCCGGCACAAGCCGAGAGCGGATCTCACCGCGGCGGCCCTCGCCCCGGGATCGGCATCGGCACCCAGCCCGAGCACGCCGCAAAGGATGCCCGCCTCCTTGATGTTCAAGCCCAGCGTGACCTCGCTGCTCTCCGCAAGGGAGGAAAGCACCCGCAACATGCCGCGGATGTCGGCCTCGGCCCGGGCCGAGGGATCCACGAGATCAAAGAACAGACGCGCGCGACGCGGCAACTTGGCGAAAACCTCGCGACCGAGCAATTCCCACACACCGCTCATGCCGGGATAGAGGGTCCAGTTGGTCAAGGCGATCAACGACGCGGCCTCACAGGCGTCGCGATACACACCGTCTGTCAAGAGCCCCTGCACCAAAGCGGCGTCGAATCCGGCAAGATGCTCCACGGAACTGAACATCAGCTTCCCGTCGTCGAACTCGAAAGCAAGGGTGCGCCCGGGCTCGGGCCCCCAGGCGTGGAACGAGCGACAGCGAGCCGCCACGGAGGAAAACGCAGGATGAACCGGCGTGCCGACCGTTGCGAAAACATCGGTGCCGACCCCCAAGGCGGCGAGGCCATCGGCGAGGTTCACCGTGCAGCCGCCGGGATGCACCGCGGGGATGCGGATCTCGCGCAAACTGCTGTGCCCCGCCGAGGCGCCGAGCAGCGAGGCAAACTCGCCGATCGTCGCAACCGCCTCGCACCCGCCGTCCGCCCGCCGCTCGCGCACGACCGAAATCATCTCGTCGATGAAACCGTCGAAGCCGGCCACCACCCGGCACCCGGAAACCGCCCCGGAACGGAGCCCGTCCCTCACCGCCGCCACCATCTCGCCCGCCGCTGTCTTCACCGGTAACTCATGCGGTTGCTGGTGAGCTGGGTGTCCTGCTGCAGGCTGCGCTGCGGCTTCACACCCGTCTTCTTGAGCACATCGTGATAGGCCTTCACGGCATCCAGCGGAGTCACCGCGCCGTCCACGACCAATCGCAGGAACTCGATGAAGGCCAGCGGACTCTCCGAGAGATTGATCTTGCGGCCGAACAACGCGACCTTGGCTCCGTGGCGCTGCGCGTCATGAATGAGCTGGAAGGCGTCCAGCGTGGTGCCGGAACTGCCGCCGAGAATGCCGACGATCAGGCGCGGATCGTAACTCGCAAGCTCCTCGAGCGGGCCGGGCCCGTTGTACGGGATCTTGAGAAACACCGGCCGGCCGGCCTCGGTCACGCCCGCAAGCGTACGCACGATGTGGTCGTTGAGGAATCCCGCCACCTTCTTGTCCGGAATCCCGGGATCTACATTCGGATTGAAGACCTCGAGGAAATGGCGGAACCCCTTGCGCTCGGCCTCGATCCGGAAATCCTGGTAGTCGCACAAGGCCTTGTAGTCCCAGTCGATGTGGTTGGTGAAGGTGATGGAATACAAACCGAGGTCGGCCCCGGTGTAGGGAGCCGAATACTCGCTGGCGAGCCGGCCGTACTTGATGTGGTCGATGGTGGCGGTGCGGAACGAACGGGAGGGATGCCCGGTGGGATACTTGCCGCCGCGCACCACCCAGATGTCGGTGGTGTCGTTGGCGCGCGCCGCCGGAGTGATCGCCGAGGACGCGAACAAACGCTCGCGCATCCCGAGTTGCTCGACATTGGATGCGGAAAGCAAAACGATGTCGACGATGTCCTGGGCAATCACCGCCCGGATCTGGTCGCGGTAGTCGGAGAGGGTCTTCCAGCAACCTTCCGATTCATTGAAGCCGTGGCGGCAGGAACCGGACTGCGGACCCGGCGCGGTAATGCCGAAGGCCATGTCGGCGTCCTTGGCATCGGCGATGATGAAATCCGACGGGGAAGAGGATCCGGCCAGAAGGTTGGCGAGTTTGCGGTCGAGTCGTTTCATGGGGCGTGAAGGCCTGCGTGCCGGGAAACGGATGCCGCCCGCCACGCCGTCGCAGGAGGGTGGGCGCAGGCAGGTGCCTGCTCAAGCGAATTTCCCGGTTCCCCTCCCTCACAAGGCCGCGGGCCGCGTCCAGGACTTCTCTCCAAGCACCCGGAACGGCCTGGGCATCGGCTTGCGCCGCAACCCGAACTGCCTCACGGCGTGCCGCTGCAAGTGCGCCACGGCGTCGTCGATGTCGTCGGTGAAGAAAATGAGCTCCGGATCCTCCGGACTGATCATCCCCTCGTCGGCCATCCGGTAGATGAAGTCAACCAAGGGCCGCCAGTAGTCCTTGCCCATCAGGATGATCGGAAACCCGCGCACCTTGCCGGTCTGGATGAGGGTCATCGTTTCGAACATCTCGTCGAGCGTGCCGGCACCACCCGGCATGACGATGAACGCGTAGGAGTATTTCACCAGGACGACCTTGCGCGTGAAGAAATACCGCATCGTGACCGAACGCTGGACATAGGGATTGAGGTCCTGTTCGAAGGGCAACTCGATGTTGACCCCGATGGACCGCCCCCCGGCCTCGAAGGCGCCTTGGTTTCCGGCCTGCATGATGCCGGGACCTCCCCCGGTCATGACCGTGAACCCGAGCTTGGCACACTCGGCTCCCATGCGCCGGGCGAGTTCAAAGTGGGCGGAACCGGGACGCACCCGCGCCGATCCGAAGATGGTGACGCACGGACCGACGAAATGAAGCGTGCGGAAGGCCCTCAGGAAATCGCGGCCCGCACGCAGCAAGGTGAGGAAGTTGCCGATCCGCGAGTTGGGTCCGGAAAGGAGGCGACGGTCGTCGGACTCAAGTTCGAAGAGTTGCTGCCTGCGGATCTCCTCCTCGCTGATCGCGACCCCGGGGGCCGGCTCCGGCATCGGCGGACATGGTTCCTTCTTCACTGCCATGGTCCTATCATCGCGAAGGCGGACTTGGGAACGGAAAACGGCGCGCCCGCCGCAACGAACGCGCCGGATCCTGCATGGAACGGACCGTCAGCCACCGAAATTCGCGGCGACGATATCCCAATTGACGACATTCCAGAAGGCGGCGATGTAATCGGCACGACGGTTCTGGTAGTGGAGATAGTAGGCGTGCTCCCAGACATCGATCCCGAGCAAGGGGGTGCCCGCGCAACCGGCCACGGCCTCACCCATCAGCGGGCTGTCTTGGTTGGCGGTGGAGCAGATCGCGAGGGATCCGTCGGCCTTGCGGACCAACCAGGCCCAACCGGACCCGAAACGGCCGAGCCCGGCTTTGCCGAAGGCTTCCTTGAAGGCGTCGAAGGATCCGAAGGAGGCGTCGATGGCTGCTGCAAGCGCGCCGGAGGGAGCCTTGGCGCCCCCCGGAGAGATGACCTTCCAGAAAAAGCTGTGGTTTACATGCCCGCCGGCGTTGTTGCGCACCGCGGTGCGGATGTCCTCGGGCACCGAGCCGAGATCGGCGATGAGCTCGTCGGCACTCCGGCCCTCGACCCCGGCACGGCCGGACACGGCGTTGGCGAGGTTGGTGATGTAGGCCTGATGGTGCTTCGAATGGTGGATTTCCATCGTGCGCGCATCGATGTGGGGCTCGAGCGCGTTGTGGGGGTAGCCGAGTTCGGGAAGGGTGTATGACATGGGATGCGGATGTTTGGTTGCGCGCGGGACGGTTTGCTCCTACGAAAAAGGAGTACCGCCGCGCCCCTACGAAAACGAGCCGCGGCGGACCCGCAAGTGAAAATCCCCATGATCCTCGCCGAAACGCCAGCCCACCTGCCTGCAATCGCCGCCGGAGCCGCGGCCCTTGCCGTCGGTTGGCTGCTGGCCCACCTGCTGGCGAAAAGCCGCCTCGCCGCCCTCGCGGAACGGATCCACGCGGGGGAAGCGCGCGCGCAGGAACTGGAAAACCGCCTCCGGAACGCCGTCGCAGCGGAGGGCGAGGCATCGCAGGAATCCCGCGAACTGGGCAAACAACTGGCGGAACTCCGCGCCACCCTCGACGCGAACACCAAGGCCGCGGCGGAAAAACAACAACTGCTGGAACAAGCCGAGGCCCGGCTTTCGGATACCTTCAAAGCACTCTCGGCCGACGCACTGCGCTCCTCGAACGAACAGTTCCTGCAACTGGCGAAGGCCTCGCTCGCCACCCAGACGGAAGAAGCGAAGGGGGACCTCGACCAACGCCGCTCGGCCATCGAGAACCTGGTGAAGCCGGTGGCGGATTCGCTCGAGAAAGTTCAGTCGCGCATCGGCGACATCGAGAAGGAACGGCAGGGAGCCTACAGCTCGCTCAAACAACAAGTGCTTTCCCTGCTGGATACCCAGGAGAAACTGCACCGCGAAACGAACTCGCTGGTTGCCGCGCTCCGCCAGCCGCAAACCCGCGGACGCTGGGGGGAACTGCAATTGCAACGGGTGGTGGAACTCGCGGGCATGCAGCAGCATTGCGATTTCGATCTCCAGCACACGATGCACAATGACGATGGCGGACGCCAACGGCCGGACCTCGTGGTGCACCTGCCGGCAGGCCGCACAATCGTGGTGGACTCGAAGGCACCGATGGACGCCTACCTCGACGCGGTCCAAGCCACCGATGACGCGACCCGCGACGAGGCACTCAACCGCCACGCCCATCAGGTCCGCTCCCACATCCAGCAACTCTCGGGGAAAAAGTATGCGGCGTCACTCGCCAACGCACCGGAATTCACGGTGCTGTTCCTCCCGGGGGAATCCTTCTTCTCCGCCGCCCTGCGCGCCGACCCGGATCTGATCGAACGCGGCGCCAACCAGAATGTGCTGCTGGCAACCCCGACGACCCTGATCGCCATGCTGCGCACGGTCGCCCACGGCTGGCGTCAGGAAGCACTCGCACAAAACGCCCGCGAAATTTCCGCCCTCGGACGCACCCTCTACGAACGACTGGGCAAGATGGAGGAACACCTCACGAAACTGGGCCGCTCGCTCAACAGCTCGGTGGAACAATACAACAACACGGTGGGATCCTTCGAAACCCGTGTGCTTTCCTGCGCCCGCAAGTTCGAGGAACTCAAGGCATCCCCGGAATCGGCCTCGCTCCCGGCGCTCGATGCACTGGACTCCCGCGCGCGCGACCCTCGCAGCATGGACGCTGCGCTCCCGGCTCCCGGAATCGAGGAGACCCCCGGGGACTTCTCGCTCGTCCCCGAAACGGACCCCGACGATGCGGACCCGGACGCGGACCGGCCCTTGCTGTGATCCCCGCCCGTCCATCCGCACTGCCCGCCCTCGCGGGCTGCAAGCCTGCGCAGCTCTCCCGCTGGCTCAAGGACCACGGGGAGCCGCCCTTTCGCAACTCGCAGATCCTCGACTGGATCTGGAAAAAGAAAGCGCCCTCCTTCGAGGCGATGACCAACCTTCCCGCAGCGCTGCGCGGGAAACTCACGGAGTCATTCCGCGTCAACGCTCTCGAACATGTCCAAACCCAAGGTGCGGCCGACAGCACCCGCAAGTTCCTCTTCCGGCTCGACGACGGACGCTATGTGGAAAGCGTGCTCATCCCCGCCAGCCCGGCTCTCTACGGCGAGGGTTCGGACCGTCGCACCCTCTGCGTATCGTCCCAAGTGGGCTGCGCCTACGGTTGCCGCTTCTGTGCCTCCGGCCTCGCGGGCTTCACCCGCAATCTCTCCGCGGCGGAAATCGCGGGACAGGTGCTCGCGGCGGAACAGTTGTCCGGCGAACGGGTGGACAACCTGGTCTTCATGGGCATGGGCGAACCTCTCGCCAACCTCGACAACCTCCTCGATGCCATCGAACTCATCACCCGCCCGGACACACTCCACCTCGGTGCTCGCCACCTTACGGTTTCCACCTCGGGCCTCGTCCCACGGATCCTCGAACTGGCAAAACACCCGTCACGGATCCGTCTCGCCGTCTCGCTCCACGGAGCCACTGACGATGTGCGCGATCTGATCATGCCCGTGAACCGGAAATGGCCGATCGCCTCGCTCCTCGACGCCCTCGCGGAATGGAACAGCGCGACCCGCCGCCGCCTCACGCTGGAATACATCCTCATCGACGGAATCAACGACGACGACGGACAGGCCGAACAACTCTCCCGCCACGCCCGGCGGCTCAACGCCCGCGTGAATCTGATCCCCTACAACACGGTGGAGGGGCTCGACTGGAAACGCCCGACCGACCGCCGCTGCCGCACCTTTCTCGCCGTCCTCCAGCGCAACGGGGTGACCGCAACACTGCGCCTTGAAAAAGGACACGATATCGATGCGGCTTGCGGCCAGTTGCGGCTAAAACAGGAAAGCGCCGATGGCATCACGGACGCGCCGGCCAAGACCGGGAGGAAATCGCCCGCTTCCGCCGCGCCGGCTCAAGCCCCGGAGACTCCCCCGCCCTCATGAGCGCCGCGGCCGGGTGGACATGGCCGCCCGCAGCCATGCCAAAGGCAACAGCGAAATGAACCGCGCCGCCAAGCGGGTACGCTTGCCGGGATAGACCCTCGCTTTGCCGCGGACCAGCGCGCCGAGCGATTCGCCCACCACCCGCTCGCGCGTCATCAGGACCCACTCGCTCACCGGCAAACGCGCCCCGGGCTCGCGCCTCGCCACCTCCCCGAAACCGGTCGGCACCGGCCCCGGACACACCGCAATCACCGCAATACCCAGCCCGGAAAATTCAATCCGCAACGCCTCCGACAAACTTGTCACATACGCCTTGGTCGCCGCATACACCGCAAAGTCTGGGATCGGCAACAAGGACGCCAGCGAACTCACATTCATTACCGCGCCGCCTCCGCGCGCCGCCATCGCAGGCACGAACGCATGCGTGAGATGCGTCAAGGCCCCGATGTTCACCCGCAACATCGCATCGGTTCTCTCCCAGGAACCACCCGCGAACTCCCCGTAGTCTCCCAAGCCGGCATTGTTGACCAACAGGTCCGGAACCCAACCGGCGGCAAGGACCGCCGACACGAAATCCTCGCGCGCGCCCTCGTCGGCAAGATCCGCCGCCAACACCCGCACCTCGAGTTGCGGATGCGTTGCACGCAGGCGATCCGCCAAGGCATCCAGCAAGGACTCCCGCCGCGCGGTCAGCACCAACCGCCCGCAACGCCCCGCAAGTTGCAGCGCATACTCCTCCCCCAAGCCCGAGGATGCCCCTGTGATCAACGCCGTGCCACCGATGCGAAACCGACCCATGCCGCTGTCCCTACCACCCGCCGGATTCAACGGCAAAGGCAAAGCACCGGGGAAGCCGGCCGTCCCGTCCGGCGGAGAAGGTCGCGGCTTCCGCGCCGGTCGCCGGCCCGCACATCCGCAAGCCGGTTCCGGGGATGATCGAGGCTCAGTACTGGTAGTTCAGGTAGAAGTTGAACTGACCGCCCTTGTCCGCCTCTTCATCCGGCGAGGAGACCGGGAAGGCGTAATCGAGGGCAAGCGGAAGCGGACTGATCGGAAGCTTGAGACGGATGCCGAGGCCGATGTCGCTGTAGAGATCCTCGGGGGCCGGATCCCAGGAATCGGGATTCACGAAACCCGTGTCCGAAAAGACCGCCGCGCGAACGCTGTCGATCACCGGAATGGTGTACTCCACCGTCACGAATCCGAGCGAGTTTCCGCCGTAGACATCCTCGGTGTAACCCGTGTCGCGCGGTCCCACATCGCGGAACTCAAAGCCGCGCAAGGTGCGGCCGCCGCCGAGGAACATCCGCTCGAAAATCGGCACCTCCTCGTCACCGAAACCATCGACGAAAGCCAACTCGCCGTTCACCGAAAGAATCGAGTCCCAACGCAGGTTCCAATACTTGGAACCCTGCACCGAAAGGGTCAGCGCGTCCACATCACCCCCGAGCCCGGCATAGGTGAGCCCCGCCTCGACGCGATGACCCTCACGCGGCAGGATCGTGTCGTCACGGCTGTCGTAGATGTAACTGAGGCCCAGCGCGCTGCGGAGGTAGTCGCCGCCGATCCGCTCTTGGGACAATTCCGAAAAATCACCCGACTGCCGGCCGGCGGGCGCATTGGGGAAGGTGTCCGAAGCATCGACCTCGGAATCGATCTCGATGTTCTCAAGCCGGTACTCGGCCTTGAGCGAGCCGCGTTTGCCCAGCGGCTTGCGCAGCGACATCGCGGCACCGACATTCGTCTGGTCGTACCAGTCGTTGAAATAATTCGCCTCCCGGAAAAACAACTCCCCGCCGAGCGCGAGCTGACGGTCGAGGAACCAGGGCTCGGTGAGCGAAATGCTCGCGTCGGTGCGCTTCGTGCCGAGACGCAGGTTCATGCCGAAGCGCTGGCCGCCACCGGTGAATTTCCAAGGATTGGTCACATCGAAGTTCGCCTGCTCAAGGGTCAGGAAACCCACGAGGCTGTCGATCGAGCTGAAACCAAGGCCCACTCCCACGGAGCCGGTGGCCTTCTCCTCCACCACCACATTCACATCGCGGTAGCCGGAACCTCCCGGCGATCCCGAAACCTGCACATCCCCGAAATAATTCAGCGTCCGCAAACGCGAGCGGGTCGTGTCGAGATCCACCGAGTTGAACCAGTCGCCGGGCTTGAGCGGGATCTCGCGGCGGATCACCTTGTCCTGGGTCTTCACATTGCCGGCGATGTTCACACGCCCCACGCGGAAGCGCGATCCCTCGGTGATCCGGTAGATGATGTTCACCTGGTTGGGACCCGCGTCCCGGATGTCCGGGGACACCACGGCGTCGGCGTAACCCCGGGAGCCGTAGTAACTGCGGATCATCGTGATGTCATCGCGCATTTTCTTCGAGGAGTAAGGCTTGCCTCCCACAAGGGTGAGGGCCGGCTGGAGTTCCTCCGGCTTGAACACCGAGATCTTGCCGAAGCCGACTCCCGCAACCGTGTATTTCTCCCCCTCGTTGATCGGGATCACAAGATCCACGCGACCGTCCTTCACCGGTTCCCGGCGGATGCCCGGACTGCTGACGCGCAGGTAGCCGCGGCTGCGGTAATAGTCGAGCACCGCGTCCAGGTCCTCGTCGAGCTTCTCGTTTTCAAAGCGGCCGGACTTCGTCAACCACGAGAACCAGCCCTTTTCCTTCACCTTCATCTCCTTGCGCAGTTCCGGTCCGGTGAAGGCTTGGTTGCCCTCGAAGCGGATGCGGCGGATCTCGTTCTTCGCGCCTTCGTCGATGATGAAAATCAGATCGGCGCGCCCTTCCTGGGAGGAAGGCTGGATGCGGTGGGACACCGTGGCATCCGGAAACCCGTAACCTTGGTAGTATTTCTCCAAGTTGCGGCGCGCTTCCAGAATCGCCGCGTCGCTCATCACGCCGCCCGATTTCAGCTTGGTCTCCTTGGCCAGCTTCTGGTCGGAGAATACCGTGTTGCCGACAAACCCAACACCTTCCATCATGGCGCGGGTGGTCACCTCCGCGATCAAGTTCACCTTGCCACCCACCGGTTCGGCGAGGAACCGCACATCATCGACCAAGCCGGACTCGTAGAGGGCGGTGATGTCCTTGTCGAGATTCTCGGCGCGGTAGGTCCCGCCCGCTTTCGACACCATCTGGTTGCGGATCAATTGCTCGTTGACGGTACTTGCGCCGCGGTAACGGACGACGACCTGGTTGATCTGCTTGCCCTCGAAATCCTGACCGAAGGCGGACGACCCGATCACGCTTGCGATCAGCAAGGTCAGGAACACAACGGAAGGGCACAAGATAAGGCGCCGGAAGGGGCCGGGCGGAAGGATCGGTTGGGAATGCATGATTGTCGTGGCCGGAAACCGCCCGGATCAAGTCAGCACCTTCCCCTCCCCGTCAAGGTCAATGGACCATCTCCCGAACGAATCCCGGGGATTTTCCGGCGAGCCATGCCCGAAGACCGACCCCCGCAGGAAAACTTGCGGCTTTACCCGGCCATGCGCTTTTCCGGTTTCCGCCGATGTCCGGGGGCAGAGCCCGCGCGGATCGGTTCGGTTTTCCAAGGGACCGCGGAGCGACGGGACCGAACGAATCCGCCCTCCTCAGACCAACATCGGCAATCCGATCCCGGATCTCACCAACAGGGGCTCGAGTTCGGGATCGCGGCCCATGAAATTCCGGTACAATTCGTCGGGCGGAGCGGAGTTGCCCTTGCTGAGGATGTGCTCGCGGAAGTCGCGGCCGGTGACGGGATTGAGCACCCCCTCCTCACGGAAACGGGTGAATGCGTCGGCATCCAGCACCTCGGCCCACTTGTAGGAATAGTACCCGGCGGCATATCCGGTGGACCCGCCGAACAAATGCCCGAACCTCCGTAAAATGGTCGGAGGGCGTGTCGCCAAGGGAGGTTGGTAGTGCTCGAGAACCCGGCGTTCAACCTCCTCGAGATCGGTGCCCACCCAGCGGTCGAACCGAAGGTGCAGCTCGAGGTCGATCCTTGCAAATGACAACTGACGCATGAACCCGGCACCGCTCATGTAGTTCCGCGCGGCGACCATCCTGACATAGAGATCCTCCGGCAAGGTCTCGCCGCTGACCCAATGCCGCGCAATCAAGGCGAGGGCGTCGCGATCCCAACAAAAGTTCTCCATGATCTGCGAGGGAAGCTCGACAAAATCCCACGCCACATTCGTCCCGGCCAGTGACTTGACCGGCACCTGGCTGAGCAGGCCGTGGAGAAGGTGCCCGAACTCGTGGAACACGACTTCGGTCTCGCTGTGCGTGAGCAAGGCGGGCTTGCCGTCCACCGGTGGACTCATGTTTCCGACAATCAGCCCGAGATGCGGCTCACCCGGACCACCGGTGTGCAGGGAGTTCATCCACGCCCCGCCGCGCTTGGATTCGCGCGGATGCCAGTCCGCGTAAAACGACCCGAGATGCGCGCCGTCGGAACGATCGCGCACCTCGTAGAACATGACCTCCGGATGCCAGACCTCGACCGCACCCTCCGGAGCCGTTGCCGCATCATCGGCAGATGCGGGATCGCGAAACCAGGT
>CAZMUK010000015.1:0-34514 GCA_964569415.1 uncultured Luteolibacter sp. | reverse complement strand
GAAATCCGCCCCACAGGCAAGGGAAAAGAACACAAAATGTCTGTCACCTTGTATTGCGACATAATCCTCCAGTACAGTAACGATGAAGAAAACTTGATCGTACCGCTTCTAAGGGCCATGTCCGCTGTGCAAGCACTGGAAGCCATCAGAATCGCGGAAGCCGCAAGAACCATGAAAATCGCGAGATCGATGAGACCTGGGACCACCATGGGAGCCTCGGGTGCCTCGGGCACTTCGGAGACTGCAGGACATCCGGGGTCATGGCGGGCCGCGGTGCTTTGCCTTGCCCTGGCCTTGCCGCTGGCACCAGGGGCATCGGGAGGGGCGGAGGCGGGTCTCTCGATCGATGAGACAGCCCTCGGCACGAGTCTGGGCGGCTGGACAAAGGCGGATGGGAGGGCGGCCGAGTATCCTTTATCCGGTTCGACCTACCGCACCTACCAACCCGAGGTAAGCCCGACCCCGGAAGGCGGTTTGTTTGTATCGGTGCGGATCGACCATGTGAGGGGGTGGCTTTCTTCGGATGACCACGCGATGCTCGAGATTACGGTGGGTCCTCTCGGGATCGTGAGTTCGGCAAAGTCGAGCATCGCGATCCAAGGCCGTTCGATCGCCAGCGATGTGATCCTCGGCACCAACGAGGCAGGCAAGCAGATCACCGGCGCGGAAAGAGCGGTCCAAATCGGGACGGACCTGGTATCGGATCTGACGGCGCGACTGCTGCGGGAAAATCTTGTCGAGGCTGGCCGGGTATCGTTTCCCGCTGCGATCCGCCACAACTACAACCACCTGTATCGGGCCTTGCGCCTCGATGGGCAAGCTGTGCCCCCTCTGGCACCGGTACTCGCGCCGGTTTCCCGAAGCGGGACCAGCACAACTCCGCCGCAGGGAGGGGCGGCGAGCGGATCCGGATCCGCAACGAACCCAGGAAAACCACCGCTGGTCCCGACAACGGGATCTTCCGTTCCTGCGACACCGCTACCTCCTCCAAACCCCGCAAGGCCTGGTACGGTGCCGACGGGTACAACCAGTCCATCCGGTGGAGCTGGCGGCATCGGCACCGTGGGCAGTGGCACGGCTTCCGAACCGCCGCCCCCGGTGGCGATCCCCGTTCCCGGAAACGCGGTGTTGGAGATCAGCCCTTTTGAAACTCCCGCGGGCGGCACGGTTCCGTCCGAGTAGACGCGCTCATCCACGCGGATGAAACCTGCGGTGAATGGTCCGCAGCTTCTCCCGGTCGACATGGGTGTAGATTTGCGTGGTGGAAATGTCGGCATGGCCGAGCAATTCCTGGATGACCCGGAGGTCCGCTCCACCCTCGAGCAGGTGAGTGGCAAAGGAATGGCGCAGCAGGTGCGGGTAGAGGTTCTCCTCGATGCCGGCGGCCTTCGCGCGTTCCTTCACGATTTGCCGGATCCGGTCGGGCGAGAGCGCGGTGCCGTGTCGGCTGAGAAACACATGGGAGCGGGTGCGTTTGGAAACGAGTTGGGGACGCGCGTTGGCGAGGTAGTCGCGGAGCGCCTCGACTGCTTTGGATCCGACCCGTGCGATGCGGGTTTTGTCGCCCTTGCCGGTGATGCGGATCATGCCTTCCTCGAGATCAGTCATCTCAAGACGCAGACTGCAGAGTTCGGAGAGCCGGATTCCGGATGAGTAGAACAGTTCGAGAACGGCGCGGTCCCTGCGGTCGAGCGGCCCCGCGGCTTGGATGGATTCGATGAGGGTTGCCACGGTTTGCGCATTGAGTGTTTCCGGCAGACCCTTAGGAGGCCTGGGAGAGAGCAAGGGCTCGGCAGGGTCCATGGTCAGGTGTCCGTTTGCAGCAAGCCAACGGAAGAAAATTTTGAGATGCACCGTCGCCAACCGCAGGGATGAGGCTGAGAGACCGTCGCTCAGGCGTCGGGAAAGGAAGGCCGAGAGTTCCTCGGTCCCGACATCGGTGAGTCGTGTTGCGGAGCGGGACAATTCGCGTGCGAGCGACTGTAGGGTGCGTTGGACCGAGAGTTGGTAAGCTTCCGACAATCCGCGCTCGATCGCGAGGTGGCGCAGGAAGGCATCGGTTTCCTTTTCCATTGGTTGCCCCTGCGGATCATGCGCGGGCGGATCGGGCAACGCAATCCCGCCGCGTCGGCGCCGGGTGGTTTGCGACAGCTTTACGCGGTTGGGCGGGGCGCAACGACGCGATGGCGTGTACCTTTGGCGCGGCATCAGGGATTTGATCGTCACAAAGCATTGATTTCCAGTTATTTGGATCCGGTGGCATGCATGTTGCGAGGGGTGGGTGCGGTTTCTGGTGGAGCCGACCTGGTCGTCGCGGACGGTGCGGCGGGCGGGTGAAAGAGCAGACCGTCCATCAACAGAACAAACCAAAGACATGAACATCATCAGCAGCACATGGAGTCCACTTCGTGAGTGGGAGGACGTGCATGGCAGGATCCTGCGTTCCTTTGCGGGTGCGGGTTCCTGCAACGGTACTGCCGGGTGGATCCCGGCGGCGGACATCGCGGAGGACGGCGGCGCGTACCTGATCGACCTCGAGCTTCCCGAGGTGGATCGCGCGGATGTGAAGGTATCCCTGGAAAACGGGGTGCTTACCATCAGCGGCGAGCGTCGGCTTCGCGAGGCCGGCAAGGACCGGAGGTATCATCGCGTCGAGCGTCGGCATGGGGCCTTTTCCAGGTCCTTTGCCTTGCCCGACGACACGGATGCCGATCGGGTGAGTGCCGGATTTAAGGATGGCGTTTTGCGCGTCGTCCTGCCGAAGAGTGATTCGGCGAAGCCACGGCGCATCGAGATTGCGGAGGGTTGAGAAGCGCTGCAGTTGGCTGCGGGGCTTGGGAGGCGGAGTGCGGTGGGGCGGAGGTCGCTGGAAACGGCGGCCTCCGCCGCGGGCCCTGCAGGTGCCGAGTGAGTCAGCGTGCCGCCACCAGATCGTAGCCACGCCAGTCGGCGATGGTGATCTCCGCGAAAGAGCCGACCGGAAGACGATCGTCGACCAGCACCGAGCCGTCGATTTCGGGTGCGTCCCACTCCGTGCGTGCGGCTCCGGGGGTCTCCACCAATACCTTGCGGCGTTTGCCCACTTGGGCTGCGTTTACTTCGCCGGCGATCGTTTGGAGTTGGGCCATGGCGCGGGACCAACGGCTTTTGCGCGTGGCGTGGTGCAGGTGGCCGGTGAGGTCGTGGGCACGGGTTCCTTCCTCGCGGGAGTATTGGAACACCCCGGCCCGTTCGAAGCGGAACTCGCGGATGAACGAGAGCAGTTCCTCGAAATCCTCCTCCGTTTCGCCGGGGAAGCCGACGATGAAAGTGGTGCGGATGCCGAGGTCCGGAATGCCTTGGCGCATTCTGCGCAGCAGATCGCGGATGTATTCGCCGGAGGTGACCCGTCTCATCGCGGTGAGCATGCGTTCCGAAATGTGTTGGAGCGGGATGTCCACATACTTCGCCACCTTCGGGCAGGAGGCGATGGTTTCGATCAATTCGTCCGACCAGTGCGCCGGGTGGGTGTAGAGCAGCCGGATCCAAAAATCGCCCTCGATGTCATTGAGGCGGCGCAGAAGGGTGGAGAGCGATTCCCCTTTCCTTGAATCGACCGGTGAATCCGGTTTCGGGCGGGAGTCCGTCCAGCGGTCCATGCCGAAGTAGGTGGTGTCCTGGGAGATCAGGTTGATTTCGCGCACGCCGGAGCGGACGAGGGCCTCCGCTTCGCGGACCACCGAGTCCTCGGTGCGCGAGCGGTGGCGTCCACGGATTTTCGGGATGATGCAGAACGAGCAGGTGTGGTTGCAGCCTTCCGCGATTTTCACATATGCGTAGTGCGGCGGCGTAAGGCGAAAGCGCGGCGTGGTGTAGTCCGGTACGAAGCGCGGTTTTGCCGTCACGAAATCGCGCGGGTCGGCCGGATCCGGCTCCGGTGCGGCGGGAGCGGTTCCTTGTTTTCCCAGCACCTTTTCGATGATCGGCGCCACCTGCGTGATCTGGTCGAGGCCGATGAACGCGTCCACTTCCGGCATCAGTCCCGGAAGTTCGCTGGCGAAGCGTTGCGAGAGGCAGCCGGCGACGATGATCTTGCGCCGGGATCCTTGCGGATCGTCCTTGCGCGCGTTGACCGCGCCGAAGACCGCATCGATTGATTCCTGCTTGGCCGCATTGATGAACGAGCAGGTGTTGACGATGAGCACATCGGCAAGTTCCGGATCCGGGGTGAGAGTCATGCCCGCCTGCGCGAGGTGACCGATCATCACTTCCGAGTCGATCAGGTTTTTGGCGCAGCCAAGGGAGATGAGTCCGACGGTGGTGGACATGCGTGTTGGGTCTTGGGTCCGGTCCTCGGTGTGTTCAGAGGGGCGGGACGATCAGTTCGTCGCCCGGACGGATGTCCGCTTCGCCGTAGGCACCGGGCACCGGGTTGGCGATGCCGCCTTCGGGGGAGACTTCCGAGACCTTGAATTCGGCGAGGATCCCCGCGCGGCGGCGCACGCCGAGCACGGTGCCGGCCTGGACGAGTTCCGGCATGATCACATCGAAGGTGATGAAGGAACCGAGCTGCGGGTCCTTCACATATTCCTTCACGCGGCCCATCAGCAGGGCTTGGGAGATCAGGCGTTCGCGGCGCTGGCGGGACTCGCGGGAAGCCGGGTCGTTCGCGGAGGGGTCCTGTTCGGGGGTGGTTTCGCCGGTCGCCGCTTGTTGGGCGTTGCGGGTTTCCTGATCCTGCAACCGTTGTTTGATCGCTGCGATTTCCGCCGCGGTTGTGACCGGGTCGGCGAGCGGCGGTGTGCTTGCCTTGAGTTGTTGGACTTGTTTCTCGAGGACGAGTCGGTCGTGTTCCGCGCGGAGTTCGCGGATTTGTTTGTTCATGCGTTCCACTTCTCCGGCCGGGGCATTGGCGATGCCGTTTTTCATACTGACCCAGGACATCGCCAGTGCGCCCAGCAGGAGGGCGGCGGTGGCGGCGAGGATCAGCTTGAGGGAGTCCATGGGGAGGGGAGTCTGGCTTCCGGGGTAGCCGATGTCAACGCGGGCGCGCGCGGTTCGGCGCGGTTTGATTTCGGTTCCGGAGCGGGCGGATTGGCCGTAGGGTGGGGTCGTGCGGAGCGATTCTGGCGGATCCCGGTTGGAATGTGACGGAAAGTGGTTCCGTCTCGGGTCGCGGCGGGTGCGTCCAAGGACCGTGGCATACGGGCCGTTTCCGCCGGGGTCGGGGTGGCGGGACCGGGACGAGTTCGCGAGGATCGCGGCCGCCGGTTTTGATTCCGTGCGGGTGTACGGCATGCCGGGGCGCGGGTTTCTCGATCTCGCGGAGGAGGCGGGATTGCGGGTCTTCGCAGGCTTGGCATGGGATCAGGGTTGCGATTTTCTGGGAGAGCCTCGGGTGGTCGATTCCGCGTGCGTTTCGCTTGCGGCTTCCTTGCGTGAAGCGGGTGCCCATCCCGCATTGGCGGCCGTGTATGTCGGCAACGAGATTCCGTCCGACCTCGTGAGGTGGCTGGGTCCGCGAAGGGTGTTGGATGTGTTGGAGCGGTTGATCCGTGTCGGGCGGGATGTCGCGCCCGGCGTGTTGTTCGGGTATGCCAACTATCCCGGCACCGAGTATCTTGAGCCGGCCAACGCGGATTTCAGCGCGTTCAACATCTATTTGGAGGACGAGGCCGCGTATCGTTCCCATCTTGTGCGGTTGCATCATGTTGCGGGGGATCGTCCTTTGCTGGTTTCCGAGTTCGGGATGGATTCCCTGCGCAACGGCAGGGAGTGTCAGGCCGGGGTTTTGGCGTGGGCCTTGCGTGGCGCGGACGACGCGGGTGTGGCGGGGTTTACGATCTATTCGTGGTCGGACCGCTGGTGGAACGGAGGGCGGGAAGTATTGGATTGGGACTTCGGGTTGAACGATCGGGCGGGGCGGGAAAAGCCGGCTTTGCGTGCGGTGTCCGCTGTGTTGGCTGAGGAACCGGCTGCCGGGTTGGCGTGCGCGGGCCCGCGCTTTTCGGTCATCGTGTGCACGCGCAACGGCGGTCGGAGGATCGCGGCGTGTTTGCGCGCGGTGCTTGCTCAGCGTGGGGCGGAGTATGAGGTCATCGTGGTGGATGACGGGTCGACGGACGACACGGCCGCGGTGGTTGCGCAGGGGTTTCCGTCGGTGCGTCTGGAGCGAACGGGGGCGCGGGGTTTGGGTGAGGCGCGCAATCGCGGCGCGGAATTGGCCACGGGCGAGGTGCTGGCCTTCACCGACGACGACTGCGAACCGGATGTCGCGTGGTTGGCCGGGTTGGCGCGGGTATTCCGCAGCGGGTGTTTCGCTGCGGTTGGGGGCCCCAACCTGGCGCCGGTTTCCCGGACTTGGAGGGAAGCGGTGGTGGCGGCTGCGGAAGGTGCGCCGAGTCAAGTGCTCATCGATGATCGTGAGGCCGATCATCTTCCCGGGTGCAACCTTGCCGTTGTGCGCGAGGCCTTTCATGCGGTGGGCGGGTTCGATCCGGATTTCCACACCGCCGGGGACGATGTTGATTTCTGTTGGAGGTTGCGTGCCGCCGGGTATCGGCTCGGCTTTTCCCCGCTTGCCTTCGTATGGCATCACCGCCGCGGCGATCTGCGGGGCTTCGTGCGTCAGCAGATCGGCTATGGTCGTGCCGAACGGGTGCTGATCCGCAAGCATCCCGCGCGTTTCAGCGATGCTGGCGATGCGATGTGGGAGGGATTTGTTTATGGCGGGGGTCCGTTGCGGGTGGGCGAGCAAACCATCGTGCATCATGGCAGGATGGGCATGGCACCCTATCAGTCGGCCGTTTGCCACATGATGCCTCGCCGCGGTTTGGATTGGCGGCATGACCACGCGGTGGCGCGAACCGTGCTGGGAGTGGTCGATCGGTTTGTGCCTTGGTTGCGCAAGTGGGTGCGTCGCGGCGGGGTGTTGCCGCCGGGTTTCTTGCCGCGGGTGGTGGGCGTTCGTTGTCGGTTGCTTGTCGAGGAGGGGGTATGCGTTGGTTCGCGCAGGGGATGGATCGGCCGTTTGCTTGCCGAGGGCTGGGAGCCAGGCTCCGCCACCGATCGTTGGGATTTGGTCAAGCAGGGCGTGCGTGTCGGTTTCGCGGATACTTGGCGGCCGGGGCGGGTGTTGTACCGTGTGGAGGGATGCGACGGACGCTTGCTTTCGGAGGTGTGGCGGCGGCTTGAGGGCGGCATCGAGTGAGCGCGCGGGGCATTGGTTTTTCCGGCGGTTTCCCCGGATTCTCATTGCGGCGGGAGCGGCCCGTGGAGCAGGGTCGAACCGGTGAATCGAATCCTTTTTGCCCTGCTCGGGGTGATGGTGGTCGGCGTGGCCTTGTGGTTGCGTTTCGATTCCCTTGCGGCGCGGCCGTTTCATGCCGACGAGGCCACGGGAGCGCGGATCGCTGCCGGGCGTTTGGAAGGGGAGGGAGCGCGGTTCGATCCGTCGCATTTCCATGGCCCCTTGCTGGGGGATCTTGCCGTGCTTGCGTGTCGGCTTGCCGGGCAGGACTCGTGGGAGGCGATGAGCAAAGGCGTGTTGCGGGTTCCGGTGGCGGTGGCCGGCGTGCTGATGGTATTGGTGCCTTTTTTGTTCGTGCGGGTGGTCGGGGTGTTTGCCGCGGCCCTGGCGGCGCTGTGCCTGGCCACCTCTCCCTTGTTGGTTTACTACAGCCGGATGTTCATTCACGAGATCTTGCTCACCTTGTGCGGGATGGTGGCGCTCGTGGCGCTCTTTCGGGCGGTGCGGAGCCGCGGGCGGGTGGCTGCCGTCGGCTCCGGCGTTGCGCTGGGGCTCATGTTCGCGGTCAAGGAGACCTTCGTGATCAGCGTGGCCGCGTGGGTTTTGGCGGCGGCGGCGGTGTTATCGTGGCAACGCCCCGCCGCGTTGTGTGATCGGGCGTGCATGCGTCGAGTGGCCGCGCCGTTTGCGTTGGGCGCGGCCGCGTTTCTTCTCACGGTTGCCGTTTGTTACACCGGGTGGTTCCGGCATCCGCAGGGATTCGCCGATGCGTTCCGGACCTTTTTCGTCTACCGTTTGTCGCCGGGGCACGACAAATCCCCGTGGTGGTATGGTTGGTTGATGCTCTGGCCCAAGCATGCCGCGGGAAGATGGTGGAGCGAGGCCGGGATGTTTTTTTTCGCGGTGGCGGCCTTCACCGGGTCGTGGCGGATCGAGGGACCGCGGCGGACCCTTGTCCGTTTTCTGTTTCTCGCCGGCCTGTTTCATTTCCTCGCCTACTCTGCCTTGTCCTACAAGACTCCGTGGCTGATGTGCCTGCCGTGGGCGCATTTCTGTCTTGCCGCTGGCATGGTCGGGATGCCGCGTTCCCGCAGTTGGCGGGTGGCGGTGCCTTTGCTTCTTGCAGGTTGTCTGCTGTGGCAAGCCGTGCAGTCGCGCGCCTCATCCATGCGTCTCGCATCGGATGCACGCAATCCCTACGCCTATGTGCCGACGCGTCCGGATGCAGAGGACATGGCGCGATGGTTGGAGCGCATTCGGGCGCTTGCTCCCGCGGGCAGTGCCGACACTGCGGCGGTCATCGGAAGCGGGTACTGGCCCTTGCCGTGGTACTTGCGCGGGATCCCGCGGACCGGGTTTTGGACCGAGCCGCCCGGGGAGTTGCGCGGCTTGGCGTTTGTATTCGCGATGCCGGAGAGGGTGGAGGAAACCCGGCGGTTGCTTGCGGAAAGTCACGGCGCGTTTCCGCGGGGTTTGCGCGATGGTGTGCCGGTGGTAGTTTTCGTCCGCAACGACCTGATGGAGATCTGGAGGCAGTCCCCATGAGCGAGTATCCGCCGGATTTCCGCGCCTCGTTCACGCACGGGGCGATGAACACCGAGTTCCGAATCCGGCTTTCCGGGGTGGAGGAGGAGTTGGCGGGAATCGCGCGCGAGTGTTGGGAGCGGCTCGACGCCCTTGAGGCATCGCTGAGCAGGTACCGGGAGGACAGCGAGGTTTCGCGGATCCATGCCCTGCGCGCTGGAGAGACCCTTTACCTGAGCGATGCCTGTCATCGTTGTCTGCTTGCCGCGTGGGAGGGTCATGCCGCGACCGGAGGTTTGTTCGATGTCACGCTGGGTCATCGGATCGACCACCTCAAGCTCGGCAGGGCGGGGGAGCCGCCACTGGTCGAAGGGAGCCTCATGATTCACCCGGATGTCGCGGCCGTCACCTGCATCGAGCCCGGGCGCTTGATCGATCTGGGTGGTATCGGCAAAGGGTTCGCGCTCGATGAGTTGCGGGTGTTGCTTGCCGACTGGGGTATTTCCGCCGGGCTCCTTTCGGCGGGTGCCAGTTCCCATCTCGCATTCGGCCCCGTCGAGTGGCCGCTGGTTCTCGCGGGTCGCGCGGGTGAACTCCGCTTCGGATTGCGCGAAGGATCCCTGAGCTCCTCGGGCACCTCCATTCAGGGCAGCCACATCGTTCATCCCGGGAGCGGGCCTTGTGGCGGAGCCGTGGCCTTGCGTCACCTTTGGGCGGGTGCGCCGACCGCGACACTGGCCGAAATCTGGTCGACTGCGCTCATCCTTTCACCTGTCGGCGACATTCCCGCGCGGGCCGCCGCTGCCGGATGTGTTTGCGATGTGTTTACCGAGGCGGAGGATGGCATCCCGCGCCGGGCATTCGGGTGACCGGTCGCTGGATTGTCGACGCGATCCCCGTGGCGATGGCATGCGATGTGACCGGTTGACACCGCAGCGCGTGCGGTTCAGTCTCCCGGTGCCGTTGGAAATTCCGGCGGCGGGAGCAATGGTTTCGTCCGGTTTCCCGTATTTCTTCCAAAACCCGCCCCGTGTTTTCCAACGAAGACTATCTTGCCGAACTTCTCGCCGAGGCGGGGTTGGTGACGCATGAGGACATCGACCGGGCGCGCAACGCCGTTACGGGACCGGAGACACTCGTCGAGCACCTGTTGTCCCACACCCACCTCACTCAGGATGATGTCGCGCGCACTCTTGCCATCAACGCCGGCATGGAGTTCATCCGCCTGTCCGAGGTCACCTTCGAGCCCGGGATCACCGAGACCGTGTCCGAGGAAACCGCGCGGCGCTACCGGGTGGTTCCGGTGCGTGACGAGGGCCTGACCCTGGTTGTGGCGGTGGCCGATCCCCTCAATTTCGAGGCGATTGATTCGTTGCCGCACATCATCGGGCGGGATCTCACCTTCGTGTGTGCGACGCACAAGGAGGTGCAGGAGTTGCTTTCCCAGTTCTATCAGATCGAGGAAACGGACGCCAAGGGAGGTGGCGACTCCATGCGGGTGATGACCGGCGATGCGGCCGCCGCGGAGACCGGGGACGACGCCCCGATCATCCGTTTGGTGTTGCACACCCTTTCCGAGGCTTTCCGCATGAGGGCTTCCGACATCCACATCGAGCCCCTCGAGACCTCGGTGCGCGTCCGCTACCGGGTCGACGGCAAGCTCCTGCATGTCGACACCCATCCCAAGAAGATCCTTCCCGCAGTGATCGCGCGGCTCAAGGTCATGAGCGGGTCCATGTCGATTGCAGAGAAGCGCCTGCCCCAGGACGGACGCATCCAGCTCAAGACCGGCGATCGCGAGATCGACCTCCGGGTTTCCTCGGTGCCCTCCAACCACGGCGAGTCCATCGTGATGCGGATTCTCGACAAGACCGCGCTGCTGCTCGGTTTGCCCGAGCTCGGATTCCTCTCCGACGACCAGGCCGGTTTCGAGCGGTTGCTGGGGCTTCCCGACGGCATCCTGCTGGTGACCGGCCCGACCGGATCCGGCAAGACCACCACCCTCTACGCCTGTTTGAATGTCATCAACCGGCCCGACCGCAAGATCATCACCGTCGAGGATCCCATCGAGTACGAGCTGCCCGGGATCAACCAGGTGATGGTCAAGACCGACATCGGCATGACCTTTGCCGCAGCGTTGCGCGCGATGCTGCGGCAGGCGCCCAACATCATCATGGTGGGGGAGATCCGGGATGTCGAGACCGCCAACATCGCGATCAACGCATCGCTGACCGGTCACCTTGTCTTTTCCACTCTGCATACCAACGACGCGCCTTCGGCGGTGGCGCGGTTGGCGGACATCGGCGTGAAGCCGTTCCTGATCGCCTCGGCCGTGCGCGCGGTGCTTGCGCAGCGCCTTGTGCGGCGGCTTTGTCCCTTGTGCAAGACGCCCTACGAGGTGGCTGACAAGGAGTTGCGGGCGTTGGCGCTGGACTCCTCGCGGATTGCGGGGGCGCAGGTGTCCGGGCCGGTCGGTTGCGAAAAATGCCGGAATTCCGGCTTCAAGGGCCGGATGGGGATTTTCGAGCTTTTCATGGTCGACGACGAGGTCCGCCAGATGATCAACACGGGCATCGGCACCACCCAGCTGCGGCGTCGTGCGCGCGAGTTGGGAATGAGGACCTTGCGCGAGGACGGCATCCGCAAGGTGCTTGCCGGGTTCACCTCGGTGGGCGAGGTCATTCACGCCACCATGTCCGACGCCGACTGAGCCCCGCCACCCCTCACCCGGAACGCCATGGACAACCGTCAGATCATCGAACTGCTCGAGGGGCGCGGCATGATCGACTGGGCGCTTGCGCAGGACATCCGCACCACCATCGAGCAGAGCGGCAAGGACATCGGCGAGGTGCTCACCGACTTCCAGGTGATCGGGAGCCGTGACGACATCTGGCCGATCATTGCCTCCGAGCTGGGGACTCATGTCGTCGACATCCGGGACTGGGTTCCGCCCGACGCATTGCTGGCGCTGATTCCCGCGGGGACCGCGCGGTTGCACGGGGCCCTTCCGGTGCAGTTCGACGACAACGGCCTGGCCGTGGCCTTGGTTGATCCGCTCAATCCGCAGACGGTGGAGGACCTCCGTTTCGCCCTTGGCCACGAGATCCGCGTGTTGGTGGCGCCCGATTACCTCGTCGAGGCCAAGATCAACGAGTGTTACGGCGGTGACGGCAAGGCCATGGAGGACATCCTCGGCCAGTTCAAGGGGGCCGCCGCCGGGGCCGATGGGCTGGATCTCGAGTCCGAGGCCAACTCCGCCCCGATCATCCGCTATGTCGACCTCGTCCTGTATCGCGCGATCAAGGAGAAGGCGTCGGACATCCATTTCGAGCCCTTTGAAAAGGAGTTCAAGATCCGGTATCGGGTGGACGGTGCCCTCTACGAGATGGCGCCGCCTCCGGTACACTTGGCCCTGCCGATTCTTTCGCGGGTCAAGGTCATGGCCAACATGAACATCGCCGAGAGGCGGGTGCCGCAGGACGGGCGCATCGTCAAGCAGGTGGGAGAGCGGCAGGTGGACATGCGGGTTTCCTCCTTGCCCACCCATCACGGTGAATCCGTCGTGCTGCGGGTCCTCGACCGCTCCTCGGTGAATCTCTCCCTCGAGCATCTCGGTCTTCCGGGGCCGGTGTACGAGTACATTTGCGACACCGTCGAGAAGCCGAACGGCATTTTCATCGTCACCGGGCCGACCGGTGCCGGCAAGACCACCACCCTCTACGCCGCGCTGCGCCGGATCAACACGGTCGATTCCAAACTGCTCACTGCCGAGGATCCGGTCGAGTACGACATCGACGGCATCATCCAGATACCCATCAACGAGGCCATCGGTCTGGACTTCCCGCGGATCCTGCGTGCCTTCCTGCGCCAGGACCCCGACCGCATCATGATCGGGGAGATGCGCGACAAGGAAACGGCCACCATTGCCATCCAGGCGGCGCTGACCGGCCACCTGGTGCTTTCCACCCTGCACACCAACGACGCTTCGGGAGCGGTCACGCGGTTGATCGACATGGGTTGCGAGCCTTTCCTGGTCGCCGCGTCGCTGGAGGGAGTGCTTGCTCAGCGGTTGGTGCGCACGATCTGCCCCGATTGCCGGCGGCCCTACGAGCCAAACGAAGCGGTTCTGGGCCAGCTTGGTGTTTCCGCGCATGAACTCGGCGACAAGCAGTTTTACAGCGGAAACGGCTGCGATGCCTGCGGTCAGACCGGATACCGCGGCCGTCGCGGATTGTACGAGTTGCTCAACATCACCGACCCCATCCGGGAGTTGATCACCGCCCGCGCCCCGACCGTGGTGATCAAGCAGAAGGCCGTGGAACTCGGGATGAACACCCTGCGCGAGGACGGCTTGCGCAATATTTACCTCGGCCACACCACCATCGAGGAAGTGCTCAAGTATACCTGAGCATCAGCCCGCCGAACCGGGGGAGGATTTCGGAATTTTCCGATTCCCAAACGGGCGGGTTCCGCTAAATTTCACCCAAAACCATGGCGAATTTCGAATTCACGGCGCTTGACGGCAAGGGCGGTCAGACCACCGGAGTGGTCACGGCAGCGAGCGAGGCGGAGGCGGTCCAGCAGATCCGCGCGCAGGGCCTGTATCCCACCCGCATCCAGGAGGAAGGCCGCGGGGGCAAGTTTGCCAAGGCCAAGGTGTCCAAGCAGGTCCGCAAGGCTGCGGCGGGGTCCAAGGCGGTCAAGGCCGGGCGTACGGGAGGCACCGTCAAGCCCAAGAGCCTGATGATCTTCACCCGGCAGCTTGCGACCCTGATCGAGGCGGGTCTGCCCCTGCTGCGGAGTCTCACGGTTCTGGAAAAGCAGGAGCCGAGTCCGGTGCTCAAGGCCACGGTCGGATCGCTTGCGGAGAATGTTCAGGGCGGGTCCACCTTTTCCGAGGCGCTGGCCCAGCATCCGAGGATTTTCAACAAGCTCTATGTCAACATGGTCAAGGCCGGCGAGCTCGGCGGTGTGCTCGAGGTCGTGCTGGCCCGGCTCGCCGAGTACCAGGAAAAGGCCGAGAAACTGAAGAACAAGATCGTCTCTGCGATGGTCTATCCGGCGATCGTGATGTTCATCGCGGTGGCCATCCTGATTTTCCTCATGGTCTTCATCGTTCCGAAGTTCAAGGAAATGTTCGACCAAGCCGACCAGCAGATGCCGCTCATTTCGCGGATGGTGTTCGGATTCTCGGATTTCATGTTGGCGAGGCCGCTGGTGGTGCCCAATGTGGTGTTTCTTCTTCTGCTGCTTTTCGGCGTGTATTCCCTGTTCAATGTCTGGGGCCGGTCGCCGGGCGGGCGGAGGATCATCGACACGATGAAGCTCAAGCTCCCGGTGATCGGCGATGTCCAGCGCAAGAGCGCGGTCTCGCGGTTCGCGCGCACGCTCGGCACATTGGTGACCTCCGGGGTGCCGATTCTCCAGGCCCTCAACATCACCCGCGACACTGCGGGGAATGTGGTGATCTCACAGGCGGTTGACAAGGTGCACGAGGCGGTCAAGGAGGGCGAGACCATCGTCGCGCCGCTGCAGGAATCCGGCGTGTTCCCGAATATGGTGATTTCGATGGTCGATGTCGGCGAGGAGACCGGCCAGCTTCCGGAGATGTTGCTCAAGATCGCGGATGTGTACGACGACGAGGTTGACAACGCGGTTTCCGCGCTTACCTCGATTTTGGAGCCAGTGATGATTGTCTTCCTCGCCCTCGTGGTCGGAACCGTGGTGATCGCATTGTTCCTCCCGCTCATCGGCATGATCTCGAACCTCGGCGGTGACGAATCTTGAGACGAGTCCGGCCCTGTTCCGTGCCCCAGAAAACCCCGCTGCCATGAAACCCTGCCATCGGCCGTGCGCGCGCGGCTTCACCTTGATCGAGATTCTCGCGGTGATCACGATCATCGTCATTCTTGCCGCCATCGGGATTTCCGGGATGGGATGGGTCACGGAGCGCCAGAACCGCGACAAGGCCGCGACGCAGGTAAAACTGCTCGAATCCGCCCTCGAGGCCTATGAGGCCGACATGGCTGGGTACCCCACCGGCAACGGCGATACCAACTCCTCACAGGCCTTGTACAACGCCTTGTTTTACGACGGGTACGATTACCTCAACCAAGCCACGCCTCCCTCGACCTGGACCAAGGCATCCAGGATCTACTGTGAGCCGCTCGATCCCCGGACGCGTGGACAGGGCTGGGTGGATTTCGAGACCTCGGAGACGCCGAAGAAGGACCAATTGATCCGCGATCCCTGGGGGCGCGGTTACCGGTACCGGATCGGTTCGAGCGCGCAAAACCCCGACTTTGATCTCTGGTCCGCCGGGAAGGACGGCAAGACGAGTCTCACGAGTCCGGCGCTTACCGTGGCGGACAACAAGGACGACATCCGGAATTTCTGACCGGGTGAAGGCGCGCTGCCGGGGTGGCGTTTGCTTCAGTTGCCGCGGGTGTTGCGGCGGTATTGCACGGCCTTGCTGTCGTTGGATGGTTTTGCGTCCGTGATGCCCGCCGGGGGCTTCACGGAGCTGTCGATGCGCAGGGTGCCGGATGCGGGGATGCCTCCCCAGAGCGGTACGCGCAGGGTGCGGACCGCGTTGGGAGCGAGGGTGCCGGTTGCGGCGTTGGTGGTTCGCTCTCCGATGCGCACCTCGACCAATGTATTGGCCAGGGGCTCGGTTCCGCGGTTCTGGACAAGCAGTTCCACCTGGCCATCGGGGTGGGTGAGGGACGGGTCGAGGATCCTTTGCGAGGCGAGTGCCGCGTCGTAGGTGCCTCTTTTGGCGCCGATCACCCTGCCGAGATCGGGCAAGCCCGCGCCGTAGAGCGGGTCGGCCCCCGCGGTGCCGGTGTCGTTGAGTCGTTGGGCGATTCGCTTCCATGCCTCGGCAGGGGTGAGTCTGGTGGTTCCTGACTCGGTCATCACGGCGGCGACGGCACCGGCGATGACGGGAGCACTGAAGGAAGTGCCGCTCATCGAAGCCGAGGTGCCTTCGGTCCACGCGACCTGCAGTCCGTGTCCCGGGGCGGAGACATCGAGGGAATCGCCCGCGTTCGAGAAATCCAGGTGGTTGCCGAGCGCGTCCACTGCGCCCACCGCAATCACGCCGTTGTGGCCGGCGGGGAAGGAAACGGTTCCGAGGCCGTTGTTTCCCGCGGCGGCGACGATGAGGGCGCCCTTGGAGGCTGCGTACCCGACGGCTTCGCCAACCAGCGAGCTTTCCCCGAAGCCGGCCATCGAAACATTGATGATATCCGCCCCCGCGTCGGCGGCTGCGATGATTCCCTGCGCGAGCAGGAAACTGTTCGATCTCCCTGCGGCATCGGCGATGCGCACCGAGAGGATGTCGGCGGCGGGAGCCACCCCCGGAGCGTCGGCGGTGGAGCCCGCCACCACGGAAGCAACCGCAGTGCCGTGGCCATTGGCATCCGGCGTGTCCCCGTTGGCGGCGAGGAGGTTGATCCGTTTCACCGCATTGGAAAAAGCCGGGTGCTGTTCCACTCCGGTGTCGAGCACCGCGACGGTCACGCCGCGGCCCCATCGCGACGAGTCGCCTTCGATGCCCAGCCATTCGCGCAGTTTGGTTCCCAGCGGCACCGCGCCGGGCTGGATTTTCCCATCCGGAGGATCGGGGATCCGCAGCGGGAAGTTTTCCGCCTCCTCCGCCCCGTCCTCTGGATTGATATCAAATCCATCAGGCAGGGCCACGCGCAGCGCGTGGAGGGCGTCGATGCGTCCGAGCGCAGTTCCATGGTTGCCGAGACGGGCGAGAAAACGGTCCATGGCCTCCGCATCACGGAAGACGAGGATGCGCTCCTTCATCGGGCCTGCAGGGTCCGCGCTGTCGGCGTTCGTCCCGGGATCTGCGAGCCGGGGAGGTGGTCCGCTGCGGGGGGCCTTGCCGGTGCCGCCGTTGGGTTGCCAGCCGGGTGCCTGTCCCCGGGATGCGCCGTGCGGATCGGGTGCCTCCCGGATCACGCGTCCCCCGAGGAATGCCAGCAGTGCGATGCCCAGCAGCAGCAAGATCGCCCAAGGGAGGGTCGGCTTCATGTGTCGACAATAAGCACCCGATTTCGACGCATGTCACGCGATGGATTTTCCGAAGGGCTTGCCCCTTGGTCTCCGTGGGGTATCTTCGCCGCATGGCGGCCAGGATCGCAGCTTGGAGCGCATTGATCGTGGTGGTGGCGGTCATTGCCACCCTTCTGCTGATCCGTCATTTCGGATCGGGCAGCCATTTCTCGCGCAAGGAGGCCCCGGTTCTGCCGGCGGCGCGGTGATTCAGACGAGCAGCGGGGGAAGTTTGCGCAACGAGCTCCGCCAGCGTTCGAGAAAAAGCAGATCGCGCACCAGTGCGGCGGGGTCGCCTTCGAAGGGTCCGCCTTCACCGCGGAGTTGTGGAAACCGCTCGGTTCGGATGCGGATCTCTTCCCCGACCGAGGCGATCAGCCGTTCCAGTTCCTCGCAGGAGCGACGGGTTTCCTCCTCAAGCAGCGCCATGCCGAGGGCGGAGCGGGCCGCCGTCCTGCGCCGCACGAGGTTTTCCGCTTTGGCGACTGCATCCCCGACGCGGCCGAAGAGATCCATCAGGCCGGGGTCGATCGCTCCGCGCGGATCCACCGGGAATCCGCGCAGTTCCAGCCAGTGGCGCAATCTCCGCGCCGGACTGGAGAGCAGCGAGTGGGCTTCCTGCAATTTTTCGAAGTGTCGCGTGTCGCCGCCGGCGTCCGGGTGGGCGCCGCCGCCGATCCCGCGGAATGCGGTCCGCAGTTCCTCATCCGTGAGATCCGGTCGTTCGGGGAGTCCCAGCAGTTCGAATGCGTTCTCCATCATCCCTCGCCACGGAGGATAGACGGTACCCGTTGCAAGGCAACGCAAAGTCCCGTCTTGCCCGCGGCCTGCGGCGTGCCATCCTGTGCGGGTGAGCATGTTTACCCGGATCCTCGCCGCCCTCACGGGCGGAGCCATTGCCGCCACCGCGGCCGAACCGTTGCAAGAAGGCGCGAAACTTCCCGATGTCGGCCAGCGCAATCACGAGGGAGTGCCGCTGCGGCTCAGCGAGGGGGGGAAAGGATACCTGCTCGTGTATTTTTATCCCAAGGCCGACACTCCCGGTTGCACCAAGCAGGCGTGCAGTTTGCGCGATTCGTTTGCCGATCTCACCGCCCGGCAAGTGCGGGTCATCGGGGTGAGCAGCGACACACCCGCCGCCCAGAAGGCCTTTCGGGAAAAGTTCCGACTGCCGTTTGATCTGCTTGCCGACGAGGACGGGTCGGTCGCTGCCGCCTTCGGGGTGCCGCGGATCATGGGCTTCGCCAAACGGCAGGCTTTTCTGTTCCGCGACGGGGTGCTGGTATGGCGCGATCTCTCCGCGTCCACCGCCGAGCAGGCCGCGGATGTGTTGGCGTTCTTGAAGGCCGCGGGGGTTCCCGCCAAGCCCGGCGATTGATCGCGCGAGGGGCCTCTTTTGCCGCCGGGCTTTCGGTCCGCCGCGCGACCGGATGAGGAATTCCGTGAAATTGGTACGGAACCCGCATCGAACCCGGGTGTTGTCAATCCCCGCGGCTCCGACGATAGTCGAGGTTGCGTCCCGCAAACCCAGACCCGCATGATCTGTTAGACCGTAGCCAGACAAATGCCGCCCAACCGGATTCCTCCGCCGGACATAGGCGGGTGACGCCGATGCGGCGCTGATCCGCGCCTCACGCCCCAATTTCCCGATTCCCGAACTTTCTTCCCGATTCTCCGACCATGGCAACTTCCTTCCTTCCCGAGCCTTTCCGTCATCATTACGAGATCGCCCCCGAATATTCCAAGAGCGTGGCGTACTTTTCCTGTGAGTTCGCGATCGACCAGAGTTTCAAGATTTACTCCGGCGGTCTCGGCTTTCTCGCCGGTTCCCACATGCGCTCGGCGGCCGACCTGCGGCAGAACCTTTGCGGGATCGGCATCCTCTGGTCCTACGGCTACTACAATCAGGCCCGCGGCGAGGACCGCGAACTGGCGGTGCAGTTCCGCCGCAAGGAGTACGCGTTCCTGCAGGACACCGGGATCCGCTTCACGGTTCCGGTGCACTCCCATCCGGTGTGGGTCAAGGCTCTGTTTCTTCCCGGGGACATCTTCGGCACGGTGCCGATGTTCTTCCTGAGCACCGATGTGGAGGAAAACGATCCGCTGTCGAAGGCGATCACCCACCGCTTGTACGATCAGGACCATTTGCGGCGCATCGCCCAGTACATCATCCTCGGCGCGGGTGGCGCGCGCTTGCTCGACGAGCTTGGTGTCGATCCCGAGGTATGGCATCTCAACGAGGCCCACGGTCTCTCCGCTGCTTTCCATCTTTACGGAAAGCATCACAACGTCGACGAGGTGCGCAGGCGCTTGGTGTTCACCACCCATACCCCCGAGGAGGCCGGCAACGAGCGCCACGATTTCTCGATACTGCGCGATTTCTCGTTCTTCGGCAGTGTTCCCGAGGAAGAGGTGCGGCGTATCACCGGCATCGACGGCGGGGAGTTCAACCACTCGCTCGCCGCGTTGCGGCTCTCGCACATCGCCAATGGTGTCTCGAAGCTCCACGGCGAGGTCTCGCGCAAGATGTGGAAGGACTATCCGGGCATTTGCGAGATCACCCATGTCACCAACGCCCAGAACAAGAAGTACTGGGCCGACCACGGGCTCGAGCATGCGCGGACCGCGGGGGATGGGGAAATGCTGCGCAACCGCAAGCGCGAGCTCAAGGAACGGCTTTTCCGCGTCGTGGCCGACCAGACCGGCAAGCTTTTCAAGCCGGATGTCCTCACCATCGTGTGGGCCCGGCGTTTCGCGGGCTACAAGCGGCCCGACCTCATCACGCGCGACATCCAGCTCTTCCGCCAGATGCTCAACAACACAACGCATCCGGTGCAGGTGATCTGGGCGGGCAAGCCTTATCCGTTCGACTATGGCGCGATCGACACCTTCAATCACCTCATCCGCATCACGCGCGACTACCCGAATGCCACCGTGCTCGTCGGCTACGAGCTCGAGCTTTCGCGTTTCCTGAAAAACGGCTCCGATGTCTGGCTCAACAATCCGGTGGTCACCCGCGAGGCATCCGGCACCTCGGGCATGACGGCGGCGATGAACGGATCGGTGAACCTTTCCACCTTCGACGGTTGGGTTTGCGAGTTCGCGAGGGACGGGGAAAACTGCTTCATCATCCCGCCTGCGGATCCCGGACTCGCCCCGGAGGAGCGCGACCGCCACGACCTGCTCGGGTTTTACCAAACGCTCAACGAGCGGGTGCTGCCCTCGTATTACGGAAGTCCCGATACCTGGACGCGAATCGTGATGAATTCCATGAACGACGTGGTTCCGTTCTTCGATTCCGACCGCATGGCCGACGAGTACTACCGGCGGATCTACGCTTGAGGGCGCGTTGCCCTCATGACCGCCGCCGCGGCTTCCGGTGCGATGCGCGCGAGGGTGGCGGCGAGGTCCTCCACCTCGCGTTCGCTGTGTGCGGCCGAGAGGCTCACGCGGAGCCGGGCGCTGCCTTTCGGCACGGTCGGGAAACGGATCGCGGGGACCGAGAATCCCTCGTTGCCGAGAATTTCCGAGGCATTGAGCGCCGCTTCGTTGGAACCAAGCAGCACGGGGATCACCGGTGATTGCGCCGATGGAAACCTCGCGATGCGGGCCCCGAGCAACGTTCGCAGCCGCGTACCCTCGGCGGAGCGGATGACGCGAAGTGAGGCGGATGCCGCGTGGGCGAGGGCTGGTGGCGGGGCGGTGGAATAGATGAAGGACCGCGCGCGGTTGACAAACAGCGGGATCCAGTCGCGCGAGGCCGCGATGTAGCCGCCGCTGAGCCCCGCTGCCTTGCTGAGAGTGCCCATCTGGAAGGCGATGCGGTGCTGCAGGCCCTCCCGCTCCGCAAGGCCCATCCCGGTGGGGCCCATCACGCCGAAGCCGTGTGCCTCGTCGAGCAGGAGCAGGGCTCCGTGGGTTTCCACGGTCTCCACGGTTTCGCGCAACGGGCAGAGATCGCCGTCCATGCTGAAGACCGATTCGGTCGCCACCAGCACGCGGGCCGAGGCATGGCGCGCACGGATCCCGCGCAGGACGCGGGCAAGCGCGTCGGGATCGTTGTGTGCATACACTTTGAGCGAGGCGCCCGAGAGTCGCGCCGCATCGACGAGACAGGCGTGCGAGAGGCGGTCGAGCACGATGAAATCTCCCTTGCCCACAACGGAGGGAATCACGCCGAGCGCGGTGGCGTGGCCCGAGGAGAACAGCAGGGAGGCATCGCAGCCCTTGGCGGAGGCCAGTTCCTGTTCGAGTGCGAGATGCGGCGCGGTGGTTCCCTCGATGAGCCTTGATGAGCCCGCGCCCGCGCCGAAGCGCGCCACCCCGTCCGTCAGGGCCCGACAGACTTCCGGGTGGCGGGACAGGCCGAGGTAGTCGTTCGACGCGAAGCATACCCGCGAGGGATCCGCCGGGCGCAGGGTGCGCAACAATCCTCCGGCACGGATATTCGCCAGTTCCTCGGCAGGGTCGCGCATCCGGCTCACCTTTCCGCTTCGGGTCCGCCGAGCGCCCATTCCAGCAGTCGGGCCGAATCGTTCCAAATGTTGGCGGTGTCCGACTTGAGCACCACCGCCACCACCGCGCGTCCGTTCTTGCGGCCGGTCGATACCAGGCAGCGGCCCGAGGCGTTGGTGGTTCCGGTTTTCATGCCGTCACAATAGGGGAGCATCTTCAGCACCTTGTTGGTATTCTCCAGGCGGCGGGTGCGGCCGTCGTTGAATTGGAATACGGTTTCCCTGCTCGAGAAATACGCGCGGAGCAGCGGGCTGCGGTAGGCGGCGCGGGCGGCGATCGCCATGTCGCGCGCTGTCGAGTACTGCCCGGGCTCGGTGAGTCCGTGCGGATTTCGGAAGTTCGAATTGCGCATGCCGAGCATCGTGGCCTTGCGGTTCATCATGGCGGCGAAGGTTTCCTGGCTGCCGCCGATGTCACGGGCGAGGGCGCGTCCCACATCGTTGGCGCTTTTCACTACCAGTACCTTGAGCAGCTCGCGCCGCGTGTGGACTTCGCCGGGGCGCAGCCCGAGCTTGGTCGGCTCACACTGGCCGTCCTCGGGGGTGATCGCCACCGGCTTGTCGATATTGCCGGCATCGAGCACGCAAAGGGCGGTGATGATCTTCTGCGTGCTGGCCACCGCTCGCGGGACATCGGCGTTTTTCGCGTAGAGCACGCGGCCGCTGGCCATGTCGACCACGATCGCGCTTTCCCCGCGGATCACGGGTGGTTGCACCCGCGGAACCGGGGTGACCTGCAGGCCCGGAGCGGCACTGCGCACCGCCTCGCGTCCCGGTCCCGCCACATGCCTCTGCGGCGGACCGCCTCCACAGGACACGACCGAAAACCCCAGCAGCAACGAGGCTGCGGTCCATGCGGAAACACCTGTCTGCTTCACAGACGCGGATCATCCCCATCCGGGCTCCGGTTTCAAGCCGGGAAAGGAGGGAATCGCGGGCGCCGCGACCGCCGGCCGGTTTCCGGAAACCGGAACCCGTGGGAACGAAGTCAGATCAAGGCCCCTCGTAGGAAACCTCCTGCCCGCCGATCACCCCTGTGAGTTTGGTGATGCCGAAGTCTGCGTTCATTTCGAAGCGCAGCCATCCCGGGGCGCTGCCGACCTTTAGCCGCCGACTCGAAAGCCCCGAGGCCCGGCGACCTTCAAGCGGCGCCGGAGTTGGAAAATATCCGCGGTAGTTTTCGGTGTTTCCCACCAGGGTGGAGAGAGAACCTTCCTGCAAGAGATAACGCGGCCCGTTCTTGCCCAACTGGGTGAAGATCACAAAAGGCCGGAGCAGCCTCGACGATCTGACCTCCACCGGATCCTTGGAAATCCGGCGGCGGTATGTGTCTCCACTCTCGATGAGAAGGCTTCCCGTTGCGGTGAGGTCGAGCTCGGCATCGCCGCGGCCCCTGTCCTTTACCGACCCCGCGAACTCGAGGTCGGTTCCCACCAGGGATCCGATGAGATTGCCGATGCCATCCCCCGAGATCCAAAGCCGCATGGTGCGGTCGGCAAGGATGCGCCCGCCTCCGATCCTCGGATGATCCTTCGCCGAGAGCACCACCCTGTCCACGGCGAGGCCCTTGGGTTTGAAATTCACGGTGACCGAGGCGATCTCGAGTTCGCCCGAGTCCAAGTGGCGCAGACCCACTGCGAGGTCGATGAAATGAAATTCGGGACCGGGCGGCAGGTTGATGATGTGGGTGCCGGTGAGATCCAGCAACTTCGGTTCACCACTTGTCTTTCCGAAGGTATTGTACACGAACGCTCCGCCGCCTCCGAGGGGAACGACCTTGGTCTCCACCGCCTGCAGGGGCAGGAGGACAGCCGACGCCAGCGTGATCAGGATCGGAGGACGGCACCGGGAAAGACGCTTCTTCATGATGGTGTCTGTTTCCCATATCCGGTGGTGACTGGCAAGCGTGATCTCGGGGAAGAAATCCGTCCGGATCCGCCTTGCGGAATTCCCCACATCGTACACATTCGGGCCATGAAGAACCGCCTCGCGTTCCTCGCATACGCATCGCTGTTGCTGCTTTCCGGCGTGAGTCCCTCCTTCGCCCAAGGTGCTGCGGATGGTTTCTACAAGCCCACCGCGGTCGAGGGCTATGTGCGGCTCTTCGGCAAACGGATGGCGCTTCCGATCCAGCCTTTGCGCGCCGCCCTGCTGCGCAACGGAGTGGTGCCGGTGCAGGACAACCGCATTCCGGTGCAGTTGGTCAAATGGGACGAGGTGCTCGAGGAGTTCCGCTTCCGCGGCGTGAAGGGATCGGCCGAGGCGAGCGGCCCGTCGGCGATCGTACTGCGCGAAGACGCGAGAGGCTTCTCCGGCAGTTGCCGCCGGCCCCTATTCGTGCGGCAGAGGGGCAAGGTGAGGTTCATTCCGGTTACGGTGACCATGAATACAAACCTCGAGACGAAGATCCGCGGCGACATTCTCAGCATGGAGGCCCCGGTCACGGTCAAGGCCCTCGGCGTGAGCGCGCAAGGCAGGATCACCCTGCTCGCCGAAAAGATGGATACGCCGCCTTGGAAACAGTGAGACGGCGCCTTTCCGTGCGCGGCTTCGGAGGCTGAGCGCTCCTTGCCGCTCAACTGCCCCCCTGCTGGGCGTGGAACGAGACCTCCTCGTAGGGCTGGATCACCACGAATCCGCTGCCGTCGAAGCGCATCTGCACCGAGTCGCCCGAGCCGCGGCCGAGGAAGGTCCGCAGGGAGACATCGGTGCGGAAGTCGGGGGAGAGCCCGCCCGACCACGCCACGGTGGCGTTCGGGTCGGTCGTGACGGGGCGGCCGGGCTCGACCAAGAGGGTGCGCGGTTCGTAGTGGCTGGTGATCGCCAGCATGCCGGTGCCGCTGAAGCGGATGTTGAACAGCCCGCCGGAGACCATCGCCGCGACCTTGCGCATCATCGTGATCCGGTGGGAGAGGCTCGGCTCGAAGGCGAGCACATCATTGCCGTTGACGACCAGTTCCTCGTTCTGCAGGCGGATGATGCTCACTTTCTTGCCGGTGTCGGCGAGATAGAGCCGGCCCTGGCCCTCGGCGTAGGTGATGGAGAGCCCCTCGCCGGAGAGTGCCTTCTTGAGGAGATTGCCGACTCCTTGGTCGAGCAATTTCTCGCGGGTAAAGCGGATGTCTCCGGTGTAGGCGACCATCGTTCCCATCTTGATGTTCACCTTGCCGTTGAGGTTCACCTCGAGGAGGCGGTCGGTTTCCTTTTCAAACAGACCATGACCCAGATCGCGTTGGGCGGTGCTGCGGACGAAATCGGAGAGCGAGGTGGCGGGACCTGCGGGGAGCGGAGGAGGGGCGTGCATGGGCTCCCCACAAATCATCGGTCCTCCCTGCCCACGCAATGGGAAAAGAGAGCCGATTTTCCAATCCCCGATCCGCCGGAGGGAGGTGGACGGGCCGTGTGGCGCGCGTTTCCGATTGAGATTCCCGCCCTGGCGGGGGAGTCTTCTGCCGTGATGAGAGCCGCCGAGCCCGACTGGACTGCGGACTTGGTCCGTCTGCTGGGTTCCGGCGTGGTTTCGCTGGCCTCCGGGGATCGGGAGAGCCATGCGGGGGACAAATGGTTTGCGCGGGGAATGCCGGAGGCGGTGGTGTTTGCGGAGCGGACCGAGCAGGTTGCGGCTTTGATGGGATTCGCGCAGCAGCGTGGCGTTGCGGTCACCACGCGGGGAGCGGGGGTCGGGTATGTGGGCGGCTGCGTGCCGGTGCGGGGAGGGATTGCGTTGTCGATGATGCGGATGAACCGGATCATCGACATGCATCCGGAGGACGGGGTGGCGGTGGTGCAGCCGGGGGTGCTTACCGTCGAGTTGCGTGATGCGGCACGCGCCGCGGGTTGGGACTATCCGCCGGATCCGGCATCGCTCAGGGAATGCTCGATCGGAGGAAACATCGCGACCAACGCGGGTGGACCTCGTTGCCTGAAATACGGGGTGACGCGCAACTATGTGCTGGGCCTCGAGGTGGTGCTGGCCGACGGCCGTGTGCTGCGCAGCGGCGGGCGCGTGCACAAGAACAAGACCGGGTTTGATCTGATCGGGCTCTTCACCGGATCCGAGGGCATGCTGGGGATTGTGACCGAGGCGGTGATGCGCCTCATTCCGCGTCCGGAGAGCCGGGCGATGCTGGCGGCGGTGTTTCCCGATTTCGCCACCGCGGCGGCTGCCGTGCAGTGTATTCTCGACAGCGGGCATCTGCCCTCGGCACTGGAGATCGCCGATGCCTTCACACTTGCGGCGGCGCGACGGAGACTGGGCGAGGGATCCCTGCCTCCCGGCGATGCGCATGTGATGGTCGAGATCGACGGCAGGATGTCCGCGGTTGCCGCGGAGCTGGAGGAACTGGCTGCCCTGCTCGAGGCTTGCGGCGCGGGCCACCTGCGTCGGGCGCCCGATGAGCAGGCTTGCGAGGCGATGTGGGATTTGCGGCGCGAGTTTTCCTATGCATTGCGCGACACCGGGCTTACGAAGCTCAATGAGGACATCGTCGTGCCGCGTTCCAAGTTGGTGGAACTCGTCGCGTTCGCCGCTTCCTTGCAGCGGGAGACCGGGATTCCGGTGGCATGTTTCGGTCATGCGGGCGACGGCAACATCCACACCAACCTGATGGTCGGCGATATGGAGGATCCGGCGGTGCGTGAGCGCGCTGAGGATGCCTTGGACCGCCTGTTCCGCTGGGTGCTGGCGCAGGGCGGGGCGATCAGCGGCGAACACGGCATTGGTCTGGCCAAGAAGCGCTGGATCGCCGACGCGCTCGGTCCGGCTGGAACGGATGTCCACCGCGCGGTCAAGAAAGCCCTTGATCCGCAGGGGATCCTCAATCCGGGGAAATTCGTTTGAGGCGGCGGGCCGATGCCGGGCTTTTGACCCGAGAAGATCGCCGACAGGCCGGGTGGTGACCGGGGCGGTGAGTTGCTTCTTCTCGCGCCCTTAGAGGGCAGAGGCCAGAGCGTCGGACCGGGCAGCGGACATCGGATGCCTTACGCCCTCCTCCGCGCACAGCATGCGTGTGGTGATTTCGCTGGAAAGAAAGATCACCGGCAGGCCGCTGCCCGGGTGTGTCCCGCCGCCGACCATCCAAAGGTTGTCGAAGCCCTGCAAGCGGTGGTGGGGGCGGCGGTGAAGCATCTGGCCGATATTATGCGAAAGATTGAACGCGGCACCGTGCGCAATGCGCTCGGATTTCCAGTCGGCTGCCGTCACCAGTTTCTCCGCGCGGATGCGGCGTCGCACATCGGAAATCCCGAACACTCCCTCAAGCTGGCGGATCGTGCGTTCGCGCAAACCCGCTTTCTCCCGTTGCCAATCGACATTGCAATATCCCGCCTTGTCGTTGGGCGTCGGCACGAGTACATACAGCGACGAGTGGCCGGAGGGCGCGAGCGTCCGGTCGGTCCGGGACGGATTACACACATAGGTGGAGGGATCATCAGAGAGCGTACCCCGTTTGGCGATGTCCCTCAGGTTCCCGGCATAGCTCCGCGAGGTGTAGATCGTGTGGTGTGGCAGGTCGACCTCGCCTTCCAGTCCGAGGTACATCATGAATGTGCTGCAGCTGTAGCGCTTTGCATCGAGCGTGGCATCCTTGAGGGAGCGCGGACGCATCGAATCGGAGATCAGATTTTTCAGCGCCCATGCCGCGTCTGCATTCACCACGACGTGGTCGTGGCGATGCAGCGTGCCGTCCACCCTTACGCCGCAGGCCCTGCGCCCGGCGAAGGCGATCTCATCGACGGGCATGCTGCAACGGACTTCTCCGCCCATCTCTCCGATCGCATCGGCCATTGCACGCATCAGTGCGTTGCAGCCTCCGATCGGATGCCAGATGCCGTACTCATACTCGATGAAAGGGAGAATCGAGAACAACTCCGGGCACTCGAACGGGCTCATGCCGAGGTATTTGCTCTGGAAGCTCATTGCGAGCCGCACACCCTCGTTTCGAAAGTAGCCCTTCAGGTGGTCGTAAAGCGACTGCCAGGGTCGGAGCGAGAGCCCTGCGTTCAGGCCATCCGCGGTCATCAGGTCGGCGATTCCGCGGATCGGCTTGCGCAGGACAGGCGTCATCGCCCGCAGCTTCCTACGGTTGTCGCGAAGGAATCGTTCGAATGCGGGGCCATCGCCGGACTCGATTGCAGAGAGTTGCCGCACCATGGATGCGATGTCCTGAGTGGCATCGAGCACCAATGGTTCTCCGGTTGTTTGCCCGATGAGCAGCCGATACATCGGGTCGAGACGCTCGAGCTGCGCGTAGTCCGGGAGCCTCCGACCAGTGGCCGCGAAGATCTCCTCCAGTACATGGGGCATCATGAAAAAGGTGGGCCCGCAGTCAAAGCGGTAGTCGTCCATCTCCAAGCGCCGCGTCCGGCCGCCGACCACATCATGCGCTTCGTAGACGGTGACCTTGAAACCCGCTGCCGAGAGCAGCATGGCGCTTGCCAAGCCTCCCGGGCCGGCCCCGACCACGGCGATGCTGCGAGTGCGGCCTTCCCGGGAAGGACCCGGCGCGGGAATCCCGGTCTCCGTGGGCTTTCCCGAGGGCGTCGCGCCACCATTGCTTTGCTGGGTCACCATGATTGTCGTGAGCTGTGGGGATCTGTTCTTTGCTTGAGGGTGGTTGGAGGGGCCGGGGACCGGCCTGGATGGTCTTGAGACGATGGTGGACCATCATTCGCATTCGAGGAAAAGAAGAATCGGGCGGGAGCGGGTCATTTCTGGAAAAGTGTGCGCAATCATGGGTTGGTCACCAAGGGCTGTCTGTGCACAGGCATTTCCACTTCGAATCGTGCGCCCTTGCCGGGACCCCCTCCGCGGATGAGTCGCCATCCGCAGGTAGCGCACAGACGCTCCACAAGAGGGAGACCGATGCCGTGCCCTCCGCTGGACGATGCGCCTTTCGTTTCCGCAAGACCGGGACCATCATCCTGGCAGGTCAGCGTTATTCTGTCGGGACAGGAGCGTATCACCAGATCCACTCGCCCGGCTCCGGCATGTTGGTAGACGTTTCCAAGCAGATTGTGGCAGAGAACGGCAAATGCCTCCCGATTGATTTCCGCAATCACACCGGCATCTCCGTCGATGCGGACCTCGAGCGGATGGTCCGTCCGAAGCGCGCGGATCTCGGCCGCTACCTGACGAACGACATCAACCACCACGACCGGCAGTTCCTCCGCAGGAGGACGCCTTCCGCGGGCGATCAGGAGGAATGTCTGGACAAGCCTCTCCATCCGTTGGGTCGAACGCTTGAGCCGCGCCACGACCCGCCCTTGGGCCGCTGGATCCTCGAGTTCCTGACCGAGCAACTCCAAGGCGGACTTCATGGTCGCGATGGGGGTTCGCAGCTCGTGACTGCAATCGGAGAGAAAATGCCGCTCCCGTTGAGTCGCCTCATCAAGCCGCTTCCGGTAGCCTTCCAGAGCGCCGGCGAGCTCCCCGAATTCATCATCCGGAATAGCGTCCAGACCAAGGGAAGGACCCGCATTCGTCGGGCTTTCCAGAATATCGCGGGTGAGTTTCCTGACCGGATTCATCGCCCACCTGGTGATGAGATGGCTTACGACAAGACCGGTCAATAGAAACAGGGAACCGAGCATGACCAACCTCCTTCCGGCTGTGCCGGCTTCACGCTCGCTGACCTCCAGCGAGCTGACATCGGCCAGAATGGCGCATCGGTTTCCCTCCGGTCCGGGAGGTGCGAGCCAGAGACGGAATTCCCGCTCGTAGCCCGGACGGATCCAGAGCCGCAGTTTGTCGGAAAAGTTGCGGACAAGAATACTCTCGGACAGATCGTTGTTGGCGAAGACCTCATGTGGTCCGGGGGTGGCCGGAATTCCGCGCAAGTTCAGCTTTCGTACTACGAAACTTGCGTCGCAATGCATCGTGATCCCGGCAGGTAGCGGTGAGGATTTGTCCCCGGAACTGAGCTTGCGGGCCGCTGCCTCGAAATATCGGTCGTGGACGGCATCCTCGGCATCCAAGAGGATCAGCCATCCGATTCCGGATATCGCGACGATGATCAGCGAGGTGAAGCAAATCATCAGGAGACGGATTCGGGACTCGAGTCGCCGCGGTCTCATGAAGTTGGCTGGTCGGGCGCGATCAACTGGAATCCCACGCCGCGGTGGGTGTGCAGCATCGGGATCGAACCGGGCGGGTCGAGGGCAGCCCTCAGGGTCGCGATGTGGGTGCGCAGGGCGTCGCTTCCGGGTGGATCATCACCCCAAAGGTGGAACTCAAGATCGCTGCGTGGAACGATGTGAGGCGAATGGCGCATCAATTTCTCGAGAATCGAGAATCCCATGTTGGTCAGGGTCAGGCGGCGGCCTTGGCGGCTGACCTCGCGGGTGGAGATGCACATCAGGAGGCCGCCCGTGCGGAGGTAGTTTCCGGAGACTCCTGCCTTGTCCGCGGAGCGGCGGATGATGGCCCGCAGGCGGGCGAGGAGTTCCTCAGGGGCGAACGGCTTGACCAGATAGTCATCCGCGCCGGCGCTGAAGCCGCGCAGTCGGTCATCGAGGGTATCCGCCGCGGTCAACATCAGCACGGGCAAGGTTGGCTCGATTTGGGTTCTCACCCTTTCGCAAAGTTCGAGGCCTCCCAGTCCGGGCATCCTGAGGTCGAAGATGCCTGCGCTGAACCTGTTTTCGATGAGCCGATGCAGCGCCAGCGCTCCGTTGGACGCGTACTCCACCCGCCAGCCCCTTTTCTCGAGGAACTCCTGGATGTTGGAGGCAAGATCGAGGTCGTCCTCCACCAGCAGAACAGGCAGCGGCGGCACTTCACTCACGCAGCGAATCTATCCCGGCGCCCGGGCATTGCAATTTCAGAACGAGTAGCGCAGGCCCAACAGGATCGAGAACCCGTTGTAGTCCGCTTTCACTGCAGCTCCGCCGCCTGCCGGCTCCAGAGTCGTGCTGCCCGTCACATGATAGCGCAACTCACCGAAGACCGAAACACACTCGGTGATCGGAGAGGAGAGTCCCCCGATGATTTGTGCCGCGGGAACCCACCGGTCGGAGAACTCGCGTTCCGCGCCTGCCAGATTGAGGTCGATGTCCACCTCCTGCATCGCGCCGAAGCCGATACCAACATACGGGAGGATTTTGTGCAGGAACCCGGTGCCGGCTTCATCACGCCGGAATGTGTGGATCACATTGAGCATGAGGTTTGTCGACGCGAAATCGCCGGCTGTTGCAGCGCCGAGAGGGCCGCCGTCCAAGGAATCCAGATCGTTGCTCCGATAAAACCACTCCAGTTCCAGCGACCATTCCGGAGACAATTCCCTGCCGAGGGCGATGCCGGAAAGGAAACCGGTGTCATAGGAGGCGTCGCTGGTTTGTCCCCCTTGTTTCAGATTGCCGCTTGCGATCCCGTGGAGGCCGCCGAAGACATCCAAATGAAATCCGTCCCAGAGGGTCGCTCCATGGGCAAGGGGGACCGGAATGACCGCAACGGCGGAGGCGAGTAGTGATCGCCCTCTGCGCGCGAAGGAAATGCAGGTGTTCTTTTTCATTTGTAGGGGTTGTGTGGTTTTCGATGGTCCGGAATCACTCCGGAGTGATCTGGATTCTGGGACAAGCCCGTCAAATCCACGCCAAACCTGCGTTAAATCTGCGCTAATTCGGTGGATTTCCGGCGGATCTCACCCAGCCCGCCGATGCTCGGGGCCGGGTGCGGCCCCTCGAAAACCGGCTTTTCCTGCGGAACGAGACGGTGCTCGCCCCTGGTCGTCGCACGAACTCCCCGAGTGCCGCGCTTTTTCAGGACGCCTTCACCTCGTCCCACATCTTTGTCCACAGCGCCTGGGCGTCGCCGAGGTCGTCGATCGGCTGCAGTTTTGCGAACAGCGCTTCGTCGGGGAACAGCACCAGGTTGCCGCGGAAGTCCTCGGGAAGCAACTTGTAGGCTGCTGCGTTCGGCGCGCGGTAGCTGATGTACTGCATGTTTTCCGCCGCGATTTCCGGCATGGTGAGGAAGTTGATGAAATCGTGGGCCAGCCCCGGCTCCTTTGCCGCCTTGGTGATGCAGAGGTCGTCGCAGGAGAAGGCCGATCCTTCCCGCGGGATGGCGATCTCGACGGATTCACTCTCTTCCTGCACTTGGAACAGGTCACCGGCGTAGCCCTGCACCAAATGGAACTCCCCGGAGGCGATGCCGCTTTTGTATTGTTCGTTTTCGAACTTCGCGAGGTTCGGTTTCCATGACTTCACCAGATCGCGGGCCGCGGCGAGTTGCGCGGGGTCCTTCGAGTTGAGAGGGAAGCCGAGGAATATCAACGCTCCGCCGAGCACCTCGCGCGGGTCGTCGAGCAGCGTCGTGCGTCCCTTGAGGTCGGAACGGGTGTACATCGAGTACGACGGTTCCGGGTTCGGGACCTTGTCCGAACGCCACGCGATGCAGGTGGGGGCCATCATGTAGGGCACCGAGTGCTTCATCTGCGGATCCAGCGCGCGCTTCAGATAGTCCGGGTCCACGCTGGAAAGGCTCGTCAGCTTCGAGTGGTCGAGTGGCTGGAGCAGGCCCTCGCGGGCGAGGGTCTTGACCATGTAGGAGGTGGGCACCAGCACATCGTAGCCGGTGGCGCCCGCCGCGAGTTTTGCGTGCATCGATTCGTTTGAATCGAAGGTGTCGAGCACCAGCTTGCAGGAGAACTCCTTTTCGAACTTCTTCGCCAGATCGGGGGCGAGGTAGTCGGCCCAAGTGTAGACATGGAGCGTGCGTTCCTTGACCTTGGATTTCCCGCAGGAGGCGATCGAGGCGGCGGTTGCCGCGGTGGAGAGGTGGAGGAAATGACGGCGCTTCATGGTTGCGGTCTCGAGACAAGCCCATCGAGGCAGAAATCCAAGGACAAAGAGTAGAGTCGTCGAGGAATCCGCCGCGTCGCATTACCCGAGCAGGTCCGCCAGTGCCTGGTCGAGCGAGGGGAACCGGAAGCGGAATCCGGCGGAGGAGAGTTTGTCCGGGTGCGCGCGGCAGCTTGCGAGCACGGCGGCAGAGAATCCGCCGATGGCGATGCGCAGGGCAAGTGCGGGTACCGGCAGGAGGGCCGGCCGGTGCAGGGCGCTGGCAAGGACCTTGGTGAATTCGCGGTTGCGGAGTGTTCCGGGGGCGCAGGCGTTGACCGGGCCGGAGAGCGTCGTGTCGCCGATGCATCGGAGGATGCAGTCGCGGAGATCGTCGACGTGGATCCAGGGCATCCATTGCCGCCCGTTGCCGAGAGGGCCGCCGATGCCGAGTCGGAAGATGCGCGTCAGTTTCCGGAATGCGTCGCCGTCTTTTCCGAGCACCATTGCGACGCGCAGGATCACGACGCGCACGCCGAGTCCCTCCGCCTCGAGGGCGGCCGCCTCCCAATCGCGGCAGAGTTCCGCGAGAAAATCGGATCCCGCTGCGCAGGACTCGGTGAGGATTTCGTCGCCGCGGTCGCCGTAGAAGCCCGTGCCCGAGGCGCTGATCAGGACGCGCGGGCGCTGGTCGGCGGGAATGACGCGCATGGACTCCACGATGTGGCGGGTCACATCCACGCGGCTCTTGCGGAAGAGTTGGCGGTTGGCCGGGGTCCAGCGGCGGTCGATCCGTTCTCCGGCGAGGTTCACCACCGCGTCGAAGCCGGCGAGGTTCATTTCCTCCGGTCGCATCCACGAGCCGATCCCCGGCACCGAGGCCCGGTGGTTGCGGCTGATGCCGGTGAACTCCCGGGGATGAGCGTCGGGGCGCGAGGGCAGGCCGCGGCCGATGAAGCCGGTGGCTCCGAGCAGTGCGACCTTCCGTGGTGGGTTCATGGGGGAAAGATGGCCGTGGAACCCCTTGGAAGAAAGGGGAATTTCGGTGCTGGTCAGGGGTGGAGCGGCGGGTGTACTTCCTTGCGGGCATGGTTGTTTCCCTACTGGAGCCCTCCGGGTTGATCGAGCGGGGCGGACCTTTGGTCTGGATCCTCGGCGCGCTTGCCTTCGTCGGAACGGTGGCGGTCATCGAGCGTTTGTTTTTCTTTCACCGGGCGCGGATCCATGTCGCCGACCTGCTGGTGGGTCTCTCGCACCATGTCCGGCGTCGGGCGTTTGCCGAGGCCTTGCACGAGGCGGCGCGCGCGCCGGGGCCGGTGGGGCGGGTGGCGCATGCGGCCTTGCTGAGGTACTATCTCGACCGCGGCGATTTGCGCGACATCGTGCGCGAGGCCGGGCAGCTCGAGGTGCCGCGCATTGAAAAGAACATCCGCGTCATTCTCGGTGTCGCCCTGCTGGCGCCTTTGGTCGGATTGCTGGGCACCATGCTCGGCATGCTCGAGGTGTTTCTCAAGGCGGGCGGCGAGGCAGGGTCGGCGCAGCCCGCGGAGATCATGGCGGCGGTCACTTCCGCGTTGTTGGTTTCGGTGTTGGGGTTGCTGGTGGCGGTTCCGATGTATTTGTTTTATCTGTATTTCCTGGGTCGGGCGCGGCGTCTGGTCCACCGCATCGAGCGGGCCGGCATTGAAATGGTGCACATGATTGCCGATGCGCGCGAGGAGGAGGAGTACGCGCCGTTCCGGGGAGAGGTGACGGCGGGGCGCGAGCCCATGGTGGCGCGTCCCGAGACCGCGACATGAAGCTTGAGACCACATTGCCCGAGAGGCCCGGGTTTCTGCATGCGGTTCCGGTGGTGAACCTGCTTTTGCTTTTGTGGTTTCTGCACGGGTCCTCACCGTTTTTGGTGCCGCGTTCCGGCGTGGAGGTCGAGTTGCCCGCATCGATGTTTTCGCTCACGGCCTCCGGCGAGTCCTTGGTGATCACGCTTGCGACCGGGGTGACGGGTCCGCAGGTCTATCTCGGCAAGGAGCGGATGGAGGTCGATGGCTTGTCGGCGGCGCTCGACCTGCGCGCGCGGGCGGCGGGAGCGGCCGGTTCCTTGGTGTTGTTGCGCAGTGACGGTTCGGTGCCGGTGGCCTTGGAGCGGCGGATTTCCGAAATGGTCCTTTCCAAGGGCTATCGGCTTGCGTTGGTCGGCGACGGGGAGGATGGCCAGAAGGAGGATGGTGCGGGAGGTGGGCCGTGAAGGGGGCGAGGGTTCCGATGCGGGTCAAGCGTGCGGAAGCGCCGCAGTGGATCTTTCCGTGGCGGTCGCTCGGGGGTCGGTGGGTGGCATCTGTGATGTCGGTGTTGCTGGCAGCGGGTGGTTTCCTGCTGTTGTTCACCGGGGTGCGGGTGAGGTT
>CAZMUK010000014.1:22910-34711 GCA_964569415.1 uncultured Luteolibacter sp. | reverse complement strand
TACAGGCCCGGCATCTTGGAAACAAGGTGCCGGGCTCTTTTTTTGCCCGGATCCCCGGAAACCGGGGGGCGAACAATCGACTTGCCTGCGGTTCGGCATTGCTTCTGCTTCGCTCCGGGTGCGGGCGCGCGCCCGAAAGCATATGGCTGCTCCCTCGAAGACAAAACGGAAGTGCCTGCTGGAGGACGGGTTCGGGCTGCTTGAGTCCGAGTTGTCCTTCGCGATGGAGGCGTTTCGCGAGATGTTGTGCCGGTTGGGGCAGTCGGGCTTGGCCGGGAGACTGCCGTGGACGGGGGCTCCGCTCGAACCTGTGAATGGAGCCGACCGCGGGTTGGGTCAGGCCTACTCGATTTCCTTTCAATTGCTCAACATTGTCGAGGAGCGGGTGGCGGCGCAGGTGAGGAGGTGGCGGGAGAAGGCGTCGGGACCCGAAGCGGAGAAGGGGTTGTGGCCGGACAAGTTGCGGGAGATGCGGGATTCGGGACTGGACGAGGAGGGAATCCTCGAGGTGCTGCGGCGGGTGCGGGTGGAACCGGTGCTGACCGCGCATCCCACCGAGGCCAAGCGCGGGACGGTGCGGGAGATGCACCGGGTGATCTACGACATCATGCAGGACCGGGAAAACTCCTCGTTCACCGAGCGAGAGCGCCGGCGGGGCCGTACTGCGCTGGTGGCGAGTCTTGAAACCTTGTGGCGCACCGGCGAGATCCACATTACGCGGCCGAGCATTCACCAGGAGCTGGGCAACGCATTGTTTTATCTTCGCGAGGTGTTTCCGGAGGCGGTTTCGCGGGTGCGCACGCACTTGCGCGAAGCGTGGGCGGATGCAGGGTTCGCGCTGGAGTCCCTCGACCGGTTGCCGCCGATGGTCCGTTTCGGGACCTGGATCGGCGGGGATCGGGATGGCCATCCCGGAGTGACGGCCGCGGTGACTGATGAGGCATTGCGACTGCTGCGTGCCAACGCGCTCGGGCTGTACGCCGGGCAGTTGGAGCGCTTGGCGCATCACCTGCCCTTGAGCCGCCATTTTCAAAAGGTGCCGCCGATGCTCGAGGAACTCATCGGGCGTCTCGGCTGTGCGCTCGCGGGGCGTCTGCACGCGCCGGACGACGGGTGGGTGGAGTCGAACCGCGAGGAGCCGTGGCGGTTGGCCGCGCAGTTGATGCGGCGCAAGGTGTTGGTGACCCGCGACGAGGACGATGCCGTCGATGTGTACAGGCAGCCTGCGGCCCTGATGTCGGATCTCGACATTCTTGCCGCGAGTCTTTCGCAGGTGGGAGCCTCGGCGTTGGTGGTGGAGCATGTCCTGCCTCTGCGGCGTCAGTTGGCGGTTTTCGGTTTCCACGGGGCCTCGCTCGACATCCGGCAGAACTCGGCCTTTCACGAGAAGGCGCTGCTGCAATTGTTCGCGAAGGCCGCGGTGGCGGAGGCGGCGGGATACGGCGGGTGGGCGGCGGACCGGCGCCGGGCGTACTTGGAGGCGGAACTTTGTTCGCCGCGGCCGTTTCTCGCGCAGGGGGTGCATGCCGGGCCCGAGGCCGATGCGGTGCTCGAGTGCCTGCGGGTGCTGGCGGCGCATCTGTCGCGGTTCGGCGGCGAGGGGATCGGGGCCTTGATCGTATCGATGACGCGCGATGTGTCCGATCTCCTTGCGGTGTATCTTTTGGCGCGCGAGGCCGGCTTGATGGAAGTTTCCGAGGGGGGAATGCGGTGCTTGTTGCCGGTGGTTCCCTTGTTTGAGACCATGGATGACCTTGAGCGCGCTCCGGAGGTGGTCGATGCCTTCCTTTCCCATCCCGTCACCCGGGCCGGGATCGGGCAGGGCGGGGATTTTCAGATCATGCTCGGGTATTCCGATTCCAACAAGGACTGCGGGATTCTTGCGAGCCAGTGGGCACTGAACAAAGCGCAGCGCGAGCTCACCGAGGTATGCGGGCGGCACGGGGTGCGTCCGGTGTTTTTCCACGGCAGGGGAGGCACGGTGGGTCGCGGGGCGGGTCCTGCGCATTGGTTCATGGAGGCATTGCCCCACGGATCCTTGGGCGGGGCTTTCCGCATGACCGAGCAGGGAGAGACCATCGCCCAGAAGTACGCACACTTGGGATCGGCCACCTACCATACCGAGTTGTTGCTCGCATCGGTGGTGGCTGCTGCTGCGAAGCACCGTGGTCCGCAGCGCGGCGGATCAGTGGATGCCGGGGTGTTCGGCAAGGTGGCGGCGTGGAGTCGCGACGCGTATCGATCCTTGCTGGCGGAACCCGGGTTCATCGAGTTTCATCGGGCCGCAACTCCGATCGACGCCTTGGAGCATTCGCGGATCGGATCGCGTCCGGCGCGTCGCAGCGGGCAGGCCACCTTGGAGGACCTGAGGGCGATTCCGTGGGTGTTTTCGTGGACTCAGTCGCGGTTTTATCTTCCGGGATGGTACGGGGTGGGTGCGGCGTTGGAGAGGTTGCGCGAGGAGGATGGCGGGGCGTTTGAGTCCTTGGCCGCGCAGGCCCGCGGCTTGCCGTTCCTGAGGTATCTGATGACGAATGTGGATGGTTCGCTTGCGAGCGCCAACGAGGAGTTGATGCGTGCGTATGCCGGGTTGGTTGCGGACGACGGGTTGCGGGAGCGGTTTCTCGGCACGATTCTCGGCGAGTTTGCGCGCACGCGGGACCATCTGTGTGCCTTGTTTCGGGCTTCGTTTGCCGAGCGTCGACCGCGGATGGCGCGCACATTGCAGATCCGTGAGGAGCCGTTGCGGATCCTGCATCTCCAGCAGGTTGCGTTGTTGCGCGAGTGGAGGGCGCGTCTCGCAGGGGAGGATCGAGCCGCTGCGGACGAGATGATTCCGGATCTTCTGGTTTCGGTCAACGCGATCGCCTCGGGACTGCGCACAACCGGCTGAGAGACTGGGCGGGTCAGGCGAGGAAGGTGTCCTCGTGCGAGTAGGGTGGCGAGCAGCAGCAGAGGAAGCGAAGGGTGCTTGAGGCATGGATCGAATGCCAGGCTCCGGCGGGGATCAGCACGGCATCCCCGGGAGCGACCTCTTGCCGGATTTCGTCGATTTCCATCCGTCCCTCTCCCTCGAGGATGTAGTAGAACTCCTCGCTGTCGCGGTGGTAGTGGCGTTCGGTGGCGGTTCCCGCGGGGACGGTGGCCTCCGCGAGGCTCTGTCGGCGCACTGGCGCGTTGGAAAGGTCGAGCAGGCTGCGGATGGTCGATCCGTCCTTGGTGGTGAAGGGTGTTTGCCGGTTGCGGTTGCGGACTTCCATGGCGGGAGCAGGATTGGTGCGTACTTGCGGGGGATCAAGGAGGATCCGTGGTGGACAAGCAGGGGCCTGATTTCCAAGCTTCGGGGCGTGGCCGAGGTGCGGGTCAGTTTGGGAGAGCGTTCCTACCGGGTGGTGGTCGAGTCCGGTTTGCTCGGCCGCGCCGGTGCGTTTCTTGGGTCCGCCGGCGTGCCTGCCGGCCCGGTTGCGGTGATCAGCGATGAGACGGTCGCTACGTTGCATGCGGGAGTGTTGATGGATTCGCTCGCGCGAGCCGGGTTCGACTGCACCCTGCACACGGTGGCGGCGGGGGAGTCTTCCAAGTCGTTGTCGGATGCCGAGACGCGTTGTCGCGGCATGGTTCGTGGCGGGCACGACCGCAAGTCGTTGGTGGTGGCTTTGGGTGGTGGAGTGATTGGCGATCTCGCGGGGTTTGTGGCGTCGGTATTTCTGCGCGGGGTTCCGGTGGTGCAGGTGCCCACCACATTACTTGCCCAGGTGGATTCCTCGGTGGGAGGCAAGACCGGGGTGAATCTCGCCGAGGGAAAGAATCTGGTGGGAACCTTCCATCAGCCTTTGGCGGTGTTGGTGGATCCCGAAACCTTGCGGAGTTTGCCCGACCGTGAGTTCCGCAACGGGTTTGCCGAGGTCATCAAGCATGCCGCCATCCGCGATGCGGCGATGCTGGAGGATCTGGCGCGGCTGGATCCAAGCGGGCGGGGGATTTCCGCGGATCTGGTTGCGCGCAACATTGCGATCAAGGCGCGGATTGTCGAAGGGGACGAGCGGGAGACCGGCGGGGAGCGTGCCCTGTTGAATTTCGGTCACACGGTGGGACACGCGATCGAGGCGGCTGCATCATACGGTGTCATGCTGCACGGGGAGGCGGTTTCATTGGGCATGCGTGCCGCGTTGCGGATTTCCCGGCGCTTTGCCGGTCTGTCGGAAGCCGGGGAGCGGCAGGTTTTGGATTTGCTCGGGCGTTTCGGGTTGCCCTTGGTGTTGTCATCCGCGGTTGGCACGCAGGAGGTCATGGCGAGGCTTGCGGCTGACAAGAAGTTCGAGCGTGGTGCGATCCGTTTCGTGGCCTTGGAGGCCCCGGGGCGCGCCGTGCTGGTCGCGGATGTGACCGAGGAGGACATCCGCCGCGAGGTGGAGGCCCTGCGTCTCGCTCCCTGAGCGGGCGGGGGCATTGCGGGGCGCGTGTTTCCTGCGGAAAAAGGGGGATTGCGGGTGCCTGTCATTTCCTGTTGGTTGGTCGTGTTGAGCACGGGTGCCGGCGGTTCCCGACGAATGCCATGAACACGGTTCTTCACAAGGAGCGGATTCCGGAGCACGGCGTGCTGGTGGTGCCGGGGCGGCTCGATTTCGCGGGGCTTCTCGAATGGGAGCGGTTGTTTCGTGACCGGCGTGTCACCTGGTTGGTCGAGGAATCCTCGCAGTACGATCCCGCGTTGCGTTCGCATCTCGAGCGTTCCGGATCCGGCGCGGCGTTTTCGTGCGACGACGGGGATCCTGCCGCGGCGGGACGCGAGTTGGCGGCCTTTCTCGCGGACGGCGGGGTGTTGTTTTATGTTCCAGGCAGGGCTGCGGTGCGCAACGCAACACCCTGTCATGTCCCGTCATCCCATTTGCGGGTTCTGTGTGCGTTCGGCCTGCCGGTGTTGCCGGTTGTCACCGAAAAGCCGCGCGAGTCCGCGCTTTCGATCGAGCGCAAGTCCTCGCTTCCCGACGCGGTGCATGCCGTCGGGCGGATGCTTCCCGCGGGCAACGCCAGTGTGGCCGGGTATCTCGAGTCCTTGCTGGATGCCGCGTCCGACGCCTTCGCGCAGCGCGACTTGTTCAAGGGTTCCTTGGCGGGTGCTTTGTTGAACGGGCTTCGTGCCAATGGCGGCCGCAGCATGCTCATCGACGGATCGGACGATTCCGAGTTGCCCTTTCACAAGATCCTTGCGGCGGCGCTCGCCTTCTCGCGGGTGATTCGTGAGGAGACCGATCGGCCGCGGGTTGCCATCGTCCTTCCTCCGGGCAAGGCCGGGTTGGTCGCCAATCTCGCGGTGATGTTCGCGGGCAAGGTGCCGGTGAATCTCAATTTCACCTCTGGTCCCGAGGCGGTGCGTTCCTGCATCCGGCAGTCGGGAGTGGATCGCTTCATCACGGCGGATCCTTTCGTGCGCAAGGTTTCTTCGTTTCCGTGGCCTCCGAACCGCGACCTCATTCTCATCGAGCGGGTTCTTCCCGCCTTGCGCAAGCGGATGGTGTTCTGGGCCATCGCGTCGAGGGTCCTGCCGCAGCAGTTGCTGGCCTCGTGGCTGGGACTGGACAAGCGCAAGGGTGACGATGAAGCCGCGTTGCTCTTTACCTCGGGTTCGTCGGGCGAGCCGAAGGGCGTGGTGCTCACCCACCGCAACTTGCTGGCCAATGTCGTCCAGTTCGGCTCGCGACTGGATCTTCCCGCGGGTTCCTCCATCCTTGGGTGCTTGCCGCTGTTCCATTCCTTCGGGTGCACGGTGACCTTGTGGTATCCGGTTCTCGAGGGGGTGAATCTCGTTACCTACCCGAGTCCGCTCGAGTCGAAGCGACTGGCGGAGTTGATTGCGCTGCATCAGGTGGATGTGTTGCTGGCCACGCCCACCTTTCTGCGCGGGTACATGAAGCGGGTGGAGCCCGCGCAATTGTCCTCGCTCAAGCTGGTGGTCACCGGAGCCGAGAAGCTTCCGCAGACGCTTGCGGATTCCTTCGAGGCCAGATTCGGCATTCGTCCCCAGGAAGGGTACGGCCTCACCGAGACCGCGCCGGCGACCAATGTCAATTTGCCCGATCCTGCGGCCGAGCGGGATGCCTGTGTCCTTTCCTCCTCGCGGAGCGGTTCGGTGGGGCAGATGCTTCCCGGGGTGGCGGTGCGGGTCACGGATCCCGAGAACGGAGCACCGTTGCCGCTTGATAATCCGGGGATCATCTGGCTCAAGGGGCCGAATGTGTTTCCCGGCTATCTCGACGATCCCAAGCGTTCGGCCGAGGTGCTCAAGGACGGATGGTTCCGCACCGGGGATGTCGGACATCTTGATGCGGACGGCTTCCTGCACATCGGCGGTAGGATTTCCCGGTTTTCCAAGGTGGGCGGTGAAATGGTGCCGCACGAGTCCGTCGAGGGTGTCATCAACAAGGTCCTCGGCCTCGACGGCGAGACCGAGCGGCGGATCGCGGTGGTCGGGGTACCCGACGAGCAGAAGGGCGAGGCGATTATCTTGCTCTCGACGCTCGGGGAGACTTCACCCGAGCAGGAGTGCCTGAGCCTGCGTTACAAGCTTCTCGACGCGGGTCTTCCCTCCCTATGGTGTCCCAAGCGGATCATCCGGGTGGATGCGATTCCGGTGCTGGCATCGGGAAAACTCGACATCCGGGGTTGTCAGGCCTTGGCGGAGCGTTGTTGAATCGCAGGGCGCGCCGCGCTTCCAATCAACATGTCCGACCGGCTTCATTCCGTCTTTGAGCGACTCCGCGAGGAGGGGAGGAAAGCGTTTGTTGCCTACATTGCGGCCGGGGATCCCGGTTTCGATCAGTCGTTGGAAGTCATGCAGGCCCTTGCTGGTCTGGGAGCCGATATCATCGAGCTCGGTCTTCCGTTTTCCGATCCGCTTGCGGACGGCATCGTCAATCAGATGGCGGCCGAGCGTGCCTTGCGTGGCGGCATGACCACGGCCAAGGTGTTGGATCTCATTCGGGAGTTCCGCAAGGGGCACGACACTCCCTTGGTGTTGTTCACCTATCTCAATCCGGTGTTCCAGTATGGATTTGAGAAATTTCATGAGGACGCCTCGGCCGCCGGGGCGGATGGAATTCTGCTGCTGGATCTGCCTCCGGACGAGACCTCGCTCGGGATTGACGAATCGCGTTGCGGCGGACTCAAGCGGATCCGGTTGATCGCGCCGACGACGCCTCCGGAGCGGATCGCGCGGTTGGCGGGATCGGCCGAGGGCTTTGTGTACGCCTTGTCGCGCACCGGGGTGACCGGCATGCACGGCGGACCGGCGGCCGACATCGGCAGTTTTGTTTCATTGATCAAGCGTCACGCGACCGTTCCCGTTTGTGTGGGCTTCGGCATCAGCACGCCGGAGCAGGCTGCCGTGGTGGCGCGGGAGGCTGATGGAGTGGTGGTGGGCTCGGCCCTCGTCAAGCGGATCGAGTCTGATCCGGGAAACGCAGCCGATGCGGTGTCCCGGTTGGCGGCTCCGATGATTGAGGCGGTCAAGGCCATTGGCTGAAACGCGGGATTGTCAAAAGCCGCGGCAGGTCCAGAGTGTTTCCATGGATGGTGCGCGGCCGGATCCGGAGCGGGGGGAGGAGGGGGCGCTGCTTGGAAAGCGGCGCGGGATTTTGCGGGTGGTTGAGTCGCCGGAGGGGTGTGCCGTTGATGTGGATTTCGATCCTTCCGTTTTGCGGGATGGAGAGGTTCGGGATTTGTTGCGCCGGCACTTCTCCGGTGGTGGCGGCGACATCCGGCGTTCGACCTTCCGGCTCGAGGGCAACGCGTGCGAGGCCTGTGCGCGCAAGCTCGAGAGAAGGGTGGCGGGCATACCGGGCGTGCGACGCGCATCGGCGACCTACCTGGGCAAAGTATTGACGGTCACCTTTGATTCCCGCATCGAGTCCGAGGAGCGGGTGGAGGCCGACCTGCGTACGGCCGGTGCGGATATCCGGCCCTTGGTGGTTCCGTCCGTGGAGCGGCCGCCGTTTCTGCGGCGGGTGGGGGCCGGGGATTTCAACGAGGAGATCTCGTGCGGCTTGGGTCTGGTGCTGTTGGTAGTGGCGGCGATTGCGGAGCGGTCCGGAGTTGCACACGGCGTGGTGCAGGGGCTGTACGGTGGAGCGTATCTGTTTGCGGGCCAGCAGGGAGTGCGTGCCGCGTGGGCGTCTTTGCGCGAGCGGGTGTTGGATATTGATGTGCTGATGGTGCTGGCTGCTCTGGGTGCGGCGACGATCGGTGCTCCCTTTGAGGGGGCCTTGCTTCTGTTTCTTTTCAGTTTTTCCAATGTGCTGCAGCGTCACGCGATGGACCGCACGCGTCGGGCCATCGAATCCCTTCTCAAGCTCCGGCCCGGCGAGGCATCGGTGAAGCGCGGGGGTGCGGTGCTGCGGGTCGCGGTGGAGGAGGTGGTCGAGGGCGAGACTGTCGTGGTCCGTCCCGGCGAGCGGATTCCGGTGGACGGAACGGTGAGCGAGGGGCGCACGGAAGTCGACGAGGCTTCCCTGACCGGCGAATCGATGCCGGTGTCCAAGGAGGTGGGGGCTCGTGTGTTCGCCGGCACGATCAACCAGAGTGGTGGCATCGAATTGCGGGTCACCCATCGTGCCGGGGATTCCACTTTGGCGCGGATGGTGAGGTTGGTGGCGGAGGCCCAGGCCGAAAAGTCCGGGACCCAGCGCTTTCTCGAGACCGCCGAGCGCTACTATGCCGCCGGGGTGATTGTTCTGACCGTCTTGGTCTTTGCAGTGCCGGTGTTGTTTTCGGGGCAGGGGGTAGCCGAGGCCGTGTATCGCGCGATGACTGTGATGGTGGTGGCATCGCCCTGTGCCTTGGTCATCAGCACGCCGGCCACCGTTCTTTCGGCGATTGGCGGTGCTGCGCGGCGCGGGATTCTCATCAAAGGCGGATCCCACCTCGAGCGCGCGGCCGGGGTCGACATTGTCGCGGTCGACAAGACCGGCACGCTCACGAACGGCAAGCCGGTCCTGACCGGTATGGCAACTGCGGACGGGATCCGTGCCGCGGGGGATGTGTTCACCGGCGGGTATCGCGATCTATTGCGGGTTGCGGCCGCCCTTGAGAGCCGGTCCGAGCATCCGCTCGCGCACGCGATGGTGCAGTCGGCATCCGAACGGTCCATTTCGGTTCCCGAGGCCACCGGGTTCCAAGCGATTGCGGGCAAGGGAGCGGAGGCGGAAGTCGACGGCCTGCGCTGGGTGATCGGCAGTCCGCGGCTCTTTGCCGAGGAGGGCGCACGAGAGGATCCCGCTTTGGCCGCGTTGGCACGGCGGATGCAGGAGGAAGGCAACACCTGCGTGTGGTTGGGCGAACGGGAAGGGTCCTTGTTGCGGGTTCGCGCGGTGTTTGCGATGGCGGACACCCTGCGGGCCGAGGCGGTCGGGTTTGTGAAGGAGCTTCACCGGATCGGGGTGAGGCGGGTGGTGATGCTCACCGGCGATCACGAATTGGTGGCGCGTGCGATCGGCCGCGAGGCCGGGATTGATGAGATTCACGCCCAGTTGTTGCCGTCCGACAAGATGGACATCATTCGTTCGCTGAAGAAGGAGGGCCGGGTCATGATGGTGGGCGACGGCGTCAATGACGCTCCGGCGCTTGCGATGTCGGATGTGGGGGTGGCGATGGGGGCTGCGGGCACCGATGTGGCCATGGAGAGTGCCGACATTGTCCTGATGGGCGACCGGATCGGAAACATTCCCCTGTTGTTGTCGCACACGCGGCGTGCGCGGCGGGTTTTGGTGCAGAATCTGGTGTTCGCGGGTTTGGTGATTCTCGTGCTTGTACTTGCTGCGCTCGGGTGGGCCTTGCCGCTGCCGGTGGGGGTGGTGGGGCACGAGGGCAGCACCGTGCTGGTATGTCTCAACGGCCTGCGTTTGCTTTGGGTGACGGGGCGATGACGGCCGGCAAAGGTTCAGGCCGGGCTCACGCGGACGACACCTTTTCGCGAGGCGAGAAATGCGGCGTCGGGCGGATGGCGTTCCACCTGCTCGAGGCTGCTCCATGCGAAAAGCGTCGCCAGCTCCGCGCGTGCCGGCAGGCTGAGTTCCTCGAGGAGTCCGGCGAGGTATCCAGCGAGCAGCGCGTCGCCCGCGCCCGTCGTGCTTGCGGGACGGACCGGAGGAGCTTCCGCGAAGATGCGCCCGCCGCGGGTGGAGAACAGCGCGCCGTCGGCGCCGAGCGAAAGCACCACATGGTCGACTCCGCACTCGTGGATGCGCTGCAGGGTCGCGGTGCGTTCCCCATGGGAGGAGAGCGGCAATCCGGTGAGTTCGCGAAGTTCGGCAATGTTCGGCTTGATCAAGTCCGCGCCGTTGCGGATTGCGATGTCGAGAGCCGCGTTGCGGCAGTCGACCGCCACTTTGGCGCCGGCCTCGCGTGCATTGCGGATTGTTTGGGCCATCCACTGCGGGTCCGTGCCGGGAGGAAGACTGCCGCCGACGGTCACCCAGGCGCATGATGTCGCGAGTTTCCGTATGGTCTCGTGCAGGGAGGCCTGCGCCCCCTTGTCCACCGCGAGACCCGGCGGGTTCACATCCGTGGTGCGTGATGTCTTCCGCTCGACGATTTTCAGGCAGTTGCGCGTTTCCCCCGGGATCCGCACGAACGCGTCGGCGATATTGAATCGCGCGAGGTGGCGGGCAAACCATTCTTCGTTGGCGACTCCGAGAAATCCGGTGGCGGTGACAGGGGGCTTTCCGGATGCCAGCATGGTGGCGAGGTTCACTCCTTTCCCGCCGGGTTGCCTGTGCAGGGAGTCCGCGGCGATTACCTCGCCCGGGCGGAGTTCCGCGACGGTGATGGTCGCGTCCAGCGCGGGGTTCGGCGTGACCGTCAGGATCCCTTTCACGGGTAGTACGGACGGAGCATCCAGTAGCAGATCGGTCCGGTCACCGCCACATACAACCACATCGGGTAGACCCAGCGGGCGAGTTTGCGGTGGGAAGGGAAGCGGTTCGTGAGGCCTGCGATGTAGGTGAAGAGAATGAAGGGAAGGCTAAGCCCGGCCAGGACGATGTGGCTGACGAGAAGCACGAAGTATACCGTGCGCATCGCGCCGGTACCTCCGTAGCGCACCGGCGAGGTCGTGATGTGGTAGGCCACATACGAGAGCAGGAAGAGCGCCGACATCGCCATTGCGGCAGAGATCAGGTTGCGGTGGAGACGCACTTTTCCTTTCAGGATCGCGGCCAGCGCCATGACCAGCACCACGGCCACCAAGGTGTTCAGTGCCGCATGGAACGGGGGCAGGGCGGCGGTCGACCATCCGTCGGGCAAGGGGAGTTTCACCGCCCGCATCACCACCACCAGGATCAGGACCAGCGACGAGACGATCCACGCCGCGATGCCGAGTTTGTGGGCGAGGGCGTCGTTCGGTTTGCGGGAAAGCCATTCCTTTCGTTCGTTGTTCATGGGGTTTCCGTTGTTTCGGGTGGTTTCGCCAGTTCGGCGCGGATGCGTCCGTGGAGTTCCGTCTTCAGTCTGTCGTAGAGTTCGGGATCGCGTTGCACCGCCTCCTCCGACCTCGCGTCGGCGAGCGGCCATTTTCCGATCACCCGCAGGTTGCGGTCCACGAGGATCATGCCGAGGTCGTGGGCGTAGCGTCCGTTTGCCTCGATGTCCGCCGGGTCGCTGCGCTTTCTGACGGCGAAGAACCCGAGTTCCTTCTCGAGGTAGTCGTGGGTGGTGGTTTCGTCGCCGGTGTTGAGAAACCACCAGGTTTCCGGTTTTGCGCCGAGTGCGGCTGCGTAATCCTTGAGGCGGGGAACATCGTCCTGAGC
>CAZMUK010000014.1:0-22900 GCA_964569415.1 uncultured Luteolibacter sp. | reverse complement strand
AGACGCAGACGATGTGGAAATCCGGATGGTTCGCGAACAGGTCCTGGAGTTCGCGTAGTTCCCTGCCGTTGCGCACAGCGCAGTGCGGGCAGACTGCGAAGAATTCGGTGAGCACCCATACCTTTCCCTTCAGGTCGAAGAGTCCCACTTGTTCCCCGTTCTGGTTGACTCCCTTCAGGTTTGTGCGGATCGGGAACCATTCCGTCGGCGACTCGCGCCCCGCGTTGGCGATGATTTCCTGTGTTGGTGCGCGCAGTCCCTTGCGCAGGTAGAACGAAAGCGCCACCACGCCGCAGCAGAGCAGCGCGATGGCCGAATAGAACAGCAGCAGTACGGGTCCCTTCTTCATGTGGTTTCGGCCGGTTCCGCCAGCAGGAGTTCGATGGTTTCGCGAAGCAGTTTTTCCAACTGCGCCTCGTTGGAAAGGTTGGTTCCGGTCAGCACCTTGCGGGCGTCCCAGGAGGAGGCCTCGTCGAAATCGAAGATCGCGACATAGGGCGGCCCCGGCACGCGTTGCTGCGGAACCACGGCGCGGCGGACATGTCCTTGGCGGTCCACGAGAGTGATCGAGGTATCGAAGGTCCACGAGCCGTCCTTCCGGTAGGGGCGGACATTTGCTTTCAGTTCCTGTTGGATGAACTTGTGGAGGGTTTTGGCCTCGTTGGTGGCAACCCACCATTGGGGCAGGGCGGCGCCGAGCGAGTCGGCCATCCCCTTCAATTTCCCGATGGTTTCCGCAGGGGGAGGCGGGTCCACCATGAGTGTGACGAGTGCGAAGTCGGGGTTGGTGGCGTAGTGGGATGCGAGGCGTTTCATTACCTCGCGGGAGCGATGCGCTCGGTCTGGTTGTTCCCCGCAATCGACATGGATCACCCAAACCTTTCCCGAGAGCGCGAGCAGGTCGGCTTGGGATCCGTCCTGGCGGATGACGCGCAGGTCGCGTTCCTTGCGGATCCGGTGGACGAACGAGGGGCGGGTGTCCTGATTGCCGGCCTTCGCCCAGCGCTGGTAAGCCGCGAAAACCAGGGTGCCGCCGAGGACCATGATGCCCGTGAGGATCAGTGCCGTGCGACGGAGTTTCACCGGGTCGCGGACGGGGCTGTCGTCGGTCGTCGCGGGCTGGGTCACGGGCCGAAGCTAATCGGTGTCGGGCACTTGGCAAGAGGGGTTCGCCGGGAAGGGCGGGCGGGCGCGGAAGAGCTTGAAATCCTGCTGTTTCGGCCGAGATTCGTGGCGTTGCGCCGGATGGGAGACATCGGATTGGGTTTGGTGGCGATGCTTGTCGTCGGATGGAACATCGTCGGGTGGCGGCAGGCCGCGGATCTTGCCGCGGGTTCGGCCGCGGCCGAGGCGGGGCTGGAATCGGGCGCCGTGGCGGGCCGGGACTCGTCCGCGGATGGGGCGGGGTCGCAGGATTTCGGAGGTCGGCGGGATGTCGCGGTGTCGCGAGGGCGGGAGGAATCCGGGGAGGACGATCCCTTTGTCGGCGAGGTTCGGCGGATGGAGACCTCCGAGATCATCGATGCGTTGCGGGCCCTGTTCGGTGCATCGCGAGGCGAGCGCGAGGAGAAAATGGGATGGCTGATGGAAGAGCTCGCGCGTCGGGATCCCGTGCGTGCGTTGGAGGCGTTTCCGGACCGGATCGGCGACGAGCAGGTTTCCTGGTATCTCGCCGAGGCCTTGGGTCAGTGGGCGGCGCGGGATGTCGTTGCGGCTGCCGCGTGGTTGGATTCGCGGATCGAGTCCGGGGCCTTTGAGAGCAAGAGTTTGGACGGCAGGAGTGTTTCGCGGATGGAATTTGAAGGCGTGTTGACTTCCGCGTTGCTGGGATCCGATCCGAAGGCTGCGGCGCGGAGGGTGGGCATGCTTCCCGAGGGTCAGCGGACCGAGGTGCTTGATTACATCGATTTTGCCTCGCTGGGCATGGAGGCGAAGAAGGGCTATGTCTCGATCGTGCGTTCGCTTCTTCCCGAGGGAGAGCGGGCGGGGGTGTTTGCGCAGATCGCCGCGGCGGTGGCACCCGACGAAGGGTATGGCGGGGTGGATCAGTTCCTTGCGCAGATCGGCGCCACAACGGTGGAGCGCGGGATCGTGGCTTCCGAGACCGCGGGGGCCGTGCTGTCGGGGATCGTCGGCGAGCGGCCCTTGACGCGCGAGGACATCGACGAGATGAGGTCGTGGTTGGGTGTTCAATCGCCGGAGGGGGTGGACCGCATTACCGGCGAGGCCTTGGGCTTGGCCGCCTCCGAGGATGGTGAGTTGGATTTCCAGCGTGCCTCCGAGTGGGTATTGGGCATCCAGCGGGAAAGTGGCAACGACGCGGTATTGGTTGCGTTTCTCGAGAGTTTTGCCGCCCTATCCCATCCGGAGCAGGCGCTTCCGCTTGCCGAGTCGGTCAAGGATCCGGAATTGCGTGCAGGTATCATCCGTCGATTGAAATGAAGGCGATTCGTTGGGTTTTGGCGGGGGTGGTGGTGACGGGAGTCATCACCGGATCTTGGAGGCAGCGTGCCAACGAGCGCTTGCGTGCGGAAGCTGCGGCGCGATCCGCCGCCGTTCCTGCCGATCGTGTGTCCGATCACGGTTCGCGCGTTTCCGCCGGATCCGAACACGATCCGGTGGCGAGGATCGGGCCGATCTTGCGGAGTCTGGGTGAGGCGGCCGGGAGCGGTGACCGCAAGCGGGCTGCGTTGTTGCAAGGGCGTGTGTCGAAGATGCTTGGGGATTGCGACGGGATGGAGGCCGGCAAGTTGGTTTCATTGATCGAGTCCTTGGCGGATGCCGAGGATTTGGCGGATGATGTCAGGAGGCGGTTTGTGGCTCTCGCGGGAGCCGCCTTGGCGGAGAAGGATCCTGCGGCGTTGATGAACATGATTTCCGGAAACCCCGGGCGTTTTGATGCGTCGTTCGTCCGGCGGCAGGTCGGAGCCGGAGCGTTGCGTGACTGGGCATCGAAGGCTCCGGAGGAGGCCCTTGCGTGGTATCAATCGAATCGCGCGTTGTTGCCCTCGGACAGCGAGGCCCGTTCCTCCTTGCTGGCGGGGGCGGCGGTGGAGGATGCGCGGACTGCCTTTCGAATCCTTCAACGGCTTGGCGAGGGGTCTCCGGAAGAGGATGTGCATGCCATCATGTCGGCCGGTACCGATGACGACGAGGGTCGCAGCGGGGTATTGGGTGCCTTGCGCGGTTATCTTGAGACCATTGACGACGAGGGCACGCGTGCGCGCACCGGATCCAAGGCCTTGGAAATCCTCGCGCGGGGAATCGATGGCGAGGAATTTTCCACGGTTTCCCGCTGGGTGGAGTCTGTGCGTCTCACGCCGGCCGAGCGTGCGTCGTTTGCCTCGGGTTTGACTTGGTTTGGAACCGGAAAGGAGACCGGGCGTTGGGTTGAGTGGATTTCCGGAAATGTTTCCGGTGCGGAGGCGTCGGGGCCGGTTCGTGAGCTTGTGGCCGAGTGGACCCAGCAGGACTACCGGGCTGCGGGCGAGTGGTTGGCGGCAGGCAAGGGCATGACGCCTGAGGTGCATGCCGCGGCGGTGGCCGCGTATGCGGGGGAGGTGGCCGAGTATGATCCGCAGGTTGCGGCGCAGTGGGCCTTGACCCTTCCCGAGGGGCAGTCGCGTCAGGCCACGCTGCGTGCCGTCCATGAGAACTGGCCCTCATCGGACTCCGAGGGGGCGGCTGCCTTCGCGCGGGAGCACAAGATCGAGTAAGGTCCGGTGCGGGTGGTTGCTGCGTCAGCGGATCGGCAATTCCAGTTGGTCTCCGCCCGAGGCCGACCATGCATCGAGTCCCAGGCTGCGGAGTTCCGTTGCGAATTCCTTTGCGAAGCCGTGCACCGTAAGAATTCTCCGCGGGCGGACGAGGCGGATGCATTCCAGCAACTCGGGGTGGTCGGCGTGGTCCGAGAGAGGGATCATCGCATCCACCTGGTAGCGGAAGCGTGCGGCAGGTTGGAGCGCCCATCCGGAGAGCATTGCCGTGCGTTGTTTTGCGAGTGACGCCAGCAGCTTGGTTTTGCGTGCGTGCGGTGGTGCGATCACCGCGTGGCCGGCGGGAACCTCGCCCTCGAACAGTGATGGTTCCGGCAGGCCGGGGGCTCCCTCGGTGATGCAGGTGCGCGTCATTTCCGCAGCGGTCGGATAGAGCAGGGCCGGGATGCCGTGGGCGCTCAGGATCGCGTATGCCTCCTGGGCTTTGCCCAGCGAGTATCCGAGCAGCACCGGCGTATCGCCCGAGGCGAGGGTGTTGTTCACGAAATCGACGATCCGTTCCTCGACAATCGCCGTGGCGGGAAAGCGGTAGCGCGGAAGGCCGAAGGTCGTTTCCATGATGAGGATGTCGGCCGGACGCGGTGCGGCTGTTTCCGTGGTCCGGCCCGCCCGCAGTTTGAAATCCCCGGTGTAGAGCAGGGTGGTGCCGTCTTTCGCGCGGGTGAGGTGGAGCATCGCCGAGCCCGGGATATGGCCCGCGGGCAGGAGCATTGCCTCGAAGCCGCCGATCGCGAAAGGTTCGCCGAAGGCGTGGGAGGCGATGCGGTCGGCGGGGATGTTGTAGCGGCTGCGCAGCAGGGCCGCGGTGACCGGCGACGCGAGGATCCGCGCGTGGCGCGCCACATGGTCGGCGTGGGCGTGGGAAACAAACGCGAGCGGTTTGGCGCGGCGCGGGTCGAGCCAGAGGCCTGCTTCCGGCAGATGGAGTGCGTAGCGGCATTCCACCTCGATGAGGCCTGGTTCGGCCCCGGGCGTGGACGGGCCGCGGGCGCTGCTCATGCCGGTGGAATGGTGCCGGAGCCGCGCGATGTCAAGGAGGCGCGGGCCGGGGACCCATCCTTGTGGTTTCCGGGCCGCGGGCCGCCGCTCATGCGTCCAGCCGCAGTGCCGCGTTGGCGGCCGCGCCTGTGGCCTTGGTGTCCTTGGTGCCGCTTGTGAGGCGCATTCCCACCGGTTTCGACACGCCGAACTCCTCCATGGTTACTCCGTACATCACATCGGCGCGAGCCATCGTGCGCTTCGAGTGGGTGACGATGATGAATTGCGAGTGGTCGATGAAGCGGTCGAGCACGCGGATGAAGCGGCCGATGTTCGATTCGTCGAGCGGCGCATCGAGTTCGTCGAGCACGCAGAAGGGGCTGGGTTTGATCATGTAGATCGAGAACAGCAGCGCCACGGCCGTCATCGAGCGTTCGCCGCCCGAGAGCAAGCTGATGGATCCCAGTTTTTTGCCCGGTGGTTTGGCAATCACTTCGATGCCCGACTCCAAGGGGTCTCCATCGTCGAGCAAGGTGAGGTCCGCCTGTGATTTCTCGCCGAACAGTTCCCTGAACATCGCTTGGAAATTGAGCCTCACCTGGGCGAAGGTTTCCGAGAACAGGCGGCGGGTTTCCTCGTTGATCCTTTCGATCACCGCGAGCAGTTCGGTGCGGGAGGCAGCGAGGTCGTCGTGTTGGCCGCGCAGGAAGGTGTGGCGTTCCTCCAGTTCCTCGAATTCCTCGATTGCATCGAGATTCACCGGGCCCATCGCATCCAACCGGCGGCGGATGTCGGCCACGATCGTTTCCACGAAACTCCAGTCCGGTTCGCCGTCGATGTCTCCGGTGGGGACCGGGGCTTCCTCTTCCGTGCCGTCGACCACGATCGTGGGTGCCTCGTCGTCGGAGTTGTCCCCGTCCTCCGGATCCGCGGCCACCGTCGTCTGACGGCCGCTGCGCGCCTGCAGGGCCTTTTGCGAGGCGATGCTGGAAAGCAGCGCGTGGGCGTCGGGCTCGAACGAAGCGAGTTCCGTCTGATAGCGTTCCCGCACCGTGTCGGCGAGGTTTCCGATGCGCAGTTCGAGTTTGGTTGATTCGATTTCCTCGCGTCCGCGTTGCTCCGCGGTTTTCGCCAGGTCGCGCCGGACCGTGGCGAGGCGGGATTCCGCGTCCTCGATGCGTGCGATCAGTTCCGCGCGGCCGCTCGCGCGGTCGGCGATTTCCGTTTCCAGTGTATCCGCTTGTTCGCGCAGGGAAACGCAGTCCGCGCCGAGGGTGCTGTTTTCGGTATCGGCTGCTTCGATGCGTGCGAGGAAATCGGCGATTTCCCTTTCGCGGCGAGCCGAGGTTTCCCGGAGTTCCGTGAGGCGGGCCTCCATGGGTTTTTGTTGTTCTTCCGCGGCGAGTTTCGCGCGGCGTTCCACCGCGAGTTCCGTGCGCAGTTCCTGGAGTCCTGCGTTGCGTTGTTCCTCTTGGTGGAGGGCTTCCGCCGCCACAGCGCGGAGTTTCGCGGTTTCCTCCTCGAGAGAGGCCAACCGGTCGCGTGCGGCGACGAGTTCCGACTCCATCGATTCCCGGCCTTCGGCGGCACTGCGTTCGCGTGCTTCCAGTTCGCCGCGTTCCCAGCGGAGGTGTTCCAGTTTCGACTCGAAGTTCTCCACCTCCCGTTTTGCGAGGCTGAATTCGCCTTGGCGGGTGGAGAGCGCGACCTTCTGGCGTTGGAGGCGTTCGCGCGAGGTTTCAAGATCCGCGTGTGCCTGTTCGAGGCGGCTGGCGAGGTCGGCTACCTTCGCGCGGAGTGTTTGGTCCGATCCCTCGAGGGACTCCACTTCCGTGGCGAGTTTGCGTGCCTCGTTGCGCAGTTCAAGCACCGAGGTTCCCGCGTCGCCTGCGGCGCCGCCGCGGATCACGCCCTCCGCTCCCACCCATTCTCCGGCGAGTGTTGCGAAGTGGATGCCGGCGAACTGGCGGCGCAGGCGCAGGGCCGTGGCCATGTCCGGGACGATCAGCACCTTGTCGAGCAGTCGTTCCATCACGCCTGCGACACGACGGTCCGCTCGGACGCGGTCGAGCGCCCAGGCCACTGCGCCATCCGGCAGGGCCTCCATTTGGGTGCCGCGTGCCGCCGGGGCGAGATCGCCGGGCAGTATCGCCGCGGTGCCGAGCTTCGCAGAGGTCAGGCGCTCGATCACCGCCGAGGCCGCTTCCGTGTCTTCCACCAGCACTGCGTGCAGGTGGGATCCGAGGGCTGTTTCGATGGCGCGGGCCGAGGTGTTGTCGACCTCGATCAGCGACGCCAGTGCTCCGTGGAGGAGCGGTTTGAAGCGATCCGGTTGATCAAGCCCGGCGAGCAGGTTGCGGGTTCCCTTTTCAAAGCCTTCGCCGGCATCGATCAATTGGCGAACTGCGCCGAGTCGGGCTGCGCGTTGGGCAAGGGTGCGGTGGGACTCCTCCGCTGCGCCTCGTGCCGCGTCGAGGTCGCCGCGGATGTGTTGCCAGCTTCGTTCCGAGTTTCCGAAAGCCTCCTCGAGAGATGCGAGTCCCTGCCGGGTATCCTCCACTTCCGTGCCGATCCGCGATTGTTCCGAGCGGAATTCCTCGAGTTCCACCGCAAGCCGTTGTTCCTCATCCGCCAGTTGCCGGGAGCGCGTGCGGGTTCCCTCGAGTTGGGATACCGCGCTTTCGATTTTCGCCGAGAGGGCTGCCACCAGTGTTTGGGTGAGGTTGGCGGCGGTGCGGGTTTCGCGGAGGGACGATTCCGTGCGGTCGCGTGCCTCGCGTGCCTCCGCTGCGGTTCGTTCCTGTTTGGCGAGTGACTCTTCTTTTTCCGCGAGGATCCGGTTGAGTTGTTCGAGGGATTCCCCGGCGGCCTGGAAATCGAATTCCTGTTGGGCCAGTTTCCCCTTGGTATCCGCGATTTCCTCCTCGTTGTGGCGGATCCGGTTGCGGAGTTCCCCGGTGCGTTCCTTGTTGAAGGCGATGCGGCCTTCCGCCGTATTCAGGGAGTTGAGCAGGTCGTTGCGTTGTTGGCGCAGTTCCGCGAGGGCTCCTTCGAGGGCGGTGGCTTCGGCGCGGGTGCGGGCCACATCCGCCTCGCGCGCGGGCAGCAGGGCCGTCAGTTCCGCTTCGGTGGCGGCGAGTCCGCGCATGGACACGGTGAGTTCGTCCCGTGCCGCGGAGAGTTCGGTGAAGCGGCGGTGGCTCAGGTGGGTATCGAGCACCTTGGTATCGGCGGCGAGTGCCTGATAGCGCCGTGCCTTGGCCACTTGGCGTTTCAGCGAGGCCATGCGGCGTTCCTGTTCCGCGAGCACATCCGAGACCCGCAGCAGATTGGCCTCCGTGTACTCCAGTTTGCGGAGCGCCTCTTTTTTCTCCTTCTTGAATTTCGTGATTCCCGCGGCCTCCTCGAACACCGCGCGGCGCTCCTCGGGTTTTGACGAAAGGATCTGGTCGATCTGCCCCTGGGCCATGATCGAATAGGCCGTGCGGCCGATGCCCGTGTCCATCAGCATGTCGTTGATGTCCTTGAGGCGGCAGGGAGTGTTGTTGATGCGGTATTCCGAGCGGCCGTCGCGGTAGACGCGGCGGGTGATCGCCACCTCGTTGAAATCCACTTTCAGCGCCTCTTCGCAGTCGGCCATGGTCAGCGTCACTTCCGCCATGCCGAGCGGCTTGCGTTTTTCGGTGCCGTTGAAGATCACATCGGCCATTTCCCCGCCGCGCAGTGCCTTGGCCGAGGTTTCCCCGAGCACCCAGCGGATCGCGTCCACTACATTCGACTTTCCGCAGCCGTTGGGCCCGACGATCCCGGTCACGCCCTCGGCGAATTCGAAGATGGTGCGGTCGGCGAAGGATTTGAATCCGTGGATTTCCAGAGTTTTCAGGTACATAGTGTGACGAAGGAAAGTTGGGTTCGCCCGGTTCGGGTCGAGGCTTCAAACTACTCCGTGCGGGTTGGTTTCGCAACGAGGTGTGCCAGATGACGCCATGGATGGTGGTATTTCAAACAAAATACCACTACCTGTGGTGTTTCAAGGTATTTCGGAAAGCCAAAAGAAGTTGCGCATCTGGGCGACTCTGGCTGGGAATCGTGCCGGGAGGGTGCTGGGTAATTGCGGTTTCCGGGTGGTTTTTGGCCGGATCGAGCTTGTCAGGGCTGAGTTGGCGCGGACACCTTCGCCGTCTCCGGAACGGTGGGTCCGGCTGCATGTCATGAGTGAGGGAAACTGGTTTGCCGATGCCCGGTACGGGATGTTCGTCCACTATGGATTGTATTCCCTGCTGCAGCGGGGCGAGTGGGTGTGGAACCGGGAGGAGATTCCGCGCGATGAGTATGTCGCTTTGGCCGGGCGTTTCCGTGCCGAAAAGTTTGATGCCGATGCATTGTGCCGGTTGGCGGTGGATGGCGGCATGCGCTACCTCGTGTTCACCACGATGCACCATGACGGGTTCCGTCTCTATCCCACCGAGCTTTCCGATTTTCACATCGGCAACAGTGCCGCAGCGGGGCGCGATCTTGTGGGGGAAATGGTTGATGCCGCGCGGCGTCATGGATTGCGGATCGGTCTCTACCACAGTCTCAACAACTGGCATGATCTTCCGGACGCGGTCGACGCCCTCGAGGACGCCGCCGCGCGCGAAGTCTTCCTTGCTGCGACCCACGCGCGGATCCGCGAATTGCTCACCCGCTATCCCGGCGTGGACATCCTCTGGTACGACGGGTGGTGGCCCTTCAACGCCGAGGGTTGGCGGGCGGAGGAGATGAACGATCTGGCGCGTTCCCTGCAGCCCGGGATCTTGTGCAACGGACGCAACGGATTGCCCGGTGATTTCGCCACTCCCGAGCAGCACTTGGCCGCGCCGCAGCCGTGGCGGCCCTGGGAGGCTTGCGTGACGCTCAACGAGAGTTGGGGGTTTCACATCGGGGATCACGAGTGGAAGAGTCCTTCGCAGGTGCTCGACATGCTTTCGCGTTGCGCTCAGTCGCGCGGGAACCTGTTGCTCAACATCGGTCCCGGCCCGGACGGCGTGGTGCCGCAGGCCAGCCGGGAAATCCTCGGCAAGGTGGGTGCGTGGCTTCGTGCCAATGGTCGGGCGGCGTACGACACCTCCCTGTTCACCTTCGACTTGCGGGAGCGTGGCGACCACCGCAGCGACTGGAACTACTATGGTCCTCTGACTTCCTCGGGCAACTCCCTCTTCTGGTGGTTGCGGAGGGTTCCGGGTCCGGAGGCAGTGCTGGGTGGAGTTCTCGATCCGGTTTGCGAGGTCAAGCTTCTCGAAACCGGTGCCTCCCTTCCCTTCGTGCAGCGCGGCACGCGGTTGGAGATCCGCGGGGTTCCGCCTGCGGGCATTGATGGTTTGTGGCCGGTGCTTGAGATCGTCTGCGACCGCCCGCCGACCCTCTATCAGAGCGGAGGCCTGCGGGTGCCGTCGGTCGAGCATCCGCACTACGATCCCTGCCCCTCGGACATCCTGCACGGGTGAGGGGTGGGCGGATGGCGCGGCGGGTGCCGTCGTCCTAGCCCGTCGTCCTAGCGCAGGGAGGGTATCGGCACATCCGTGGCGCAGTCCGCCGCGTAGTCCACGCCGTCGAGGCCGAAGCCGAAGAGGCGGAGAAACGACGACTGGTAACCCTCGAAATCGCCAAGTTGCGGCAAGGTTTCGGTGGTGACGTTGACCCAGCGCGCCGCCACCTCGCGTTGGATGTCGGCTGCCATTTCCCAATCGTCGATGCGAATGCGGCCGGCTTCATCCGGCTGCGGTGTTCCCGGTGCGATGCGGTCGCGGAACAGCCGGTCCATTTGGTCGATGCAGTCCTCGTGGGTTCCGGCGGCCTTCATCACCCGGTAAAGCAGCGAGATGTAGAGCGGCACCACCGGGATCGCCGAGCTGGCCTGGGTGACGAGGGCTTTGTTCACCGAGACCCATGCCTTTCCGCCGAGCGGCGACAGTTTGCCATCCAGGGCGCGTTGCACCCGTTCGAGGTCCTCCTTGGCCTTGCCGATCGTGCCGTCGCGGTAGATGGGCCAGGTCAGTTCCGGACCGATGTACGAGTAGGCGAGGGTCACCGTGCCCGGGGCGAGGAGCCCCTGTGCGAGCAGGGTGTCCATCCACATTTCCCAATCCTCGCCGCCCATGACGGCAACCGTTTGAGCGACATCGTCGCCTTCGGCCGGAGGCAGGGTCACTTCGTCGACCGCGCCGGTGGAGGTGTTCAGGTTCTTGTTCGTGTAGGGTGTTCCGATCGGTTTGAGCACGGACTTGAATACTTCTCCGTTGCGCGGGTGGGTGCGGCGCGGCGAGGCGAGACTGTAGACCACGCAATCCACCTGGCCGAGGTCCCTGCGGATGGCCTCCGCCACTTCCTGTTTCATCGCGTCCGAGAATGCGTCTCCGTTGAACGAGCGCGCGTAGAGGCCGGCGGCGGCGGCTTCGTTTTCAAACGCCGCCGAGTTGTACCAACCTGCGGTGCCGCACTTTGATGCTTCGCCGGGCTTCTCGAAAAAGACCCCGATGGTGGCCGCATCCGAGCCGAAGGCGGTGGCGATGCGGGAAGCGAGGCCGTAGCCGGTGGAGGCCCCGATCACCAGCACCTTCTTCGGGCCGTTCGGGATGGGGCCGTGCTTGCGGACCAGTGCGATTTGCTCTGCCACATGGCGGGCGCAGCCTTGCGGGTGGGCGGTGGTGCAGATGAAACCGCGGATTTTCGGCGTGACGATCATGATCAGCCGCAGGGTATCGGTCCCGGGCGGTGAGGCAACTCCGATTTGGGCAACTGTGGGCCGCGTGTCGGAGGCAGCGCGGCGGTTGGTTCAAGTACCGCAGAAGGTGCGGTAGGGCGGGGAGCCGGGTGGTGCGGGTTCGCGGAACTCCGCCGCAGCCGGGTTCGAGTGGTCGTAGGGGGATGCGAGTTGTTGCAGCAGGGTTTCGAGCGGTTGCAGGTTGCCGTCGTTTGTTGCCGCGGCGAGGGCCTCCTCGACCTTGTGGTTGCGGGGGATCACGGTCGGGTTGTTTGCGCGCATCGTGGCGAGCGCCGTCTGCGGATCCTGCGCGGTGCGGATGCGGTCGAGCCAGCGGGCGTGCCATTCGCGGAAGGAGGGCCCGGCAAACGGCGGGCTTTGCAGTGCCTCCGGTTGCGACAGTGCGAGGAAAGTGTTTGTGAAATCCGCCTTCGATTCTCTCATCCACGCAAGCAGCCGAGATGCCAGCGCCGTGTCGCCTTCGTGCGGGGTCGTGATGCCGATTTTCGCGAGCAGTCCGGTGTGAAATGCCGATTGGAAGCGTTCCGGAAAGCGTGCGAGCGCATCCTTTGCCAGATCCACCGCGTGTTCCGGATCCTTGTCGATCAGCGGTACCAGGGTACCGGCGAGGCGGGTGAGGTTCCAGCCGATGATGTCCGGTTGATTGCCGAAGGCATAGCGCCCGTGGCGGTCGATCGAGCTAAACACCGTGGACGGATCGTAGGCATCGAGGAAGGCGCAGGGTCCGTAGTCGATGGTTTCCCCCGACAGTGCGGTGTTGTCGGTATTGAGCACTCCGTGGACGAATCCCGTGTTCATCCAGCGGGCGACGAGCGAGGCTTGGGATGAGATCACCGCATCGAGGAGGGCGATGGCCGGGTTCGCGGCGTTGCGGTGATCCGGAAAATGCCGTGTCAGTGTGTGTTCGAGAAGTGCGGCGAGGCATGCTGTGTCTTCGTGGGCGGCGGCCCACTGGAAGGTGCCGATGCGGATGTGGCTTGAGGCGATGCGGGTGAGCACCGCGCCGGGCAGTGGGCCGTCGTGGCGGAGTACGGTTTCGCCGGTGGCGGTCACCGCGAGGACGCGGGTGGTGGGGATGCCGAGCCGGTGCATCGCCTCGCTGATCACGAACTCGCGCAGCATCGGTCCGAGTGCCGCGCGACCATCGCCGCCGCGAGAGAACGGGGTGGGTCCCGACCCTTTCCATTGCACATCGAAGCGTCGGCCGTCCGGCGCGATTTGTTCACCGAGCAGCAGCGCCCTGCCGTCACCGAGTCCGGTGAAATTGCCGAACTGGTGTCCGGCGTAGGCCTGCGCGATCGGGAAGGCGTTTGGCGGGAGAGTGTTTCCGGCGAGGATGGCGGTTCCTTCCGGAGAGGCCAAGTGCTCCGCATCGAGTCCCAGTTCCGTTGCCAGCGCGCGGTTGATCACCACTGCCCGCGGTGCGCGCACCGGGGTGACTTGCCAGGGTTCGAAGAGCAGGGCCGGGAGGCGCGCGTAGGAATGCTCCAGATTCCATCCGTGCCGGCTTGTCTGTTCCGACGGGGTGATGCTTTGCGGTTTCATCCCGGCCGATTGTCTCCCGGTGCCGGGTTGCCGAGGTTCCGGAACCACGAAATCATCACCGCGAGTCCCTGTTTGACCGGATGTTCCTTCACCGAGTCCGCCTTGAGTGCCGCGGCGACCGCTTCCTCGGATCCGCGGTGGCGCGGCAGCAGGAGGAAGCATCGTTCGCCTGTCTCCGTGCGGATCGACAGCGAGGGGGCGATGAGTCCCTTCCGTACCAGCACCGTTCCGGACGGGAGGGGCACCGAGCGGGTTCCGGTCACGATCCACCTGCGGTAGGAGAACACGCGGACTCCTTCTGGATTCATCGAGATGCGGCCCGAGGAGCGGGGCGGCACGCCCGCGAAGCTGCCAAGGCAGACCGCGTGGGGTGAATCGTGTCGGGCGTTGTTGCGTGCAGAGCCGCGCAGCAGCAGGTCGGATGAAACGCGGGTTCCGAGGATGAGCATGCGCAGTGCCGAGGGAGCCATCCAAGCCGCTGCGGCGATCAACGCGAGGCAGAGCAGGGCCGCGATCCAGGGAGCGAGTGCGTACACCAGCGCGATCCCTCCGAGCAGTGCGGCCTTGAGCAGTTTCAGCAGCGCATCGAGGGTGGAGAACGGCGAGAGGATGATCAGCACATGGATCGCGTGGCTGCAGAGCCAGACCAGCGTGAAGGCGGTCAGCGAAGCGGGGACCATCCACCACGAGGGGTCGACGAATGCCATCGTGGGTCCGGCGATCGAACCTGCGGGGATGGCGGCTGCCTTTCCATCGTCGAGCGATGCTGCCATTTCCGATGCCACCAGCGGCACGAATGTTCCGGCGGCGAGCAGTGCGCTGGCCTTGTTTTCGAACAGTTCCAGCACATCGAAGGGTTTCTTGAGCAGACCCGGCACCGCGGTGCCGAGCGAGTCCTTGAGAAAGCAGAGCGCGACGATGGCGAGGCCCGATCCCCAGAACCAGGGGCTTGCGTACCATGGGAGGAGTTTGCGTTGGTCCGGCGGGCTTGTCGCGTAGCGCCATGCTCCCACCGCACTGACCCCGAGCAGCGGGGAGATCGCCACGCCGGTGATTTCCGTCACGCCTTGGCTGAGGGCAATGCCGGGCAGGCGGGTGTCGGTGCCTTTGGGGGAGGCAGGCGGCGGTTCCCCGGCCGATGCCGGTGTTCCGGCCAGCAAGAGTACGAGTGCGGCGGGCAGGGCACGGCGCGCGGTTTCGGTGCAAAAGGATGCAAAAGGGTTCATTGCAGGATTTCGATTTCGTGTCGGGCGCCGTCCGGTGTGAGCAGCGAGCATCCGGTGACCGACGATTTCACGAATGCGAGAGCCGCCCGCGAGTTGCCATCGGCGAGGGGGGAGACGCTGGTGATGGTTCCCGCGGCTTGTCCTTGAGCGTCCACGAGGGAGAGGTCTTTCGTCGGCAGCGAGGCATCGAAGCGGAGTTGTTTGAGCGAGCGGTTCAATTTGCCCGCCGACTTCACGCGTGAGATCACCTCCTGGCCGATGTAGCAGCCTTTGTTGTAGGAAAATTCCGGTGCGTTGATGCCGATTTCCTGCACCAGCATGTCCGGCAGCAGTTCCCGGCCGGTGTGCGGGATGCCGTGCGAGATGCGGAGGTGTTCCGTTTCCTCCGGACTCACGGGAGCGAATCCTCCGGCGTGCGGCGCGTCCTGTGCGGGGAACCACCAATCGACGCCATCCGGTCCGAAGCGTGCCGAATTTTTCATCACGACATCAGGCGGAGGTTCTGCCGCGTTGTTGAACGGCCCCGGAACATGGATCACACGCCAGGCTCCGCTGATGTCGGTGATTTCCGCGTCGTCCGCGATCAGGTGGCGCGACAGGCGTTTTTCCAGTTTCGTTTGTTCCCCGGGGACGGTCAGCACCCGGAAGCGGTCCGGTCCCCATGACAGCACATGGATGTGGAACTGCATGCGTCCCTTCGGGTCGGTCACGAACGAAGGCAGGCAGGTATCCGCGCCGACCGTGAGTCCGAGGTCCTGCGTGATCTGGCCGTTGAGAAAGCGCAGCGCGTCCGGTCCCGCGATCTCGAGGATTCCGGCGTTTGCGAGGTCGATGGCGCGGGGAGGGTTCATGGATTTCCGCGGATCCCTTCCGCGAGCACCGAGTAATCCAGCGGACCCATTCCTTGATCGATCAGCGACTGCATTTGTCTGGCCACTGTGAGAGTCGCGGGGGCGGGCAGGCCCGCATCCGCCGCCAGACGAGCCACATAGCCTGCGTCCTTCGCCATGTTTTCCAGCGAGAAGTGGGGTTCGAAATCCCCTGTTGCCATCAACGGCAGTTTCATGGCCGCGAGTCGCGAGCCTGACGCATTGTCCGCGATGGCGCGGGCGAGCAGGTCCGCCGATACGCCGTGTGCGGTTGCGATTGCGAGCGCTTCCGCGAGTGCCTGCACGGTGCAGGCCGCCAACAGGTTTGTCACCAGTTTCACGACTGCGGCCGAGCCGACCGGTCCGCAGAACAACCTCGAGGAGCTGGTGAGGGCGAGAAAATCATCCACGGTTTCCGCCAGTTCCCGCGGGCCGGACACATAATACACCAGTTGGCGGTTTGCCGCCGCTTCCCGGCTTCCGGTGAATGGTGCGTCGAGGAATCCGCATCCTGCGCGATCGCACAGATCCGCCGTCCAGCGGGCGGTGGCCGGGTCGATGGTCGAGTGGTTCATCACCACTTGGTTCGGGCGCAGGCAGCATTCGATTTCCTCCATCACCGCGCGCAGTGCCGGCGAGTCCTTGAGAAAGAGCGAGATCAGGTCTGCATCCGCCGCGGCCTCCCTTGCGGTGGGGGATGCCTCCGGCGCCTTTTTCGGGGAGCGGTTCCAGCAGGAGGTTGTGAGGCCCGCGTTGCGGAGGTTCGCGTGGGCCCGCGAGCCGATGATGCCGAGGCCGAGGACCGCGGCCTTGGGGTCGGCGGGAAGCTTCATTGCCTGCGTTCGAGAGCCAGTTTTGCCAGTTCCTCGGCTTTTTCACGGATTTCGGCGATTTTCTCCGGGGTGGGCTGTGTGCCTTCCTCGATCACCATTTCCGCGCGGAGGCCTGCGAGCAGGTCGCGCATTTTCAGGTAGTTTGGTCGTTCCGAGATCCGGGGTTCGAGGCCTGCGACCGATTCCGTGTAATAATCCGCGATATCCTCGCGCATCACCTTGCCGGCGCGTTCCGGCGAGAATTGTTTCTCTACGGCGAGGGTGGAGATGCGCAGGGCGCGGACCCATCCGCCGAGCGAGATGAGGTGGGCGAGGTCCGCGTCGCGGAGGGCCACCAGTTCCTGTTCCACATCGCGTTGGGTGGCAGCGAGTTCGTTTTTGAGAGTGGCCACATCCTGTTTTTTCGCGCTTTCCAGCAGGCTTGCGGCGTGGCGGTTCACGCGGTCGCCCGCGCCGAGAGCTTTCCCGTAGCGGGACAGCGATGCGGCGAGTTCCTCCACGCGGTCGAGTTGTTCCGCCTGCACCACGAGGAAACCTTCCGCGATGAGGAAGCCGAGTTCCACCGCGAGGTCGGCGCGGTCGAGCGGCATGCGTTCCGGGAGTTTCAATTCCTGATCGAGCAGGGGCAGCGGCATCAGGAACTGGAGGGTATCGAAGAGTTTCGAGATCGACGGTGCGGTGAACTCATTGACCGCGAGTTCCTCGCGGACATGGGGGTCGTCGAGCAGGTCCTTCGGGATTCCGTTGACCGTATCGGCGGGGGTTTGCGTGCCGGGCGCGGGGGTGGTGTCCTCGGCCCGTGAGGAGGTGGTAGGGAGGCTGAGTGCCAGGAGGCAGGCCGATGAGAGGGCCGGGAGGAGTTTCATTGGCGGGAGCATGGCATCCGGGGTTCGGCTTCGCAACTTGCAAAAGGAGGCGGTATTCCGGGTGCCGGTCGGCCGTGCAAATTCGGGATTGCCAAGGGGCGGCGGCGGGGTCAGTTTCGCGGTGTCGGGACGCCGGGTGCGGTTCCGGCGCCTCGCTGGCGCGGGGCAACGGAGCGCGCGGCGGGCAAGTCTGCCATGCGGGTTCCGGCGGTCGGGGTCATGGAATTCCGGCCGGTAATGCCGTTCTGCGGCGCACCTGGTTCCTCTGCATTCCGCATCGCGGGTTCCTCCGGGGTTTCACCTACACATTCAAGGGTTTCAGGAGAATGGCCGGTCACAACAAGTGGTCCAAGGTCAAGCACATCAAGGCGCGGGTCGATGTGATCCGCGGCCGTGTGTTCAGCAAGTGCGCGCACGAGATTGCCTTGGCGGCGCGTGCCGGGGGCGGGGATCCGGCGGCGAACGCGCGATTGCGCACCGCCATTGAGAATGCGCGGGCGGTATCGATGCCCAAGGAGAATATCGAGCGTGCGGTGCGCAAGGGCTTGGGCGGCGGCGGCGGGGATGCGATTCAGGAGGTTGTATACGAGGGCTACGGGCCTGGGGGCACCGCGTTTTTGGTCGAGGTCGCCACCGACAACCTCAATCGTTCGGCTGCCGACATCCGTTCGTTGTTCACCAAGGGTGGCGGCAGTGTCGCCACGCCGGGGAGTGTTGCGTATCAATTCGACCGGCGGGGAGAGGTGGTGGTTTCCGCCGCCGGCGTGGATGCCGGGCACCTCACCGAGTTGGCGGCCGACGCCGGTGCGGAGGATGTGCTGGAGGGCGACGACGAGCATGTCGTGCTGACGGTGCCGCAGTCCTTGGGTACGGTGGCCAACGCCTTGCGGGGTGCGGGTTTGCCGGTGGCATCGGAGCGCATGGTATCGGTCGCGCGCAGCGGCGCGATGGTGGATGATCCGGCGGTGGCGGTGCAGGTCGTGCGATTGATCGACCATCTCGAGGACTACGAGGGAACAGTCAATGTGTTTACCAACTTCGATGTCACCGAACGGGTGGCGGCGGGCCTCGGGGCCTGACGGGTTGGTGGTTTTCAAGATTCAGCAGACAAACGGATGAGTGACATGGAAGAGCGACAAGCCGTCCCCGAAGGGGAGGAAGCAGGCAAGGCGAAGGTTCCGCGCAAGCGGGTCGTGCGCAAGACCGCCAAGACCGCCAAGGCCGCCGCACCGCCGGAGGCGCTTGACGGAGGGACGGGAGCCGGGGAAGCGGGAGCGGCTCCGGGGGAGGGTGCTGCGGGCAAGGTTCGGAGATACGGGCGGGTTGCGGGAGGCGGTCCGGTGGGTGAGCGCGGTGGGGCGCGTCCGGTTTCGGAGGAGCCGGTGGTTCCTGTTTCCGCGGAGGGTGGGCCGGGTCCGGCTGCTGTCGAGCGGGTGGCGGCGGCTGCCTCGCCGGGCGGGTTTGTGAGGGAGGGGCGCAACAAGCGGAGGCGGGACAAGCGCAAGCGCCGGCATCCGGGAGGGCCGGGCGAGGGATCGCGAGGGGAAGACGGCGAGGAATTCGCGCCGGAGGGCGAGCGCAGGTCGTCGGCGCCCGATGGTCCGCGCAGTGATTGTGACGGCATGTTGGAGATGGCGCCGAAGGGCTACGGGTTTCTGAGGGTGGCCTCCAAGAATTTCGAGCAGGCGCGCGACGATGTCTTTGTCGCTCCCGAGTTCATTCGGCGCTACGGCTTGCGGCCGGGCCAGTGGATCCGCGGCATGAGCCAGGAAGGATCGCGCGGACCGCAGTTGGTCGAGATTTCGGCGGTAAACGACCTGCCTCCCGAGGAGGCTGCCAAACTGCCGCATTTCGAGGAATTGAAAGCCGTCAATCCCTCCAAGCGGATCAGCTTCGAGACCACGCCGGACCGTTTCACCACGCGGGTGGTGGACATCATGGCGCCGGTGGGGCGGGGTCAGCGGGGGCTGATTGTTTCACCGCCGCGTTCCGGCAAGACCACCCTGCTCTTGCACATGGCCGAGGCGGTGCGGGAAAAGTATGAGGAGGCCATTCACCTGATGGTCGTGTTGGTGGACGAGCGGCCCGAGGAGGTCACCGAGTTCCGGCGTGCCTTGCCGGGGGTGGAGATTTACGCCAGTTCCAACGACGAGCATCCGCGCAGCCATTGCCGGATCGCCGAGATGGCCATCGAGCGTGCCAAGAGGTTGGTCGAGGCAGGGCGGGATGTGTTTGTCCTGATGGATTCCATCACGAGGCTTGCGCGTGCCTACAACAACACGATGGGCAACCGCGGGCGGGCGACCGGTTCCGGCGGCATCACCATCGGGGCTTTGGAGGTGCCGCGGCGTTTGTTTGCTGCGGCGCGCAACACGCGGGGCGGCGGTTCCCTGACGATTCTCGCCACTGCGTTGATCCAGACCAACTCGCGCGCGGACGAGGCCATTTTCATGGAGTTCAAGGGTACCGGCAACATGGAGCTCGTGCTCGACCGCAAGATCGCGGAAAACTACATGTATCCGGCGGTGGACATCTTCAAGTCCGGCACGCGGCGCGAGGAGTTGTTGTTGCCGGGGCACATGTTGCACAAGATCCACCTGATACGCCGCGGATTATCGGGGCATCGTCCGGTGGAGGCGATGGAGCGGCTCTTGTTCTTCCTGAAGAAATTCCCCAACAACCCGCAGATGTTGCTGGAGATCAAGGGGTGAGCGGCGGGTGTGGTGCGATGTGGTTGCTGAGGGTCCCGGAGGTGTTTTCCGGGATGGTGCCGGACTTGTTCGATGCCTTGGGCGTGCGCTTGTTGCGCCGGGTGGGGCGGGAATTTCATTTGGTGTCGGCGGACGGGGCGCCCGTGGGCCGGGATCCGGTTCTTGCGGCGATGGTGCCGTGGCGGATGCGGATCGACCATGCGTGGCCTTGTGTGCCGGAGCGGGTGGATGGTTTTGTCGAGAAGGCCGCGCGAGCGATGGCGGATCGTTTCGGAGACAAGCCTTTGCAGACCGTGATCGCCGGGCCCTTGGATCCGTCGGATCCCTCGCGGCGGGGTCGGCGGCTCGCCTCCAACCTGCGGGGTCGCGCGCTGCAGTTGTTTCCCCCCGCCTGCGCCTCGCTGCGCGATCCCTTGTTGCAGGATCCCGTGTTGCCGAGCCTGTTTGTGCTGGTGGGAGACGCCGGGCTGTACTGCGGCATGTGTTCGCCGCGCGATGCCAACGGGTTTCATGCCGGGGGCATCCGTCATTTTCCGCGGAGTGGTCCCGGGGTGGTGAGCCGTGCGGGAGGCAAGATCGCGGGGGCGTTGGGTCAGCTTGCTTTGTGGGGGAGGGTGCCTGTGGCCGGCACCCATTGGCTTGATCTGGGCGCCAGTCCGGGCGGGATCAGCGCGGAGTTGCTTGCGAGGGGCTACCGCGTGACGGCGGTGGACCGCGCTCCGCTGGATCCGGCCTTGCGTTCCCGGAGCGGGTTGCGCGAGGTCTGCGCCGATGCCGGCCGCTTCGATCCCCGCGGCGAGAGGTATGGTGCCATTGTATGTGATATCAATGGAGATCCTTTGGTATCATTTGGTCATGTCGCGAGGATGGCATCGGCTCTGGAAGCAGGCGGGATCGCCGTATTCACCCTCAAGTTGACCGGCGGGGAGTCCCTTGCCTCGCTGCGCGTCCTTGCCGGGGAGGTGATCCGCCGCTTGCCGGGCACCGGCCTGAGTTTGTCGGCTGCGGATCATCTCGGTTCCAACCGGAGGGAACTCACCCTTTTTCTGGAAAAGGAGGGATGAGCCGTGCGCGCGGCCGCCGGGGGGAGACTTTCACCCCCAGCGCCGGATCCAATCCTGCGGGAGTCGCAGCGGTTTTCCCGAGGGCATTTTCACCAGCGCCAGCGTCTGCACCGCGGTCACCAGTACGGTGCCGTCGTCCTCCCGCACCATTTCAAACGCGCAGCGGAAGCGTGCCGTTCCCATCGACTCCAGTCTGCCGCGGATGATCAGGATATCGGCGAGTTTCGCCGGGCGGCGGTAGTCCGCCTCGGTGCGGGTGAGCACCGGGAACACCCCTTCCTCCGCCATTGCGCGCATGTCCATTCCCATCAGGGTTGCGAGGCGGGTGCGACAGGTTTCGATCATGCGCAGGTAGGCCAGGTTGTGGACCACTCCGCCGCAATCCGTATCGAAGAACATCACTTCCTCGCGGGTTTCGACCGATGGTGGTGTCTCGCGCGGATCCATGGCGGGCAGCGGGGTGTTTTCGGAGCGGGGTTTCCGGCGACGGGCCGCGGTTCACTTGATGGCCGAGATCGTCTGGAAGATCGCGGTGATCATCAAGTAGGCCATCGCGCCGATCAGCAGGGCCATGACGATCAGCACCGTGGGCATCACGAGGGCCATGATGCGTTGCAGGTCCTTGTCGAGTTCCTTGTCGAAGCGTTCCGCGGCGCGGCGAAGCGACTGGTCGATTTTCCCGGTTTGTTCGCCGACCGCCACCATATCCACCAGCAGGGGCGGGAAGGTCTTGGTGCGGATCATCGCCTTGGAAAACGAGCGGCCGTCGGCGACCTGTTCGATGATGCGGTCGAGGCCGGCGCGCAGGGCGAGATTCTGGGTGGCGTCGCGCGAGAGCTCCAGCGCGCGGAGCAGCGGCAGGCCGTTGCCCACGAGGTTTGCCATGGTTTCGAGGAACTGCACATGGAAGCGGCTCGACACCACCCGTCCGGCGAGCGGGATGCGGAGTTTCATCGCGTCCCAAGCCGGTTTGTTCTCCGGTTTGTCCTTCCAGAACTTGAAGGCCGCGGCACCGGCCACGAGAGCGATGATGGCGACGAGCCACCATTTTTTCACGAACGACGAGATCCAGATCAGCACTGCGGCGCCGAGCGGGATTTTCCCGCCCGGGGTGGACTCGATCAGTTGGGTGAGTTGCGGGATCAGGGTGGTGACGAACACCACCGAGACGCCGATGCCGGCGGCAACGAGGAATGCCGGGTAGATCATCGCCAGGATGAGGCGGCCCTGCAGTTCCGCGAGGGTCTTGAGGTAGTGCGCCTGGCGTTTGAGGATCGTGTCGAGTGCGCCCGAGGCCTCGCCTGCGGCGGCCAGCGAGCAGTAGAGCGGGCCGAAGCTCGGGCTCACCTTGCGGAGGGCCGTTGAAAAGTTCACCCCGTCGCGCACGATTTGCCGGACGCGGGTGGCCACCTCCTTGAGGTTGCCGAGTTCCTGCCGGTTCTCCATCGACTTCAGGGCCGGTTCCAGTTGCAGGCCGGCACCGAGCATATCCGAGAGTTCCTCGGTGAAGATCACCACCTCCTGTCGTTTTAGTTTCAACGGACCCTGCGGTGTTGCGGCGGAGTCGTCCTCCTTGGCACGGGTGTCGGGTGCCGTCCGGTTCCTGCTGCGTGGTGCGGCAGCATTGCCATCCGCCTGTTCCTCCAGTTTCAGCGCTTGGAGGCCCTTGCGGTCGAGCAAGCGGATCGCCTCCGGGCGGTCGGCCGCCTCCAAGCGACCTTCCGAGACCGAACCTCCGCGGGAGACGGCCCTGTAGGTGAAGACGGACATGATCGGGAGGTACGGTTGCGGCGGGGTGGGAGGCGGTTCATTCCGCGCCGCCGATGTCCGAGGAGGTCACCGAGACCACCTCCTCGACCGAGGTCATGCCCTTGAGCACCTTGTACCAGCCGTAAGTGCGCATCGGCACATAGCCGTCGCGCACCGCCTGCTCGCGGATCTTCGGGGCGGGGGCGCCGTGGGCCACCAGTTCCTGCATTTCAGGAGTGAGCAGCACCACCTCGTAGATGGCAAGGCGGCCGGAGAAGCCCGTGCCGCGGCATTGGTCGCAGCCGCGCGGGGAGCACACCGTGCCCTCCACATCCAGCGGCATGCCGAGGGCGGCCTTGTCGGCGACCGTCATTTCGCGAGGGGTTTTGCAGGCTTGGCAGAGTTTGCGGACCAAGCGTTGGGCGAGGAAGGCGCGGACGGCGGCCGACACGAGGAAGGGTTCCACGCCCATGTCGATGAGGCGGCTGATGCCTCCGAGCGCGTCGTTGGTGTGGAGGGT
>CAZMUK010000013.1:26376-34992 GCA_964569415.1 uncultured Luteolibacter sp. | reverse complement strand
AGTCGTTGCGGTCCATGTCGTAGAGGAACTCCACGGTGCCTGCGTTGTTGTAGCCGATGCCGCGCGCGAGGGTGGCTGCCGCCTCGCAGAGATCTTTGCGGACCTTCGGATCGAGGTTCACCGCGGGTGCCATCTCCACCACTTTTTGGTAGCGGCGCTGCACCGAGCAGTCCCGTTCGTGGAGATGGACGACTTTGCCGTGCCGGTCGCCGAGGATTTGCACCTCGATGTGGCGGGCGCGGGGGATGTAGCGTTCGAGGAACACCGCCGGATTGCCGAAGGCCCGTTCCGCCTCCGTTTGGGCTTCGGCGAGCAGCGGTGCGAGGCGGGACGCATCGTCCACCACGCGCATGCCGCGGCCCCCGCCTCCGAAGGCTGCTTTGATGATCAGCGGAAAGCCGATGTCCGCTGCGATGCGGAGCGCCTCGGCCGGATCGCTCACCGGGTTTTCCGTTCCGGGCAGGGTGGGGATCGAAAACTTGTGGGCGAGCCGGCGTGCGGCGGTTTTGTCGCCCATGTTTTCGAGAAGTTCCGGCGAGGGTCCGATGAAAGTGATGCCCTCCTCTGCGCAGGCTCGCGCGAATACCGGGTTTTCCGAGAGGAAGCCGTAGCCCGGGTGGATCATCGTCACCCCCTTGCGCTTGGCGAGGGCGACGATCCCGTCGATGTCGAGGTAGGCCCCCACCGGACCCTTCGAGGGGTCGAGCTTGTAAGCCTCGTCGGCCTTGAAGCGGTGGATCGAGAAGCGGTCCTCCTCTGCGAAGATCGCCACCGTGCGCAGGCCCAATTCGTTTGCGGCGCGGAAGATGCGGATCGCGATTTCGCCGCGGTTGGCGGCCATCAGTTTTCCGGGGCGATGCGTGCGGTCCATGGGTCGCCCGGATCTGTAGGCGGAGGGGCGGGGGAGGTGAAGGGAAATCGCTGTCCGCGGTGGCGCGTGGCGCGCGGTCCCGGGAGTGTTGCCGCGGACCTCTGCCTTGGTCGCGCGTGCAGTCATCGGAGCATTTCCGGGCGATCGGTGGGAGCTTTGCCGGCGGGCCGCGGGTTGCCGGGCATGGAGTCTCGCCATGAAGACAAAAAAGGCGGGAGCGAAACCGCACCCGCCTTTGCCGGAGGCCGAAGGAAGTTCCCGATCAGAACGGGATTTCGTCGTCCTCCTGATAATCGTCCGCGGATGAAGCCGAGCCACCTTGTTGGGGGGCGGATCCGCCGCGGGATGCTTGGCGAGGAGCGGAGGAGCCGCCTTGGCCCCCTTGGCCGCCCTTGCCGTCCGGAAGGAATTGCAGGGTCTCGCCCACCACTTTCAAGCGGCTGCGCTTCTTGCCGGTTTCCTTGTCGTCCCAAGTATCCATTTGAAGCCGGCCCTCCACATAGGCGCCGCGTCCTTTCGTAAGGTATTGCTGGGCGAGTTCCGCCTGGCGTCCCCAGAGCGTGACATCCACGAAGGTGGTTTCCTCTTGGCGTTGGTTTTGGTCGTTGTTCCAGACCCGGTTCACCGCGAGAGTGATGTCCGTCACGGCGGTGCCCTTCGGGGTGTGGCGGAGCTCGGGATCCCTCGTCAGGTTTCCGATCAGCATGACTTTGTTCAGGTTGGCCATGAGAGGAAGGATAGGGATTCGCGGGGGAATGTCAACAAAAAAGTGTTCTTCCGAACAACATCAGCCCACCCGTTGAAAATGCTGGAGGTGGACCCGGCCGTTCAAGCGCAGGCGGCCTTGGATTTTCGGGATCAGGTCGCTGCCGCCCTCGAAGCTGTAGGACACATACTGCCCAGAGCCCAGCTTGTGGGGATCGTAGGCGAACTGGCGGCGGCCGAGGTCGTCGATGTTCGAGACCTTGGCCCCTTCGGACTCGAGTTCTTTCGAGACGGACGAGATCAGGTCTTCGATGCTGCCATCGAGGGACTTCGTGTTGAGGACGATCAAACCTTGGTATTTACGGCTCATCTGGAAGGGGCGGTGGGGTGGGTCGGGTATTGAAGCGGTTTGCGGCGGCCTGGAGGCCTTGGGAGCGCGCAGCCTGCACCGCCTCCACGGCCGTGGCAAGCATGTTTTCGAGGGCCGGGCCTTCCTCGGGGGAAAAAACCCCCAGCACATGACCGGTCAGCGCATCCGGACCGACGCCGCCGATGCCGAGTTTGAGGCGGGGAAATTCGGTGCTGCCGAGGTGCTCGATGATTGAGCGGATCCCGTTGTGTCCGCCGTGGGAACCCTTTTCGCGGAAGCGGAGCGTCCCGAGCGGCAGGGCTGCGTCATCGAAAACCACGAGCACTTGCTGCGGCAGCCACTTGTGGAAGCTCAGGATCCGACGCACGGCACGACCGCTCAAGTTCATGAAGGTGGCGGGTTGAGCCAGCAGCGTGCCGTCAGCGAGGCGGGCGATCCGGGCCTCCCATTTCGGCTCCGTGCCGAAGGCTATCGACTCCGCTGCCGCGAGGCGGTCGAGCACCATGAAACCCACATTGTGGCGGGTCTGCGCGTAGCGGGGGCCAGGATTGCCGAGGCCGACGATCAAGCGGAAGTGCATCGTGGCGGGCGGGTGAGTGGCGGATCTGGAAACGGGACCGGGAAAGAAAACGCCCGGACCGCAGGAAACGGACCGGGCGTTGAAGAGCGGGTTCTGCCCGGGATCAGGAGGCGGCCGGGGCAGCGGCCTCTGCGGCAGGGGCGGCCTCCGCTTCCGCACCGGCGCCGGCGCGGCCGATGTGCACCACAACCACTTCCGCGGCATGGGTGGGGCGGACGCCTTTCGGGTAATTGATGTCACCGAGGTGCAGCGAGTCGCCGATTTGCATCGAGGAAATGTCCACCACGATCTCATCCGGAAGTTCGTCGGGCAAGCAGGTGATTTCGATCGCGTGCACATACTGCTCCACCACGCCGCCGGCCTTCACACCCGGTGCTTCACCCTTGAGATGGGCCGGGATGTGGGCGGTGATTTCCGTTTTCTCGTCGATCGCGAGGAAGTCCACATGCAGTGCCGCGCCGGAAAGGGGATCGTGCTGGATCGACTGCAGGAACGCGAGGCGGGTTCCTTCACCCTCGATTTCGAGGTTGATGACGATGTTCTCGGAAGAGCTGTGGGCGATCATCGTCTGGAAGGATTTCGCATCGACCTTCAGGTTCCGGTTCTCCGCACCGCGTCCGTAGATGACCGAGGGCAGCCAGCCTTCGCGGCGCATCTGGTTGAGGCGGCCCGATCCGGTACGGGCGCGAGGGGCGGCTTTGAGGGTGGTTTTGTTGGCCATGGCGTGTGTGGGGAAATTCGGGGGCCGGGTTGGTAGCCGCGTGCGGCAGCCTTGTCAAACAAAGATCCGCCCACGGTGGCCGGAAATCCCGGTTTCAGACGGAAAACAGGGTGGTGATCGACTGCCCCCCGTGGATGCGCCGGATCGCCTCGGCCAGCAGGGGGGCCACCTCGACCACATGAACCTTCGGGCCGGCAGCCTGCGGGACCGAATCGGTGGTGATCACCTCCTCAAGGGTCGAATTGCGGATTCGCTCGTGGGCGATGTCGCCGAGAATTGCGTGGGAAACCCCGGCGAAGATCCGGCGGGCTCCGTTGCGCGCGAGGATTTCCGCCGCGGCGGTGAGGGTGCCGGCGGTTTCGGTCATGTCGTCGACCAGCAGGACATCGCGGCCCGACACCTCGCCGATCACATTCATTGCCTCGACGCGGGTGGCGCTGATGCGGTGTTTCGCGACGATCGCCAGTTCCGCGCCGAGTGCATCGGCGTAGGCGCGTGCCATCTTCACGCCGCCGACATCGGGCGAGACCACGGTGAGCCGCGAGGTGTCCTGCAAGCGGTCGCGCAGGTATCCGATCAAGGCCGGTTTCGCGTAAAGGTGGTCCACCGGGATGTCGAAGAATCCCTGAATCTGCGGGGCATGGAGATCCATCGTCAGCACACGATTGACTCCTGCCGAGGTGAGCAGGTTGGCAACGAGCTTCGCGGTGATCGGCACCCGCGGCTGGTCCTTGCGGTCCTGCCTTGCATAGCCGAAGAAGGGCATCACCGCCGTGATGCGTTCCGCGCTGGCTCGACGCGCCGCATCCACCATGATCAACAACTCCATGATGTTGTGATTGGTCGGCGGGCAGGTCGGCTGGATGATGAACACATCCTCGCCGCGGATGTTCTCGTTGATCTTGACGAAGGTTTCCCCGTCCGGAAAGGCGGTTACCTCCACATCGGCGAGCGGATGGCAGAGGCTATCGGCAATGCGTTCGGAAAGGACTCGGTGGGCGGTGCCGCTGATGATCTTCATGCCGTTCGGGTCGGGGGATTGTTGACAGCCCGGCGGGGCTCGGCAACACTTTGCTCGGAAATCGTTTCCTTTCGCAGATGCGCGGCACAGAGCAGTCAACGGGCCGGAGGGCCGGCGCGTCGGTAGGTGGACAGGCGGCGGGAGTCGTGCCGTGGGGCCCGGTGGTGGCGGCGGTGCTCGGGTTGCTTTGGTTCTACTGGTTCGAGCAACGCTACGGAGGCGGTCGTGACCAGAGTGCGCTGAAGTGGATCTGGAGCGCCTGGAACAGCGAGAATGACTTCGAACACGGACCCTTGTTTCCGCTGGTCATCGTCGGCCTGATCGTCCACCGCTGGAAATCCCTGCGGGAGCTGGCGGGCGCGGGTGATTGGCGGGGCTCGCTGCCGGTGCTTGCGGGGGTGCTGCTTTTCGCGGCTGCCTATCGGACCCTGCAGCCGCGCGTCGCGGTGGGTGCCCTGCCGATCCTGCTGTGGGGCGGGGCCTGGTGCCTTTGGGGATGGCCTTTGGCGAAGGCTCTCACCTTCCCGTTGTTTTTCTTCTGGCTTGCGATTCCGGTGCCGACCTTTCTCCAGGCGACCAACGGGTTGCAGATCGTCGCCACTTCGCTTGCGCACCACGGTTCGGGTTTGTTCGGAGTGGATACGGTCGTGCAGGGAACCGAAATCGCCTCAGCCGCCGGGAAGTGGGAGCCGTTGGAGATCGCGAAGGGGTGCAGCGGAATCCGTTCGCTGATGGCCTTGCTGATGATCGCCGGGGCCTGGGCCTATGTGGCTCCGATGGCGTTGTGGAAACGGGTGTTGCTGTTCTTCTCGGCCTTTCCGATTGCGATTCTCGGCAACGCGCTGCGTTTGGTTTCGATTTTCGTGATCGCAGAATACGGCAACGCCGAGTGGGCGCGCAGCACTTGGCATGATTGGTCGGGGCTCTTCCTGTTTTATCCGATCTCGCTTTTCATGCTGCTGTGCGTGCACTCGCTGCTCGAGGGCGGATTGCCCTGGAAGCGGCGGCGCCTGGTGGCGACCCGGCGCGTGGTGAGGGCCGCCGCGGCTCCGGATGTTTCCGGAAAGGAGGAAACGCCATGAAATGGAATCCGTGGATCCTGCCCGCGGTGATGATCGGAGGCCTGGGCTCCGTGCATTTCCTGCCGAAGGTCGGGGCGATCGCCCCCTCGGCGGCGCGGATGGAGCTTCCCGACAGCAACGCCGGGTGGTTTCTCGAGAAACGGACCGCGACCCAAGACGAGATCAAGACGCTGGGACCGGAGACGGAGTTCTCGAAGGCCGCCTGCCTGCGGGCCCGACCCGGCGAATTCAATGCGGAGGGAATGGCGGTGCCCGATCTCATCGATCTATCGGTGGTGCTTTCCGGCAGCGACTTGAACACATCGATCCACCGTCCGGAGCGCTGCATGCCTGCCCAAGGGCACAGCATCACGGGATCGGAAAAAGTCCGGATCCGCAGCAAGGCGGGAAGGGAGTTCGGCGCGACCCGCTTGGTTTCACACCGCACGCTCTCGGGAGAGTCCACCGGCGGGGCCGACCGCAAGTTGCGCTGCATCACCTATTACTTCTTCATCGGCCACGATGCGGTGACCGCGGATCACCTCGAACGCACGCTCATCGACATGAAGGACCGTCTGCTGCGCGGCATGGACCAACGTTGGGCCTATGTGGCCGCCAGCGCGCTGTATGGGGAAATCCCGTGGATCGACAAGCCGGTGAGCGAAGAGGAAGCCGATGGGAAGCTGCGCGGGTTTCTCGAGGAATTTGCCGACCGCCAGATCGACTGGAGCGCGCTGGGCGAGTGACGGGAGCGCATCCCGGTACGCACGACATCATTCCTCCGGCCGGATGCCCGCACGGCGGAGCAAGGCGATGGAGTTGTCGATGTAGGCAAGTTGCTCCTTGAGAAGCGCGGGATCAATACCTTCCGGCGAAGGACCTGCTTGGTATATCCGCGCCCGGGCCCTGATGAAGCCGGCCATGGCACGCTCGGGCCTCCGCTCCGCCCAGTCGTCGCGCGCCATTTTTGCCATCAGCACGCCGGCCCGGTAGTGCGCCCGATTTCCACCGGAGAACGCGGCAGCCGTGTCGTAAGCCTCGAGTGCGCCCGTGCGATCGCCGCTTTGTTCTCTCGCGGTACCGAGGGCTTCGTGGAGGAGAATGATCTCGCTTCGTGCTAGGCCTCTACCTCCAGACTCCGCGCGTGCAGCATCCGCTTCGCGAACGGATTGCTCCAAGACGGAAACTGAGCTCGCCGGGTCGGACTCTGCTAGGCGAATACCTTTTCGGAAAAGATGCTGGGCAAGAAGCTTGCGACTATGAAAACAGGCCTCCATTCCCCCTTGAAGAAGAATCGCTTCCTGAAACCGCCGCTCAGCCTCCGCATCCCGATCCGCGTTTTCTCCCGTCGATGTCAGGCTGATCAGTTCCGCGGAGTCCGCCCAAGCAGAGGGCTCCCATCGGTGAAGCGCAATCGCCTTGCCATACTCGGCAATCGCCTCGCGAGCGGTGTCGGCGAAAGCCGGGTCGCCGGGCGGGTCCTCGGTCGCGCACAACGCCACCGCACGCTCCCGATGAAGCTCGGCACTCGGTCTCAAACGCAGGACATTGGCGAGGATCGCCGCACTCTCCTCCGCAGGCACCTCCTCTTGCTTGGAAAGATACACCCGCCACAACGATGGAGCGATCCGCGTGCAGTCGTAACCACCGGTGAGCAGGCCGAAACCCGGAATGAAAAGCAATGGCAGCACAGCAAGAACCCACCATTGCCCCAACGGCTTGTTGGACCGAGCCTCCAGCGGTGGCGCGAGTGCTCCAAGGCAGATGCCGAGCAGGAGAACCCCCGGAACCAAATGAAATACGAAACTGAAGCACGACTGCACCAACATCCCGGCTAGCGCTGCGAGAGCGCCGACCTGCCATGCGCTCCGCGTGCGGGAGCCCGGAGTGTCATCCCGACCTTCCCACAGGCGCACTAGAGCGAAGACAGCAAGGAAGGCTAGCGCCGTACCAACCAGCAGCGCCCCGATCAATCCGTAGTCGGTTGCCAGTTGGAGAAATTCGTTGTGAACGAGATCTGGTCGAGCACTCATAGGCCCATAAGCTTCGCGATCCCAAAATCGGAAGCATTCCCAGCTATAGCTGCGCGATCCACCACCGGCAAATGGATGCAAGGCGATGCACGAAAGTGCCACGCCCGCCATGTGCAATCGGCCGGCATTGTCGAGAAGGTGATCAATCCCTCCTTGCGCCCCCCGGGCCTGCTGAATGGCCGACCAAGCGGGAGCCAGTGACAAAACGACACCTACCAAAAGCACGGGAACAAGCAACGCCGACACACCGAATACTCTGCCTGATCCGCGCCGATGAGAAAGGAGGCAACCAATGGATAGCGTTGCGACGGCGATAAGAGCTCCGAGCATGCCGCCGCGCGAGAATGTGAGTGCTACTGCTCCGAACGACGCTAGCCCCACAATCCCGAAGAGCATCCTGCTCCACCGACTCTGCCCGCCTAGGATTGCGTGGGCACCGCCAATCATCGAAACCGCGATCAGGAAATTCGCGGCTTCGTTGTAGTGGGGAAAGAACCCGGTCTTGTTGCGAAAACCAACTTCGGTCGCACAAAACGGCAGAAAGCCGGGATGCCGGAACTGAATAATGGTGACCACCAGATTCGCTAGGGCCACCAGCACGATACCATGTACCAGCAACGAATTCGATCGTTGATTGATCAGGGCCGCACGCGCCACGACGAATGCCGCGGCGCACATCACGACCAAAAAGGAATCCGCCACGGCGTATTCCTTCACCGGCGAGACCCAAGCACGGCCAATCAACCAAACGACCGCCAGGACGGGTAGCGTGAGGGCGAGGGCGCCGGAGGCACCCTCCTTGTGCCTCCCCAGCAGCGGGATGGCGGCGACCAAGGCGAGGCCCAACGAGAACGCTGCGGGGCCCCAGGTCCAATCGTGCTGATGCGGCCCGATCAGTACCGCAAGCAGCAGGGACAGCGCCAGCAGGGCGGGGGAGAGTATCGCAAACATGGCGACCACTTGCTTCGGATGGCACCATTCGGCACCGGAAACATCCCAACGATTCCTTACTTCGCTCCCCTTGCGAAGAGCACGGCCGGAATGGTTTTGAGCAGGATTTTGAAATCCAACCACAGGGACCAGGTATCGATGTAGCGGAGATCCAGTTCCACCCACTCCTCGAAGCTGGTGATCCGGTTGCGGCCGCCGGCCTGCCAAAGGCAGGTGATGCCGGGCTTCACGCTCAGGCGGCGGCGGTGGGAGAATTCGGCAAAGGCCTCGACCTCGTAAAGCGGCAGCGGGCGCGGCCCCACG
>CAZMUK010000013.1:0-26366 GCA_964569415.1 uncultured Luteolibacter sp. | reverse complement strand
GCTCATGTCGCCCTTGAGGACATTGAGCAACTGGGGAAGCTCGTCGATGCTCCACTTCCTGAGAAAGGCGCCGAATGGGAAAATCCGCGGATCATCGTCGAGCTTGAAGACAGGACCTTCCATCTGGTTGCCACGGGTCGCCTTTACTTCGTTGAGTCGCTTCTCCGCATCCGGGCACATTGTGCGGAACTTCCACATACGGAACGGCCGCCCGTAGCGTCCGGCCCTCATCTGCGAAAAGAACACCGGATGCCCCGGGCTTTGGCTGCGGATGCCGAGGTAGGCGACAAGCCACAAGGGAGAGGAAACCAGAATGATCAGGGCCGCGCCGACCCGGTCGATGATGTCCTTGCACATCAATTCCCACGACAGGTCCGGGGTGGAGCGCAGCACCAGCATCGGCTTCTCGCCGAGCCCGTCGAACACCGGCCGCGCGATCTGGGTTCGGATGAAAGAAGCGGAGATCCATGCCTCCACTCCCTGCAATTCGCAGGCCTCGACCGCGCGGGCCACTTTCTCGAAGGCCGTTTGCCGGGCCGAAAAGACCACCCGCGAGACGGACTTCCCCTTGAGCAGGGCGAAGAGGCGCTCCACATCGTCTTGTTCGAGGTCGAAAAACTCGACCACCTCCCATCCGCCGGTGACTTCGGGGCCGAGTTCCTCGAGCAAGCCCTGCATCTCCCCGCCGGTTCCCGCGATTACGATCCGCTCGCGATGGGCGCTGTTGCGGGAGGGGTTGCGCAACCGCATCGCGGTGATGCGGTCGCGCAGCAGGATCAGGACGAAGGTGAGGGTGAGCCCGTTGGCGAGCGAAAGACGGCGGGTGTCGGAAATCTGGGCGAAGATGGAGAAGATGCCGATGAAAAGCAGAATGACCAGCATGCCCTTGAGCAACTGGAAGAAGGAAGATCCGAAATTCCGCGTGCGGATGTGGGCGTAGAATCCGAAGTACTCGAGCACCAGCGGCGTGAAGGGAACCGCGATGTACAGCATCCAGAAGATCGTGTCGCGCGATGCGTCCTCGACCCCGATGATCCATTCCCGGATCTCCCACCCCAGCCAGAACCCGAGCCACACCAGAAAGGCATCCAGCAGCTGAAGCGACTGAATCCGGAAGTTCTCGTTGCGACTGGAAGGCATGATGGCGTGGGAAAGTCTGTCGAACCGAAGTATAATGGTGGCTGGGCGGTGAATGCAACCGGACAAATTTGCGTCGATGGAATGAATGCGCCCTGAAGAAGATCAGCCTGTCCCCTGGATGAGGCTCACGATAGCTGGTCGGAAGTGCGCAAGGTAGTCCGGCAATGGCCTACCGGAGGCGAATTCAACGTTTTTACTTATAGTATATAAATAGTAATAAATCCGACACCGCACCTCATTCAGCCAGCATCGGCTCAAGGAGAGCCACCGGAACCGTGAGGTTTCCGCTGCGGTCGGACGGGCAGAGAAGCGTCCGGTGCTGATGGTCTGCACAGAGCGAAATCCCCGCGTAGCAGCCATTGCGGCGGAGGCGGGGCATCAGTTCCACTACGGAGGCGCCGGCTGGAAGCCAAAGGAGGTTGGTCAAGGCAGCCCCATGCACCCCGGCAACCGCTTGGCATTGCCTGAAAAGGTAGATTTGTTCCTCCAGGCTGAGGAGTCCGGGGTCGATGATCTCCCAACCCTGCCGCCTGAAAACCTGCTCGGTTTCCCCGTTGTTTCGGATCCGGCGAGTTGGCGCGTTTCGCAAAAGGTACACCTTGCGAGTGGCCTCGATCGGTTCGCCCGTCAGAAAACGAGTGCGCAGCCAGGCGACCCCGGCCGGGTCGGGACAACCGCTCACCATCGTCGGACCAGAGAACCAGTACCGCTCTGCAATGATGTCCCTGCCATCCACAGGATGGATCCGGTCGGCCACCCCAAGGATCTCGAGCGAACGGACTGCGAATGCGGGAAGCTTGGGCGGGACAAGGATGCGGCAATCCGGCGGAAACCGGTCAAGGACGGCCAAACGGGTAAGTCCGTCGAGAAACCAGTGGTAGTAGTTGGTGCCGTTGTTCCAGCGCGAAACGATGGAGGTGACATCCCCTTCAAGGCGTGTGAGGCCCCGGGTTCCTATCCTGTCCCACACCGGATCGGCCCAGCACTGCGGGCCATAGACGGATTCATTGCAAACACGCCCGGTCTCATCGATATGGCAGAAGGAAGGAGCAAGGAGTCGCGCTTCTTTGCGCATACTCCAGAGAGTTTGCCATGCGGCATGCCGGTCCTGGCCAAGCCCGGCCGATCTGATTTCGGAGGCGGCGGGAATCGGAGGCAGCGGTTGCCCGGCACAGAGGACTTCGCCGGTCACCCCGTGTGCCCGGATCATGTCAGCCTCCCGGAAAAGGCCACGTGGCGGACCACCATGTTCCGGCTTCTTGCGGCACAACGCTTGAATCATCCGTCTAACAGGAAATAAAAACCGGCGGACACGGAGGGAGAGCCTCATGAAGGAATCAGGGGAAGGAATCCACAGATCACGCTGGAACAGGCCGCGTTTCCTGCTTGGATCGGGCCGTGAAGGGACGGAGTCTGGCTCTTACAGCGGGTTTCCTGCTCATCGCGGCTTCACTGCTCTGGATGCACCGCAACCAATTCGAGCGGGTTGCGGATGGAACGAATTCTCTTCTGGCTGCGTTGCGAAGCAGCGAGGTGGAGCAGAGGGGCGATGTTCGGTCCGTCGAGGGGTCGGGAACAACACGACTGCTCATCCATGCCTCGACGCCGCCAGCTTCGCTGTCATGGAGGCCCCGAATCTCCCTTAACGGCCAAGCTCTGCATGTCCGCTACCGGATGAGGGCCCTCTCCCTTTCGCCCGGTTCTCAACAGTGGGACGACGGCAGGATGATCCTGAGGTGGCTCGATCCGGAGAGCGGGAAAAACCTTGAGCAGGATCCGGTGTCTTCGCTGCGGGGCGATCAAGACTCGGGACTTCGGGAAATGGTGTTCTTTCCGCCCCGCCAGAATGCGGTCCCGATGTTCTGGATCGAGAACCGGGGAAGGTCGGGAACACTGGAGCTTTCTTGTCTTGAGCTTACGCCAGTTAGGCAGCGAAGCCTCTGGAGGTACGGCCGCTGGATCGTACTGGGTCTAATGACAATGTGTCTCGTGGCGTCGCTAAAGGCGAAAGAAAGAGGATTCGGCGCGGCCATCGCATCCACCTTGCTGTGGACCCTGCTCGCCTTGGAACTCGTCTATCCAGGGCCGTGGAATGCGAGTAGGCCGTTTTTCCTGCCGTTCCGCCTCGCTCCCGCACCTGCGTCCCAATCGGTTGCGGATCAATCCTTCGGGCGAAAAACAGCTCAGGAAATCCAGCCGTCAGCCTCAGCCCCTGAGGTACGGCAAGCACCACCTCCGGGCGCCCTGCCCTTGAAAGGGGGATGGCTTTTAAAAGTGAAATACCGCTTGGAAAAGCTCCGACCACTTCTCCACGCGATGATGTTATTTGTACCCACTCTGGTTTGGGCGGTACTTGTGGGAAGGAGAAAGGCACTGGTCCTCTCGGTTTCCCTCGCTCTGGCGATTGAACTTGCGCAAATGGGCTTTGGATACGGCTTTGATTTGCTTGATGTGCTCGACCTCGCGTACGATGCCGTGGGAATTACCATGGGCTTTTTGATGGCGGTTCTTTGGAGCCGAAGATTCAAAAGCCAAGGAAGCCGCCGTGTGGGACCTGTTGTTCCATGACCAGCTTAGTCGGGAGCGAACCTTGCCCGATACCTAGTCCCGCAAGTCACCGGGAGACCACCCTCCCGAGTCTACCCCTCCATCCGTCAAGGGCTGCCTTGACCACGAGCGGCACTCGCCTAGGTCCATCGATAAGGCAAGCCGCGAGGCCATACGCCGCTGCAATGGCGAGGGCGGCGAATGGACCTGTCTGACGCTTCCTAAGCCAGACCGTATTGCGAACCTTGTAGTGAAGCTTCCATGATGCGATGCCGGGCTCGTAAAACAGGTTCTTCCCGAAGATCCTCCAGTGCACGACACGCCCGGGTCCCGGATGATCAAGCAAGGAGTTTTTTGCCGCTTGAAAAGAAAACCCCGCGCTGGCGATTCGCCAAGGATACTCCTCGTCCTCGCCCCTGATGAAAAGATCGCCATTGACCGGCCCCGTCTTTTCCCTGACCCGATTTGAGATCAAGGCCCCTGTCCATGAACAGCGACTGGGAAACATGGAACCCGGCGGAAGATCCTCCGATTTCCAAGCCAGATCCCATCCATCGCCGCGCTTCACCCACAGGGGCCAGGTGAGGCGACCACCGCTGGGATCGATCTGCAGCGAATGCCGCACAACGCCGGGATCCCACGGCTCTTCCAAGAGCGCAGCCAACGCACCGGGCCGCGGCCAAGAGTCGTCGTCGAGAATCCATACCGCATCCGCGCCCTCGGTGAAGGCAAAGTCCATCGCCTCCTGAACCCCTCCGGCATTGCCCCGGTTTTCCGCCATCCTCTGCAACACGAGAGGGAAGGGGAGGCCGGCCATCTCCTCAAGCTTCGCCGCCGTGCCGTCGCTTGAGACATTGTCCGCCACCACCACCAGATCCGGGGGACGGGTCTGGCTCGCCAAGGCCCTGACGCAGGCCTCGGCGGTGGCGACGCGATCCATTGTCGCGAATACCGCGGCGATGCGGAGCGTGCGGGCCGGATCAGCAGACGGCGGGGATCCGCTCCAGTTGGTTGAGGTCAGTTGAGACATTTCAAAACCGACTTCCATGCCCTCGCAATGATCCAAAGAATGCCGTCCACAAGGCCGTTGAGATAGGGATCCTTGAAAAGGGTGATGCCGTATGCCCTGCGAATGGTGCGGGATTCGACATGCTGGCGCTCGGACGCGAGAATGGCCTCGATGTCCCTGCCCGGCGACAGATGGCGCTGGGAGGCATTGTCGCCGTGCATGCGGAATTCCGCCACGGTCAATGGTATGCGGGCGAAGGCTTTTCCCGCTGCATCGAGGCGGGCGTACAGTTCGCCGTCCATCACATAACGAAAGTCCCTCCGCGGCCGGTATCCCCGGTCGATCACCGTGCTCCTGCGCAGAAATGCCGCCGTGGACGCGACATAGCAGTGGTGGTGAATGTGGACAAAGCGGCTCCAGCGAGGAGAACGAACCGTGCGGATGAAACAGCCTTTCATGTCCATGAGGTTCCAGTCCCCGTACACGACATCCTCGCGCCGCTCCCGAAGATGCCCGAGGATCCGTGACAGCACACCGGGCAAAAGCCGGTCATCCGCATTCAGCCACATCACCCAGTCGCCTTTTGCGCGGTCAAAACCTTTTCCAATGGCATCCGAGGTCCCGGAGTCGGGCTCCTGAACCCATGTCACATGAGGAAACCGCGCGGCGATCTCCGCACTGCCATCAGTCGATCCTCCGTCTATCACCAGGTGCTCGAGCGTGACATCGTCTTGATTGGCCACGCTTCGAAGGCAATCGCCAAGGAATGCTCCGTGGTTTAGGGAAGGGGTGACGATGGTGAAGTCCATGAGAAAGGTGGGACCCGCGAGTTAAGCCATCAGATTGCTCCGTAGGTTGGAACCTTGGCGAAAGGAGTACATCAATTTCGCCGCTTAGCCAACGGCCTTCGAAGGCTTTTCCATGGAGGGTTCGCCACGCGCTGGAGAACGCTTCTCCGATGAAATCGAGGAGGATACGCCCCTGCGAACGATGACAACTTGCGTTAGGAAAAGGGCCAGTAGGGAGATCCCCGAAATGAAAAAACCTACCCTGCGCAATGGCGGCCGATAGCGCATTAGCAGATCCCGTTCCCGGTCGGATTCCCCGAGATCAATGACGATGCTTTTGTCCGGCCCCCGTTCCACCGAATGCCAATCCCCGGCATCGGATGTCCGAAATTGCCAGCCATTCTCCTGATTCTCCGCGATTCTCACCCAACGAACCCCTTCCGGGACCTTAAGACGGCGGGAGTTTTCGTGTCCTGTCTGCTCATGGAGTGAAACAAAGGAGGTGCCGTTCCTTCCCATCTCCAAGAATGCCGTCATTTGGTCTCTTGATGAGAAGCCCACATAGCGCGGAATCTGCTCAGGATTCTCATAGAGAACCATACCCTGTGTGCGGGAGACCTCGTTCCATCCGGTAAATGGAATGGGATTGCCAGGATAGGTTACAAGATGAGTCACCCCAAGAACTCCCAGTCGAACGGGATTATGGGTCCGAAGGCACTCAAGCCACATGCCGTCGGGAACGATGCTGTCGTAACCGCCTGAGGAGGCGATCCCGTATGCAGAGAGCGTGTTCGGCACAAAAGGAGTCACCGCCATGTGCCCGCCTCCCTCCTTGATAACAATGTGCACCCGACCTGATTTACCAACCTCTCGAAGCAAGATGTCCGATTCCGGCGTGGCAGGGTAGGCAGGATGCTGCTGCGGATCGCAGTAGACGACATTCCCCGCTGCGAGAACCGTGCAGTCAACGATTAGAAGCACCGACAAAGCAAAGCACGCAGGCCGGGAAACCCGAGTGCTGGATGAAATGGAAAGCGCCAGAGCCGCCAGCGAACCTCCGAAGAGCAACAGCGGCACCACCTGAGCGGGGGCCCAGACAAAAAGGTTTCCGAAAAACCCTCCGAATCGACCGCTCATCCAATCCCGGAAGTAGCCAAACGCGCTTCCTTCTGCGCCACCAAGGAATTTAGAAGCGAGAAAACCTTCCAGGGAATCTGCCTGCCAATAGATCGCGATGCTAAGGATTATCCATAGAAGGAAGAGAGAGACCGAAGCAATGAGAGTTCGGCGCAGCAATCGCCGCTTTGTGTCAGGGCTGGCAAACTGCATGAAGTGGGCAAAAGCAATGATTCCACCAAGAATGAATAGAATATGAAGCCTTTGATAAAAATAGCGGACCAACGGGGTCAGGGGAAGCAGGAGACCAGCGATCATTAGCGCGATCGATGCTGGAGGAACTCGTCGCCGGAAGAGCGCGGTCGCTGCGATGATCATCGGTATGGTCCCGAAGTAGGTAACATAGCACAGCTTGCTCTTGAATACCTTCCAACCATCCAAAGTCGATGCCGAACCAAGAATGCTTGGGAAGAGATGAAATGGGTAGGAGATCGCATTGAGAATCGGCTGGAGGAATCCCTCCGGATACAGCCCCCCGGGATTCATTCCGTTCAATACGGTATGGAGACCGAGACGACTCGAGGTGAGAAACGCCTCCGTGCAGGGCAGGATCATCAATCCGGCGAGACCACAGGCAAAGAGGGTCCACGACCCGTAGCGCAGCAAAAGGCGGGCCTGTGCCCCGAACCACGGAGGAGAAGATGAACCGGAGGCCCGGTCCCGCCAAAGACCGAACGCCTCGGCAGACCAGAGAATGGCCAGAACCAACAAGACCATCCCCGTGTGCTGGAGCGTTCCCCCCAGCATGGCGAGCGCCGAAAAAACAGGAACGAGAAACCAGGCCGCCCGGGTGCCGGACCGGTGTATGCTTGCGGCAAACACGATCCAAGGCACCCAACAGAAAGCGCCGACCGTCCACCGATGATGAATCCAGACCGCGAATTGTGAGTTTGCCGCGTAAAGAAGAGCCCCGGTCGTGGACCAAAGACCGCAAATGTTATGGCTTCCAAGCACAAAATACATGCCGATCGCCGCGATAAGAATCTGGAGCATGATTCCCATGTGCCACCCCGTCCAGAAATCAAGCCAACGGTGGAGCTGCATGGTCCAGTCGTAGTACAGCGCCATCGTGTTCGCGTACTCGGCGGATCCGCCGTACTTGAGGGTGCTCCACCCCATCCATCCCTCGCGGCGATAGCTATCGGCAGCCACCTGTCGATAGATGAGGTACTGGGTGACTCCGTCGGCAACGGTATGGTTCTTCACACGAACCTCTTCACTTGCCCCGCGCCACGGCTGCATCATCTCGTTGAGAATGTCCAGCGGCGCAAGCAACCGCCCCCCGGCCCACCACGGGGAAAACCAAATGATGACCGCGCCGACGATGACGAGGATGCAGCGGGAATGGCGGGAAATTCCGCGAAACATGGATCGATTGAAGTTGTGATGCTTGGCGATACGGACGATCCAGTCTCCTCAGCGAAATTTCCAGACGGTCCACAAGGCCTTGAGTCCGTCACGCCAATTGATCTTTTTTCCATCGGCGTTGCGACGGGGATGGTAGGAAACAGGAACCTCGTGAATCGGAATTCCACTGGTGAGAATCTTCATGGTGATCTCAGGCTCCCAGGCGAAGTCATTGCTCTCGATCTGAAGCGGTTCCAGCACCGAACGATGGAAGGCCTTGTAGCAGGTCGGTTCGTCCGTCAGTTTCGCACCGGTGATGAAGTTGACTGATTTGGTGATGGCCAATCCCCCCAGGTAGGCGAGCACATAGGAGTGAGGGTGCTTTCCGGTCACAAGGCCGCACAGACCGGAACGGCCGAGAGCCTTTTCTTTGAGGATTCGGGAACCATAGACGACCCGATGCCGCCCCTCCACAATCGGCCCAATCACATCGAGGATCTCATTCGGATCATATTCGAGATCCGCGTCCTGTATGATCAGGATCTGCCCCCGCGCCGCACCGAGCGCGGTCCGGACCGCGGCACCCTTTCCCTGATTATGGGCATGGAGGAGATAGGTGATGGGTGTTCCCGTGTGTTGGCCGATGCACTCTTCGATCCGGGCACATGTCTGGTCGGAGGAACCGTCGTTCACAATCACCACTTCTTTCTCTAATTCCTCACCCAGCTCAATCGCGAGCACCCTGCTCAGAAGTTCGCAAATAAGCGATTCCTCGTTGTAGACAGGAATGAGTATCGAGACCAGCATGGGAAAGCACTTCAGTCCTGTGATTTCAGCGCAGGGCGGGGGACCGGGATTTGTTAACCGATAGGGAGCATCGTCCACTCAGGCAGGCACTTCTCCGCGGCCGGAGCGGTGATGTCCCGGTCGAACCAACGATCGGGCATGATGACCTGCTGGCCGGGCTTGGTCCCAAGCCATGCAGCCCACCAGGAAAAACTGCTGTTCGCAATAATGTGGTGCGATGCTGTTTTCATCAGATGAAGGTCTACGAGTGGAGCGAGAGAGTTCGAGTGGGTGCAAACCGTTATGGAGGGTCCCTTGAAGTTGTACAGGCACCAGTCCGGGTCATCGGAAAAGACGAAGAACCGGGCCTGCGCAACACGCTCCCGCATGAGATCCATTGCACGATGATACCAATCGAGGTTTAACTGATGAATCCGGGGATTGGCGAGATAGTCCGTCCGGCGGACATGGATTGCGACAGAAGTGGGGGCCTTCAGCAAGGCCGCAAGTTCTTCGTGCCCTCTCTCGAGCCCAAGATCATCCGTATTCAACTCATCCCGAAGGATTTTCTTGATCCCATCGAAGTAGAGATGACTTTGGAAGTAGCCGAATACTACGCAGTCGGCCGGTGCTTGGTGGAGGGAGATATCAAAGGAATGATCTGCTTGTCGTTCCTGGATCTCTGACAATCCCAAGTACTGCCAGTGGTGGCGTCCTGTGACTTTCCTCAAAACGCGCGAACCAAACGAAAAAGGCCGGACCAATTTGGCCCGACCCTTCGTAAACCCGGGTAATGAACCCAGCGGGGATGCGAATCTCCAAGAATCTTCGTTGAACCACGAGCCATCGAGCACCAGAGGACCCCCGTGCCTTTCCGCGAGAACCCTTCCAAAGGCATATTGGAAAAGGTTGTTTCCCAATCGGCCGAGCATCACAACCCGGATCATGGAGGATAAGTCATCCTGAGTAGTCGCCGATTGACGAGTGGTTCACTGCTGCTGGATGGGCAAGGCTTTTCGCGCCATCACGATCCCCACTCCAAGGGTACAGCCAAAGCTGCGTCCGACCTCTGGTCCGCTCGGATCCACGTCGGTGTGAAGGCAGTTGGCGTCGTCGATGAAGGCAAAGCGCTCGACTGTCCATCCATGCTCGAACCAACCAAGCAAGGTATGGGCTGCAAACACCCGGTGGGCATTGAACTCTACCCGCTCGGGGCCGATCGGCGTCGAGAGAAACATCAGGCCGCCCGGTTTCACCATTTGCTTTAACTGCTCCAGTCCCTTGAGATGTCCCATCGGATCAATTCGGTCGCCGTAGCGTCCAAGGCCGAAGTGCTCAATGGTATGAAGACAGGAAAGGGAATCAGTAGAGCCAACCCATGCGGTAGGGAGCTCCCTCATAAGGTCGATTTGATGAAACAACACACCGGGAACCGCTTGGGGCGGGGGACGAATGTCAATTACCTCAACTCTGCGGAACGAGGCTAGGTTGCCGATAAATCCGTCGATCCGCGAACCGACATCCACATGCCGCGTTGGTGCTGCGTCGTGAATCCAACGGGCGACCGTAAGATCCTGGAGCATGTAGGTTCCGACCCGGCCGCTGGGCTCCTGCCATTCGTGAAGAATTGGCTGTTCCTTGCCCCATGAAATTTCCTGTCCTGCAAGGCGCCGATATGTCTTTCGGTCTGCACGGTACCGAGTCAGCCTACTGAATGCCGCGAGCAGTCGGCCAGACTTCCAACCGGAGGCCCTGAAAAGCGCACGGATCATGGCCCAGTGAACGCCTGATCTTTGGTCGCCCGAAGGATGGTTCGCAAGCATGCCGAGGCGCTACCCGCATCCAGATGAACACCATCCGTAAAGCGGATCATTTTGCGGGCAGCCTCAGAGGTAAGGTCAAGCAGCGGAACCCCGGCCCGACCCGATACGGCCATCGGCAACCGTATGTTGGGACTATCAGCCGCCGCGCCCGGCGGAAGGATGACAAGGATCACCCTGCTGCCCGCAGACTCCAAGCGTTTGAGGATCCCGGTGATCTCATCAACCAAAGCCCCTTCCTGTTCCGATAGCAGAACAGTCCTGCCGACTACTTGAACCGAACCGTGGGGCAGGGAAGGCCCATCGCTATCACCTGCCTTTCCGGTTCGCCGCGCCAGCAACTTCGAGTAAACGAAGGCGGATGGCCTCGCTGTTGCGCCAAGCAAGGGAAAAGCGCGTCCAACCGAGAACCATGGTCCATCAATTGCATCCGCAGTTTGACTTGGAGCGCCACTGAGCGAGCGATAGAAGGTGTTCCCCTCAATGATGAGCACCGGTGCCGAGGGAAGAGTTCCCTTGTCAATTGCTCTGAGGGTGTCAAGCGCACTCCCGCCGTCACAACCTAGGTTCGCCACACCTTTGAATCCCGAAGTCCGATCCGGAAAGCGACCCGTCATCGAGGAACCAAGCAACATGAAATCCGGGGAATCCCGAACTCCAGTCTGAATTCGCGCTACAGATGAGAAGAAATTCGACTCGCTCTTAGTCGTCCTCCCACCGCTGCCACGCAATGCGAACCACTGAAGAACGAAGCAGGCTGCAAGACTGAGGCCGAATGTGAAGTGATATGGCATGCGGGAAGGGACAATCGTTGCGGACTGGAAACTACACGCTACCCAACGAAGAGAAGTGCTTAACTCGATAATTCGTCGGGGTGTACGATCAGAATTGGAAGTATATAAACCCTCTTGGTGCTCCTGGATTCGTTATGATTAGGAATATCATCGCGCCATGGAGAAGAGGTTCCAGCTGGGAGCGAGACAATCTCCCGGCTAACTGTTTGCGATGTTCCCTCAACCAACCCCAAACATGATAGAGAACGACAACGGATCCGTAAAAGAGCAGGGAAAAGATAGGAGGCCCAGAAAAGCCGAGATGGGCATTGGAAAGACCGACGAAGAACGCTCGGATGCTTGCAAGATCCGGCATCATAAAGGCAAGCCAGAGGAATGTGACGAGGTGGAATGTGACAAGCCACTTAACAAAATGCTTCAGGAATGACGTGAAAGCGAAATTGGGTGAAGAGGCACGATGCCCGGTTGCTCCTCCGAGGCTGAATTGTCTGCCCTGACTCAACGCAGAATCATGTTTGCGCAATGCGGATCCCGCAAGTCGCTCCAAAGCGAGGAATACGCCGTGCAAGCTTCCCCACAGAGCGAACTTCCATGCCGCACCGTGCCAGAGACCACCGAGGAACATAACGAGGAAAAGGTTGAAGTAGGTTCTCCCCGTGCCCTTCCTGTTTCCGCCGAGGGGAATGTAGAGGTAGTCCCGCAGCCATGAAGAGAGTGACAAGTGCCAGCGGCGCCAGAACTCGGTGATGCTGGTCGAGAGGTATGGGAAATTGAAGTTGGGCGGGAGATGATAGCCGAATAGGGCACCAAGCCCGATAGCGATTAAGGAATATCCGGCAAAATCGGCGAAAATCTGAAGCGAATATCCGTACAACATTGATCCCAGCGAAATCGGGCCCGCGCCCGCCAAATTAAACCCTGGAGCACTTAGCGTGATCGTGTTCTCCGCCAGATTGTCAGCCACGAAAACTTTTAGGAAGTAACCTGAAATAAGGCCACGCCGCACTGTCATCCAATCGATATCGTGAAAATACTTAGCGCCGATCTGATCGACGAACTCGTGTGCCTTGACAATGGGCCCCGCAACTAGTTGTGGAAAGAATGCGATGTAGAAACTGGTGTCAGCAATCGATGTGCTACGCCTAACTCCCCGCGCCGAGAGTCGCCGCGTCGTGTGGGCGCTGATGTCTGAACGCCACACATCAACTACAAGAGAAATCCCTTGAAATGTGTAAAAGGAGATGCCAACAGGCAGGGGAATTCCGGTTGCCCACTGCGTCAGTGATTTAGTGACTTGCGTCTCGGGAAGAAGTGCCGAAATAAATCCCGCGTACTTGAAAAACGCAAGAAATCCAAGATTGAGGGCCACGGTCCAAAATAGCCAAAGGCGGGCCTTGGAATCGGAGCTGTGCGAGCGGTCGGTTCCGCAATGGCCGAGTGCCCTACCCTCAGCGTCAATAGCATCTTGTAAAATATCCTTCCGGAGGGAAGGACAAACAAAGCCTCCAGTTGACGAAGGTGGAATAATTGAATTTAAGCAAGACAGACCCTTCGCTTTCCAAAATAAAATGCGCTCGACAGCTATCGCGTTCCCTAAACAAGATAATCCGAGTAAGATGAGAAGTCTCGGCTCCTCCCACGCATAGAATACTGCGCTGGCCGCGAGCAGCAGGCCGACCTGCCACACCCGCCGCTGCGATCCGCCGAAAGGCAGGTAATACAGTGGCAGCGTGATCAGTAATAGAGTAAGGAATGGCCAGGAATTGAATAGCATGGTAACGTAAAGTAAATAAATTCAGACAAGCTCCAGAAATGCAATCACAGAGCAGGAATGGTACGGCAGCCAGCGCACTTATGTACCGGCTTCAAGGCGGCGCAGTATGGCATCGCCACCGCACTTCCCGACCAGATTTCCTATCACTGGTATCTTAACGTGAACATGTCCACATGCGATGATGCGTAGACCACAATGACGCTCCGCCAAATTCCTGAAATGCGGATGGTCCCATCCTTGAAGATGCCCTTCGTTCACTGCCCTCGGCTCGCGCGTGAAAGCGTGTGGACGCGGCAGGAATCGAGGGTGCAACACGGCGACCGCCACATAGCGCCGGGCAATCCTTGCCAGTGATCCGAGCACAGCGCGCGGGCGGTCCACATGTTCAAGAACGTGGAAGCATGTAACCACATCGAATTGCTTCTCCCCGAACTGTGAGGCGGGATCATCCTGTCTCTCCAGAAGCATGGACTTACCGTGAGCGAAGGACAGTGCGACGCAATCGGGATCCGGATCAGTATCTAGAACCCGAACGCCAATCCCTAGAGCTATTTTCAGCGCCTCCCCCCTGCCTACCCATAGTCCAACAGGGTGAGACCCGCGGCAGAGCCAGCATGTTTTGCAAGAAGTCCAAGCGATACCGACTTCCACAGCGTCTCATGGAAATGATGGCGATGGTCTTCTTCATCAATACGCTTGGGCAATTACCGGATTTCCGAAGACACAGAACAGCGAGGAAGTGACATCGGCCATGATTATCTTGAGATTGAAAGCATGACCTTAGACCGTTCGCAGTCATCAATAGATCCAGTACAACACTGTGATACATAAGATATCAGATAACTGCTTTTAAGATAGACAGTTTCAAATGGGTGAAATCGTCGATCAGAAATTATCTTTTCCTCTCTTTATCATCAATAACCTTCCGCTTGGCTGTGAGTGCCAGACGATGTAGGTGAAGATCTTCAGAGTTCTTGAAACGGTCGCAGATTTTTTTCGCTGGATTGCCCCCGACAACCGTGTAAGCATCCACATCCTTGGTAACCACTGCCCCCGCTGCGACCACACTGCCCTCGCCGATAGTCACACCGCTCAGGATAATGGCCCCATAACCGATCCAGACATCATCGCCGACGGTTACCTTGATGTCGTTTCCCTTCCAATCGTAGTTCGGATCGCGAATTTGCCGTGACAAGCGGGTTGGTGTGCCCACGTGGCGGAAATGGTGGTCGTAGCGGCCTACGAAGGATACCATGTTCGCTATGATCACGCTGTGGCCTATGTCCGCGTCGCACTCGATCTGGCTGTAGCGCCCGATGTAGCAGTCGTTGCCGATCTTCAACTCGTTGGGAGCCCAGAGTACCACTTGCCGCCCGGCGTGGAAGCCCTGCCCCAGCGAATACCTCCGCCACTTTACCTTAACGAGATACGCGTCGCGCAGCCTCTTGATCTTAGCGACCAGTTTTTTGAAAATGAGGTTCATGAATGGGTCTTTCGGTGAACCGATGTTTAGGTTGTCGCCTCGCGACCCGGTGGATCTGTGCTTCGGTTTATTAAGATAATAAAGTGAGAAAGAATCGGCGCGCGCCGACCACTTCTTTCGCCATAGCGAAACACCAAAATACCAGCCCTACCGGCCAAAATCCCTCGCCTCGCGTATGATCTCCGTAAACCTTTCCAGCCAGACGGAAGGTGCCGCGTTATTAAGTAGCCATTCCCTTCCGCTTTCCCCCATCCTGACGCGGCCTTCCGCGCCCTGTTGTTCCATCTTTTCCACGGCCTCCGCCAAGGCCGCCGCGCTGCCCGGCTGATGCAGAAAACCGGTTTCGCCCTCCACCACGGTTTCCTTAAGCCCGCCGGAAGCGGCGACCAAGACGGGCCTGCCGTAGTCGTAGGCCTCGTACACGATTAGCCCCAGCGGCTCCCACCAGATAGAGGGGGCTATAAGCGCGCGGCAGCCGTGCAGCAAATCCTCCTTCGTTTTTCCCTCCACGAACCCAACGCACACCACATGGCGCATTCGGCTTGCCATTGCGTGGATCTTTTTTTCGGCAGGGCCGGAGCCGGCGATCACCACCCGCGGACAAGCTTTGCCTAGCCGTTTCTCCAAGATCGCCCATGCCTTGAGCAGGGTGAAAATGCCTTTCTCCTCCACCAGACGGCCTAGAAAAAGGTAATGCGCGGACATTTTTGCCGGATCCGGTGTCGCCTGTGGACGCCAGCAGTGCCGCAGCGTTATAACCCGATCCGCCGGGATACCCGCCATGATGAATTGCATGCGCATAAATTCCGAGATCGCGATCCAGCGACGCACGACATCCAGCGTGCCGGATGATACGAGCTTGGACTGGTAGCCCGCGACGAGGAAGGTTTTCAGGAAGGATCGCTCCCACGCTCTCCCCATCACCTCGGGCCAGGGATTACCCCGCAAACCGGCCGGATTGACCCGTCCGTTGACCCACAATGTCCCAGAGGCGCTAAAGGGGCGGAAGTTGTGGATATACTGAACCACCGGCAAACCAAGCTGCTGCGCTTCATCATACAGCCCTAGCGAGCCCACCGGAATCAGGTTGTGAAAAAGCAATACATCCGGTCTCACGTCAGCCACCGCCGCCCGCATCCGTTTCCGCGATTCCGGATTATTCCATACCTGCTGCGCCTGTTTTATGAGCGTAGGCGCACCCCGCCCCGTCCACTCGCTGCTCTGGAAACGTAGGTCGTCGATGCGAAACGACTTCCCCGACAATCTCGCCGCCTCGTTTACCCATACTTCTTCGCCACCTTGCTCTAAGTATTGGTTAAACACCTGGAGGATGCGGAGAGGGGGTGTATTGGGTGCGCCCCTTATTTCATCAAAATCCATAATTCGACTCTAAATCCGCGGTTACGTACAGATTCCGTGATTCATGGTGCGGTACCCTTATTCGCCATGTGTTCTATCACCTTGCGGTAAGTATCGCTGAATTTTTCAATCTTCACATCCCAAGATAAATCACGGACACGTAACAGGGCTCCTTCAGAAAGCGATTCAAGAAGTCCCGGTTCGGCTGCAATGCGGAGGATCGCATCTCTGAAACCCGTAATGCTGGTTTTAGGGTCAAGCATCCTAATTTTGATCCCTGAGTTCTGATCCACGGCCACCCCCATTCCGCAAGCTTCATGACAGATCACTGGCAAGCCCCGTGTCATTGCCTCTAGGACCACGTGCGGAGTACCTTCCTTGAGAGCGCTGTGGAGCAGCACATGTCCGTGTTCCATCAGTCGTTGAGCCTCAGCGTGATCCACATTGCCAGACCACCGCACCCTACCGTCAATCCCAAGACTTCTGGCTAGCGCCTCACAAAAGTCACGCTGTGGACCGTTGCCTATGATCTGGAGTTCCCAAGTAACGGAGGATGGCAGACCACCAAGCGCTTGTAGCAACAGATGGAGCGCCTTTCTAGCTTCGATGATTCCGCACCAGACGAGGCGCAAAGGCTCCCCGTCCTGTCTTGATTTCACGCGACCATCTGCGGATGGGGTTGCGCCGGTCTCGATCATCAATTCCGCCCGACATTTCCAGATCTTTTCCACCATCATCTGGTCTTCTTTCGTAACCGCCCAGATTTTCGCCGCGGCGTGTGCCGCACGACGGCTTTTACCAGGCAACCTCATCTGCAAGGCGTTCATCAGATTGCGGGTTAGGTGCCGATAGGCACCGCCTCCTCCCAATCCGGGGATGTAACGCCAGGGCATGACGGCCGCTCCGTTGATAGGGCCCCAGAAGAATGGAATACCCGTTCTCCACAGATCTCCTGGCTCGCGGTAGCCTATGATCGTGAGTTGATGGACGAGATCGAAGGGGTTTTGCTGATGTAATTCAACGACCTTTGCGAGAGCGAGTCTTTGCCAGTGACGGTAAGCGGCATAATAAAGGAACCACATGCCTGGCTTGCAGTGCCAGTCATGGAGCCGCCGTGCCGCCGCATCCGCCCCGACATGGTGGATCGTCAGCCCCTTGGGCAGTCCTTGTTCAGAGATATATCGTTCAAGATCCGTACGTGTGGGTTCGTCATCGGACAAGTCCCCGCAGATCACGTGCACGTCGTGCCCAGTCATGGCGAGGCGCGAGGCTACCTGCCAGCCCACCGCCGCCTCGCCGCCGCGGTAGGGTGAGCAGTAAAAGGCTGATAAAAGAATTCTCATCTTCATGAGCATAGAGGTGCAATTCGTTGGGGATTCATGACCTTCTGTAATGCTACGAGTATTCGCTCGGTGGTCAGGTGATCGGAGCATGCGAGAGCAACCGCTCTGGCCGCATGTCCCATTCCGTGGAGGGAGGTCGGTTCGGTATCGAACATATCCCGCAATGCCTTTCTCAAGTCGGCATCGTCGCCTGGCTGATAAGTCCACCCATTCCCGCCAGGTATTACCAACTCCTCCACTGCCTGGGTGCCTGTGCAGCCAAGCACAGGCAGGCCGGAGGCCATCGCTTCGTTGACGACCATTCCCCATTCGTCGGCGACTGAAGGCATAACAAACACGTCATTATCGGCGTAAATCCGGGGCAGTTCATGGTATTCGCAGGCCCCTCCCATCTCGAGGACAAAGTTGGGTGGCCAGTCGATGGCTTGAAGCGCCGCTTCATCGGCACCACGCCCGATCACCTTCCAGCGGATCCTGCGCTTGGAGCGTGCGGCCTCATCCCTTAGGATTGTAGCAAACGGGATTATCCCCTTCAGAGGAATCAAAGCTCCCACATAAAGCAGTTTCAGTTCGGAGGAGTCGCTTTGGGTGAGCAGGTTCCCGCCGTAATGCACCGTGTCGGTACCACTCGGAACGATCGTGATATTCTCGTCTCTCACACCGCAGTCCTTCACGTGCCTACGGCCGCTCTCGCCATTGACGAGGACCTGATCCACACGGGGCAGGATGAATTTCCGCAGCATGATGCGCAGGCGTCCGCGTGACATTGCGGTGATTTCCGATTCGCGCACCTGGACGACTAGTTTGTAGCGTAGCCCGAGCCACCGGAGGAAAAACGCCTGGAGCGTGCGCGGACCCACTTCCAGGGACACAACCACATCCGGTCGCAAGAGGCGGAGATCGCTCCAGGTGGAAACCGGGATGAGCAGCTTGCTGAGGTAATCAAAGCCGAAAGGATGTGTGTGCTTCACAGGAAGCGAGATGGATTTCTGGACTTTCACCTCAAGTGCCCCGAAGTCCGGATTCCAGTCCCTTGACGACTCCATGCTTACCGAGAGAAGGAATGTCAATCGCTCCACTCGGGAGGCGAGGAGGTTCATCGCGCTCATGAAATGGAGCGGGATGTAGTTGAGCAGCATCACGACGCGAAGGGGCAGACGCTCCTGAACGGGCAGAGGGCTTTTCATGGGCGGTTGCGACATGATTCGATAGGTGGGCGGTTCGCGGGGCCTGCCGGAAAGGTGAAACGGCTATCGGTTCAGGAGAGCCCGGATATAAGGTGCCGCGAAATAGACAGGTGCCATCAACCCGCCATGACGTAAACAGAAGCGGAACCAATCCCTTGGAGGAAGTCCCTTGAGCGAAGTGATCTTTTTAAAACGCGCAGCCAGAGGAAGCGAGCGGTCGCGCCAGGAGGAATCGTCGGGATTGCGCGGGCATGTGCCAAAATATCCGGGGGCGATCAGAATCCGGAATCCGCGCTTCACCGCCTCATAGCCGTAATCCGTGTCTGCCATCGCATGGCTATAGCCGACCATGTTGCCTACCGTTGCGAAAACCTTTGTGGGAACCCAAACGAGATTTCCTTGGAACGTGTCACACTCCTGCAAGCGATCCGTGGGGGGAGAGTCGTTCACCCTGCCAGGATGCCGACCAGTGCGGCGTTGGCCTCCGTAGGAATGGTCACCGGTTTCCGGGCAGCGGCAGGAGCCGATGACGATCGCGTCCGGGTTTTCACTAGCCGTCGCCGCCATGCGTGGAATCGCACCCACATCGAGTGTTACGTCGTCGTTCAGCCAGAGGTAAGCATCCGCTTCTTCCTGTGCCGCGTGTTGCCACGCCACGCGCATTCCTCCGCACCAGAACAACCTACCGTCGCCTGTCAAGAGCCGGACTTCCGGAAATCTTTCCCGGACGGCTTCAGCGGTGCCATCCGTGCTGCCATCATCGACCAGCCAGACCACTGTATCGATTCCCTTGGCGGAGTTTCCGGGTAGATCAAGGCTTTCAAGACAACGCAGGGTTTTCTCCCGGCGGTTGTGGCAGGCCATTAAGACCGACAGCTTCATGGGATTCTGAGTCATGCAAATTTCGGGGAGATATGAACTATCCGGATGGCTATTATGCCGCTTCCGCATCAGTGCAAATAAGACACGACGTATCGCAGCAGTACCCGTTGCTGATTATGGTCATTCGTAGGTTTCTGGGTGGGGTGCAGGTCAGCGTACGAATCGCTTGCCGACGGTTGCGAAGGCGCGGGCCAACTTTGAGAGAGTTCGTTGCGGGTGGGCGGCCAGGGCGATGAAGAGTTCACGTGCCGCCCTTACGGTTTTTTCGTTCGCCGCCGCGTTCTTCGCGTTTCGCCCATGAACCCAGGTAGCCACGTCGCGCCAAGCGGGTGCGGGCACATCGGCGGCTTCCAATGGATTGTCCAACCGGTGCGTTTGTAGTGATGCCTCTGCGGCAGCCATTTCACGCAGCATTTGTCCGCCCCGGTCATTGGTGACCGATGACATACGGAGGCGATATTCGATGAGCGGCTCGCCAATAAAACCGATGCATCCGAGCGCAAGCATGCGGCTGATGAAAATCGGTGCATCTGCGGAGCGGTAGCCGGGATGGAAGCGTGCGGAATGCTCCTTGCGGAAGAAAAAGGTGCTCGGCAATGTCCATAATGGGGGATTTGCGCAGGTTTCCCTGTCCCACCATTCCCGCGAAATGTAGCGGCCTTTTCTCTCGCCTGCCTCGTTGATGAGCCACGCATCGGAAGTCAGTAGCGAGAGTTCAGGACAGGCACCCCGCAGTCTCTCGAACGCTTCGACCTGCCGATAAAGGGTATCCGGAAGGAAGAGATCATCGGAATCAATCAGCGAGACGTAGGTGCCCCGAGCAGCCTCAATTCCGGCGTTCCGGGCACCGCTGATGCCCTGGTTTTCCTTCAAGAACACCGGAACCACGTTCGGGTTCAAATTCGCGAGGTTCCCAAGATAGTTTCGTGAGTCGTCTGTCGAGCAATCGTCTACCACCACCAGTTCGAGTTCCACCTGACTCGAAGCAAGCACGCTACAGATCGACTCCCTTAGCCATGGCAAACCGTTGTAGTTGATCATCACTACGCTGACGTGGGGGGAACCTTCACTCATGGGAATATGATACTGTTGGATTGTCGCTGATCTTGAGTAATTCCCTTGCCTGTGTACGCAGCGCGGCCATCTGCCGGTGGTCGGCCAGGGTTCTGGCCTTGCGGGCGACAAACGGCATGAGAGAGAGGGTTGCCCGGGTGAGCCGATAGCTGGCGGTTTGCCATGGACTCAGATTTCCCAATTTTCGGGCGTCTTCGTTCTTGAAGGGCTTGTCAATTTCCTTATGCCACGGTCGTTGTCCTGAGATCTCGCACATTCCACCGCCTGTCGTGCCGCGCGGTGTGTCGCTGGAGCCGATCCATTCGAGTACCCGCAGCATAGACGCGGGAATGTCCGGATAATTCAAGCTAAGCGTTTGTCTGTCCGGATAACCGGAATACGCCGCGTCATAGCTGGCTGCAAACAAGGCGAAGCGCGCCGGGTTCCGGTTCTTGTCGCCAAAGGGAACTCGGAATTGGGATTCATAGACGTTAAGGAGGTTACGCCGGAGAATAATGAAACGCCCGCCTACGGAGGCGGCGAAACGCCAGCACCCGACCATTCGTGTGAACTTCCAGACTACGGTGCGGATCTTCGCGGGGTCTCTGCCGGCCTTCAGCGCGATCGCTTCGGCCAATGCTTCGAACGTTTCAGGCCGGTTCTCGCTAATGCAGGCTTCCGCCTCGTCGAGATCGAGAGGCGAACCGTCCGAACAACTCACCACGAATAATGCTGCCATCCATCTGCGGTTTTGCCATTCAACGTCGTCCGCAAGTTCCATCACTCCGGGAAAGAAAGTTTCCGGCAGGCAAAGCACATCCTCATACTTGTCCAGCATATTGGTCAGCACAGTGCTCCCACTACGTGGAGCAGATACGATGAAAACAGTATGGGAATTCATGATCTGGCAATTTGTAGTGTTCCCCAGGAAGTTGGACAGCCATTTGTGTTATTCAGGCTGCTTTGTTGCATTATTTTTGGTGGTATTGGTTAGGTGAGAGATATTTGAGTGAATGGTTGTGTCTGTGGTGGTTGTAGCGATGGATCCAAGCGCCGAGTTTAAGTCTGGCGTGTTCGATCGACTCGAAGCGGTGACACCAGCAGAACTCTTCCTTGAAGGTTTTGATGAAGCGTTCGCAGAGGCCGTTTTGCTGTGAGGTGTAGGGGGTGATGTATTCCTGTTTGAGTCCGTGATCGGAGACCACGGCGCGGTATTGGCGGGAGCCGAAGACCAGTCCGTTGTCGTGACGCAGGAGCATGCCAGAAGGAGCGCTACGCAGGGTGCCGAAGCGTGCGAGCAATGTTTCCTCCAAGGCGCGTTCAGCGGTTTTGGCCCGACCGGTTCGCTCCAGCGCGTGGCCGAGCACTTTGTGGGTGCAGCAGTCGATGACGGGAACAAACACGCACCACCCGTCGCGCCCGCAGTGGATGAGGGCGAGGTAGGTGGCCCAGCGCTGGTTTGGGTTTTCGGCGATGGAGCTGGTGATCTTGACGCGCGGGCGGTTTCCGGACCGGCGCATGGGAAGGGTCCAGCCCTTGAGCTTCATGATGCGGTGGACCTTCTTGATGTTGACGAGGTGTCCCTGCCCGTGGCGGAGACGACTCCATGTGCCGCGCACGCCGCAGGCTGGTTTGTTCTTGTGGATCTGCTTGATGCGGGCGGCCAGCGCTTCGTCCAACGGCTTTGGTCGTCGTTGGCGGGGCTGGTGATATGCGGTGGAGCGCGGCAGGCCGAGCCGGGTGCAGAGTTTGGTAAAGGGGACTTGTTTGCCCGACGCGAGCAAGGTGTTTTTGACCTTTTTCATGAGTTCGCGTCGGGCAGGGATTTTCCCAAGATATCCCTGGCTATCATCCAGACCTCTTTTTCCATGGTGAGCGCGCCGATCTTGGTGAGGAGCTCTTTCTTCTCCGCCTTGTGGCGCGCCTCGGCATCGCGGGGATGAGAGCGCAAGGCCTCGGTGCCTGTGGAAACGAAATCGTTCATCCACTACTGGACTTCGGCGACGGTGAGGTCGTGGGTGCGAGCAACTTCCATCGTAGTGGTCTTGCCCTTGATGATGTCCATAACCACGGCCGCCTTGCGCCGTGCCGTCCAGCGTTTGATGTCTTCGGATTCCGGATTCATGAGTGACCTCCTTTCCAGCTCCGGCACAACCTGGGGCTGCCCCCCGCAGACCCCGGCAAGCTGTCGTCATCTTGACCACGCCCGCCCTATCTTTTTTCTTTTTTGGTCCTCCCAAAGGGATTCGGAAAGCTCATGATCCCTGTCCAATTCTTGAGGGGGACGCTCCAAATTTGCAGTACGACATCCATGCACGACTAACTGACAGCAACCAAAGAACGAAAGAATGAGGAAGCGCTCGCATCAGATCTTGACGTAGCGCACAATAACCTGATCTCTCGGATGGTTCCAGCTTCCAACGTATTCTGCCTTCCATCCCTCCTCTTCGCCGAACTCAAGCATCTGCTTGCGAGTGTAAACGAAGAACCCATGATCGTGTGGTTCAGTGGGATTATCCGATTCATTTTCGGATTCAAAGTATGTTCCGTAGAATACGCCACCGCTTGCCATGGTGGGGAGCAGTTTACGAAAACAGAGCCGAATGATCTCCGGCGGAAGGTGGGTGAAGAGCGATTGTGCAATCGCGAATTGCGGCTGCTTAGTGAATTTCTCAAATTCAAAACTCGAGGAAATCACGAACTCTGGCTTTCTATCAGCTAGGATTGCCGCGCTGAGCTCCTTCTCGACTCCCGCTTTGACAAGATCCGTTTCCTTCTCGATTCCCAGATAGTTGCCCGAGTTGAGGTAGGGAATCAGATAAACCCCGGCTCTGAGGCTGCCGCATGCCACGTCGCAAAAAACATGTTCAGGTCGCAATCCTTGCGAGACCAAATAATCGAACTGAAGTTGCCCGATTTCTTCCCACATCCCGCCTACGTAACGGCGGTGACCTGCTGCCTTAATGCCCTCGGGACCATGAGCGATACGGGGACGCTTAATAAGATTTCCCATACCTAGAGCCAGCAGGAGGCGTTTAATGTTTCTACGGATTGAATTATTCATATTTTATTATTTTAAAATTAATATTTATGCCGATTTACCTCAAATTATTTAAAATGGTAGATTTAATAAAACATTTATTTTTTCGGTTTTAAATTGTGAGCCGAATTCAAGGCTAGTTTATTTTTCATGGCTGATGAATATTTTATTTTATGGCGCCGAGGACTTCATCCAAGTGCTTCCGCACCCGTGCCGGGTAGCCGTTCATGAATTCCCGGCAGCGGTCACGGCGTGTGGCGAGTTCCGTGGGGTTGGTTGCGAGATCGAAAGCCATTCGAATCGCCTCTTCGGGGGATTCACCGACCAATCCTCCGGCCTCAACGACAAGGGAGGCGATGCCGGCTGCGGTGGTCGTTACCACCACCTGTCCGAAGTTCAGGGCTTCCAGCGCGGCGAAACCGTAGGCATCGTGGCGGGTCGGCAACAGGAAAATGGAATGGGTCTCCAGCAGAGCCTGCTGCTCCGGTGTGTTGGCGTTGATGTCGGTCAGAAACAAAACCCCGTCAATGTCGCCCTCTGGCGGCTCGGGGGAGACGAAGCTCAAGTCGCATCCAGCCGGGCGGTTCATCTTCCACATTTCCAAAAGCACATCGCCAGCCTTGCGTTTGATGTTAGCACCGATGTAGAGTATCGACGTTACGTCCTTGCGGTGATCCGGCCACTTGTCCGGGGATACTTCCGGGTAGGGCAGCGGATACAGGGTGGGCCGCATATCGATCATCGACTCGTAACATTGTCTCAGTCCGGGCGCGGGCGAGAAAATAACGTCGAAGGCGCGGACAAGCAAGGCGTAAACTTGGTTGTAGCAGCGGATGTAAAGATCTCTGCGACGCGACGGGAAGGCCCGGGTCCAGTCCGTGATGGCGACACGGCGAAGTTTCCGTGATCGCGGCAGGAACAAGGCTCCGAGAAACAGGGCGCCGTGATGAAGGCATACCACCACGTCGGCATCGCGTGCGGATTTTCTGAGACCCAGCCCTAGATCCCGCCATGCTTTGAATCCGAGCTGTCTCACGCCTAGCGGTATCTCGATCGTCTGCGAGGGCTTCAACTCGCGGGTGTAGGATTCCGTGATGCTCCGCGTCCCGTGGTCTACCACGTTTGCCACCAATAATACTTTCATGGGAATGACTACCTTGTTTGATAGAAAGACAATGGTTAGCGGAATGAAATGGCTGTCACCATTTGTCGGCGATCACAAGGTAGCTGCCATAGACAGATAGCCATGGAAAATGCTCGCCGACCAGGCGCGTCGCCTTGCCCGAGCCATAGAAGCGGACGCGGGAAAATCCGTGCATCCTCAGCCTCATGCGCAGTGCGTCGGGATGATGCTGGGTCAGGTGGCTACGGCCGAATACGGTGCGACCCTTCGCGCGCATCTTCAGCGAGTTCGGATTAGGAGTGGTCATCAGCAGGCGCCCGCCGATTTCCAGTACCCGCTGGAATTCAGCGAGTGTGGCATCCACATCCTTGGGGTAAAGGTGTTCCAGGAATTCTCCGGCGACGATGGCTGAGAAATGGCAATCGGGAACCGGAATGTCCGATGTCATGGCTTGAACGCCGCCCGCATACGCTGAGGGAAGCCTCTTCAACCAGTCCTCCACGCAGTCCAAGCCATGTAACTCGACTTCCGGACGGCTTTGCTTGAGCACCACGCCGCCGCTGCCATCGTTCACACCGACGTCGAGCACTCGCATCGATTCTTTCGGCAGGTGCGCCGCGAACTGGGCATAGCGCTCCTTGGCGTAAGCGTCATGGGTTTCTCCCTCTAGGCGGACGTTTTTTTCGGCGTAGCTCATGGATTGATTTTCTGGAATTTTCATCACTCTTGTTTGATTAGAGTATGGCGATTTCGATTGGGTGGGTTTGTGGGAATTGTTAAGGATCCTGTCCTAGAGCTCAGCGGCGGCATGGGCAGGTGTTTGATCCATCCTTGGCTGACTGCATTTCTATTTCTTGCTCATTTCTAGGATCGCGCAGCCATAGCGACAGCCGAAGATCGTGGTGAAGGCTGGATCGTCGAGCGCCATGTTCTCGTGCACGTGTGGCTCTAGGTCGAGATAAGAAAACCGCTCGATCAGGTAGTCCTTGGAAAAGTAATCTATCAGGAACCGGGCGGAGAAGATCCGGTGGGCGTTGAACTCGATGCGTTGCGGGCCCATGGGAGTGGAATAATGGAAGGGCTCTCCCGGTTTGAGTATCCGCTTCAGGTTCTCAAGCCCCTTGTGGAAGCCGTCGAGGTCCACCGGATCCCTGTAGCGTCTCAGGCTGAAGTGTTGGATGGTGTGGAGTCAGGACAGCGAGTCCGTGCATTCGATCAGGGATTCGCCCAACTGCATCAGATCTTCCATTTGGAAAGTCACGCCCGGGATCGGCGTGTCAAGGGGGCGGATGTCAAACACCTCGATTTCGCGAAAACTGGCAATGTGAGCCACAAACCCGTCGATCCGGGAGTCGACATCGACATGGCGCTCCGGTTTCAGCGCGTGGATCCGCCGCGCGACATGTAGATCCTGCAAACAATAGTGGCGCAGGGCGGAACGGCTTTGATTGTTCTTTACCGTCAGTCAAGGAAATGGACGGCCAAATGGAAACTTGAACTCGCTGTAGGCGGCTTGTGCCTTGAGCTTACTGTAGTCTAATAAGTACAACGGGAGATTGCGGACCAGGTTCCAGGGTTTGCGGGGATCTACTTCCAGAAAACTCTTCAAATTGAGTGGTAAATTGAATGGGTTTGGATGCTTCATCCATTTGCCTCTTTCGTAAGCGGTCAACACAACCCCACTAGCCAGCGGGCCCGGGACGCCCCCATGATGG